>RECF01000047.1 GCA_007694145.1 Acholeplasmatales bacterium | reverse complement strand
AAAAAAAAGTTTGCCGTTGTGTACGTTCCATACGGCAAACTTTTTTTAGTCGACTCTAAGTGCAGCGACCGGATCTTTTCTTGAGGCGATGCTTGAAGGAATGAGTCCGGCAATCAAGGTAAGGATGACACTGATTACAATCAGCGCAAAGGCTGCTTGGATGGGCATGACGGCCAGACGATCGAGCTGATCGACCAAGTTGCCGATAATGGCATTAATGGGAAAGGTGAGCAAAAAGGCGATGGCCACACCCAGTGACCCGGCGACGAGTCCAATGAGGGTTGTTTCCGCATTGAACACCCGTGCTATATCACGTTTCCGAGCACCGAGACTGCGCAAAATGCCGATTTCTTTCGTCCGCTCAAGCACCGAAACATAGGTGATAATTCCAATCATAATGGACGAGACGATCAGTGATATCGATGAAAATGCGATGAGCACGTAGGAAATGCCGTTGATGACATCGCTCGTCAGTTCGGTGACGATGGCCGCTAAGTCCGTATAAATGATGCGCTCCGCGTCTGAACGATCGACATTGAAAGCATCGAGATGGTCGCGTATGGCTTCCTTGGCCTCAAAACTAACTGGATAGATGGCAATCGAAGAGGGTGTGCTGTCAACACCAAGTGAGCGTAAGAGAGATTGGTGGGTTTGTGGTGTAATCGTACTGCCGGTTATCAGGCTCCGTTCTGGCGATGCCAGTTGCGCAAGACCAATTTCAGAGGTCGCAGCATGCTCAAGGTACAGAGCGGCAAGATCGGGATGATACTTGATGCCCTGACTCAATACATTAGACAAGGCGCCCTCACTGACGCGGGCAATCCCTACGATACTCAAATCGATTCCTCGATTTTCTCCATAGAAAGCGGTAAGGTTTGTCGGTTGGAAAAAGCGGTTGGTTGCGGCGTCATACGTATAGTAGTCATCGTGAAGTACCACTTGGAATGAACGATTCAAGAATACATCAAAATCATATTCAATCGCATTGGGGTCTAGGCCTAGCTCCGTAAAGAACCGGACGTTCAAACGATTATATGCATCGACAATCAACAGGAGTTCCTGATGGTTTTCCGGCAAACGGCCTTCTAACACATCATAATTGTCTGAAAAGAAATCCGGGTTGCCAAGCATCGGTTCGAAGTTGACGGTTCCCGTATTGATGCGATTGACTTGATCATTAGGCCGGCGATGTAAGATGTTCATGTTCACACTGCGGTTAATCAAAATATCATGGTAATAGATCGGATTCAGTGCATCAATATGCTGCATATAATCGTCACTGATGATATTGACATGTTGCACAGGTGATAAAGATCGTTGGAATGGGAAGATGGTGCGCACATCCGGAAACTGCTCGAAATCGCCGGCATCACTCGGCCGGCCCGTGGGTGGACCACTTTGCCTAGCCGCTGCTAAATCAAAGGCGACTGTCTCGATTTGAATAGGAAACTCAGCGAGTGTCGTCATTTCCAAACGGTCAATCTCCTGATTTAAGCCATTGGCTAAAGATAACACAAGCGCCACACCGATAATGCCGATACTGCCGGCAAAGGCGGTGATGAGTGTTCGGAACTTCTTGGTTTTGAGATTGCTGAATGAGAGCTGTAGTGCTTGCAAAAAGGCCATCGAGGTACGTTTGAAAGACAACTTATCCGTCGTGCTTTGCTCGGGTACATAGGGGTCGCTGTCGTGGAGTACTTGCCCATCACGAAGGGTGACAACACGACTCGCATAGGTATGGGCAATCTGTTCATCATGGGTCACCATGATGACCAGTTTATCTCGTGAAATCTCTTGAATCAGCGACATGATCTGCCGACTGGTTGCACTGTCGATTGCCCCCGTCGGTTCATCCGCGAGAATGATATCGGGATCATTGGCCAGCGCCCGCGCGATCGCCACCCGTTGCATTTGACCGCCTGAAAGTTGATTGGGCTTTTTGTAAACATGATCAATCAGGCCGACGCGTTCGAGGACTTCTAGTGCGCGTTCGCGTCGCTTCTCAGCACTCAGACCACTCAAAGTCAAACCGACTTCGACATTGGCCAGTACACTGGTGTGCGTGATCAGATTGTAGTTTTGAAACACAAACCCGATGGCATGGTTTCGATAACTATCCCATTGAGATGCTTTGAAATGACGTGTCGACTTGCCGCTGATCAACAAGTCACCGGCGTCATAACGGTCCAAACCCCCGATCATATTCAACAAGGTGGTTTTGCCCGAACCTGACGGCCCAAGAATGCAGACAAACTCTTTAGATCGAAACGCCAAATCGACGCCGTCAAGTGCCGTTTGCTTAAAAGTACCGATTTCGTATCGTTTGGTTATACCAGTCAGTTGCAGCATACACTTCGCCCTTTCTTATTGCATTCATTATAGATGAATACGCTATGGCATGCAACGAGAATACCTTGTAAATCGGTAACTTGCACCACATGGAAATATCATGCAAAAAGCGATGTGTCATGAACACATCGCTTTATGTTTAGTGATAACTAACCCCAGCGTCGCGGATCTTCTTCAACGGCATCAAGTTGCGCCATATCGGCGTCATCAATGGTGAAATCCACCGCCGCATTTTCAACCATGCGTTCGTATCGCGTAGTCTTTGGTAAGGGGGCTGTACCTTTTTGAATGCAGTAACGAACGCAAATCTGCGCTGGTGTGACCGTATACTTTTCAGCCATCTTGCCGATAAGTTCATTGCTCAGGGCATAACCTAAGGCAAGCGGTGAATAAGCTTGCACAAGGATGTTGTGCCGTTGACAGTATGCCTGTGTCTCGGCTTGATTCTTGCCGATAAAAAAGGCGATTTGGTTGACATGAGGCACCGTTTTACAGTGTGCTAAAATATTGTCAAGGTCTTCAGGGGAGAAGTTCGATACACCAATCGAGCGAGAACGACCCTCACGATAAATCGTTTCCAGCGCTTTGAATGCCTCGACGTTTCCAGCGCGGTGATCGCTGCCGATGTCATGCCATGGCCAAGGCGCATGAATCAAGTAAAGATCCAAATATTCCAAACCAATGGCTGACATCGTCTGTTCGAACGCTTCAAGCGCCCCGTCGTATGTCTTGATGTGCGAGGGCAACTTCGAGGTTACAAAAATCTCTTCACGTGGTAATCCCGAATCGCGAATCGCTTTGCCAACACTTTCTTCATTTTGATAGGCTGCAGCAGTATCAATGTGGCGATACCCAGCACGCAACGCATCACGGACACTTTCATAGGCGGACTCTCCCGCTGCAATTTGCCAAGTTCCAAAGCCGATTTTCGGCATTTTAACGCCGTTTGACAACGTATACGTTTGGTGCATGGTTTTCATTATGTGGCCTCCTTTAGATATTGACGATTGATATACGACAACTAAAACAGATACTAAGGACTCGCACATCATGGTCGTGCGCATCCTTATTAATTATAACACAGTCATCATAATCGTACCGATTTTGTTAACGCGACATCGGAAAACCCTATGCGAGGGGTCAAGGTTGCACATCCTGCGTATTCATGGTACAATGACTTTCGTTAAATTGTGATAATATCGTGTTAACATTTTGATAATGGGGGATTCGATGAAAAGAGTATGGTGCATGGTGACGCTCCTTGCGTTTAGTCTTGGACTCATGGGTTGCTTGAATACGCCCGTCGATCAAGAAGCACTCGATCAAGTCAGTGCTGCAATCAAGTTTCAGCTTCCAAGCGACGTCAATGCCGACTTTGTATTGCCTGTTCATCCGGATGCGGTCATTGAATGGCGCTTGAATGACCAAGTTTTAGACAGGTTTTTTCTCTATGAACCACCGCTTTTTGATACGCAGATTGAGTTAGAAGCCACCATTAGACTGTCAGGAAGCGGTACAATGGATGTCACCTATCCGTTACGGCTGCTTGCCCCTGAATCTGGTCGGCATCGCTATGTGCTTGAAATTGAGATGGCTGAATCGATCAGCCAGATCAATCGCGACACGTATGTCGGGGCTGCACTCAGTTTAAGTGGTCGAGTCAACGGGGTACATACTGAGCTTTTTGAAACCCACAATGCCGAGCTCAGGGGTCGGGGCAACTCGACTTGGTTCATGCCGAAGAAACCTTTCCGTATCCGTCTAGGTGACGCGGCATCATTACTGGGATTACCTGAAGCGCGCAACTACGTACTACTTGCTGAGTATGCGGACAAATCACTGATGCGCAACACGGTTGTTCATTGGTTCACCCATTTCTTTGATCATCTTGACCATGCTGTGTCAACGCGCTATGTCGAACTCTACGTTAACGGTCATTATGAGGGCGTCTATGTGCTTACCGAGCATATCGAAGCCCATCCGAACAAACTCGCCCTCAAGTCGCCTGTTGGTGACATGGGCCTAGATGTTGGCTACTTCATGGAACTGGATCAACGTTTTTATGAGCATGGCCACGTGACGGGAACCGATTGGTTTACGGTTGCTGGTATCCCTTACAACATCAAGGTTCCTTCCTCAAACAACACTGCGACCATGCAAGCGTACAACGCGTTCATGCGCAACCATATCGTGGAAATGGAAGCCGCGATGATCGCGCGCACCGGTTACGAGGCCTACATGGACATCGATAATTTCATCGACTACTTCATCATCCATGAGTTGTTCAAGAATGTCGATGTGGGCTGGAGCAGCGTCTTTATGTATAAGCAGCCTGGTGAACCGTTGCGAATGGGACCGATATGGGACTTCGATCTAGCGATTGGTAATGCGTACTACATGTCTTTTGGCTATGGTCCTGAAGGGTTTCATGGCATGCGGGACAAAAATCGTTGGTTTACACTGATGATGCAAATTCCTGAGGTCAGGAACCGATTCAGGGAACGGTATGCGACCGTCCATAACGTGTTCTTGCCGGTCTTGCTCGAGGCGATTCCAGTCATGACCGAAAGTCTTGCGGACATGGCAGCGAACAACTTCAATCGGTGGCCGATTTTGACCCACTACGTGTGGCCGAACACACCTGAACTTGTCGCTTTGCATACCCACCAAGAACATGGCGATTTTTTAATCGATTATCTTCAAACGCGCTCGACCTGGATGTATTTCACCGTTCACTCCAACGACTACCAATATGGTTTCTTTGACTGAAACCCGCCAATTCATAGAATATGAGGTGCATCATGATGACAACCCTAATCGATCAGATTATCATCCCTTCTGAAACCTTGCTTACTTTTGTCTTTTCCATGTTTCTTGCGATTGTACTCGGTACAGCCATTGCCCTGATCTATCGCCATACCCACCGCGGTCTCAATTATGAAAGTTCATTTCTACCAACCCTCGTGGTTTTATCCCCCATTGTGACCTTGGTGATGTTTTTCATCCAGGGGGATCTCGTCTTATCACTTGGTTTGGTGGGCTCTTTGTCAATCATCCGGTTTCGTACACCCATCAAAGATACCCGTGACATGGCTTTTCTGTTTTGGACCATCGCCATCGGGCTTGGCATCGGTACACAAAACTGGACCATCGCTGTTTTGGCCACGCTCATCCTCGGCGCACTGATGTTGGTCTTCTACTTGATCAAGTATGGGCGTCCGATCCATGCGGAGTATATTTTGATCATCAGCGGCGAGCGACGCTTTGACGATACACCGATGAAGACGTTGGCCGACATGGGTGGCATCGATGTGCAGTTGCGTAGTCGTGAGCAAGAGGGCGATCGGTATGAGATTATCTTCGAGCTTCGATTTGACAAAACGAAACTAAGTAGTATCGATGACACCGTCCACCTACTTCAAGCCGCAGAAGGGGTTCACAAAGTCTCGCTACTAGCGCCACAGCTGGCGTTGCCGATGTGAGGCCCATGATTCGGACTTCGGAACGTTTTGAATACAAGTATGTCTTGTCACTTTCTCAATACTACGCTGTCAAACACGCGTTGGCGCCGTTTGTGACACGTGACTTTTATACTGAGGAAGCACCGAACAGTCGTTATCTAGTGCGAAGTCTTTACTACGACACGCATGCGCTTCACGCCTTTCATGAACGGGATGACGGGCAATTTGGTCGTATCAAAATCCGTGTGCGCAGTTACGTGGATACAGTAGCGCAATGCGAACAGGTCTCCATCGAACTCAAGACCAAGCGAGGCGCGGCCATGATTAAACATGCTAGCTTGATCGATTATGATGTGTTTTCAGCTTGGTTTGACCGTGATGTCATGCCTGAAGCCCCTGATCCGGTTTGGCAGGAGTTTCTTCGTTTACTTCATGTTCGTAGCTTGCAACCGCAACTCTTGGTTGAGTATACACGCGAAGGTTACATGTCCCGCACGCGTGAACCGCTCAGGATTACGTTTGATCACGGGGTGCAAAGCAGCCGGGCGAACGTGCTGTTTCCTATAGCGCCCGCAATGCGCTATCACCGACCGAAAAGAATAATTCTCGAAATTAAGTGCGGCATGTCGACGCCTGACTGGCTCAAGCGAATCGTTCGCACCCACAGTCTGAAAGCCGTACCCAACAGCAAGTACGTCCAAGGCATTGAAGTCATTCGGCCCCACATGTTGCATTTTCCCGCCGTCCATGACAGTTGAACTTCTTGGCATTGTGAGGTGACCCCATGAAAATTCGTGTGACGCGACTACTGATTATCCTTATATTAAGCGGCCTGCTCCTTGGGGCGTTTTATTTGATGTTGCATCGACGACACAGTGTTGTGACCTTTACCGATCAAGGTCTTGAGGCAGCTGTGCGCGATGCCCTTAATAATCAAGAGGACCCGCTCAGGCGCTTTGAGGTCGAGCAGTTGACGCGTCTTGACGCAAGAAATCGGGGCATCACACACTTAGAAGGGATTGAAGCGTTGCGCTATGTCCGCGTCCTTGACTTCGAAGACAACTTCATCACCGATGTATCCCCGCTTGCAACATTGAGACATCTTGAAGAACTGAGTTTGCGCAACAACGAAATCACCAGTCTCGAAGCGATTGGTTTTGCGGCCTTGCATGATGTACCTTTGCGCCATCTGAACCTGCGACACAATGTGTTACGCCCGAACCCGGACAATCTAAGCTTTCAGTTTCGTCTTGAGGATTTGACCTTGCTTGAAAGCCTGACGTCTCTTGAGACGCTAGAACTGCGTGACAACCACATCGTTGATATCAGCCCACTTCAAGGTTTGACGAACTTGCGGCGTCTTGATCTCAGTAAAAACCCTCTTGATCATCTCATCGCTGCTGAAACGTTGCGCATGCTTAGTCGACTAGAATATCTCAACTTACGTGAAACTGCTTTGCGCACCCTTGCCTTCTTAGATGATTTGCAAGCGTTGACCTACCTGAACCTACATTCAAACACGGAAATCAATGATGTGTCACCGTTACGCAACCTAGTAAATCTCGAAACACTGATTATGCAACATGTGCCTGTTGGTGAACAAATCGACCAACTTGAACCGCTGACACGCTTGCAAAGACTGAACTTGCGCAATACGGGGATCACATCCGTCGACGTCCTCGCTCAGCTGATGGCAGCGGGTGCACTGCAAGACGACCCGGCTTCGAACAAGTTGGCTGAAATTGATATTCGCGACAATCCGATCCCTTTGACCACACAAGACGATCAAAGTGGCTACGCACTGTTAGATGCGTACTGGTCTGCCATTACTTACCGGCGACCACACCATCTTCCCCAGCCACTAACCCAAACGCTTTTCATCAACGAAATCATGAGTTCTAACGGCCAAGTTTTCCCAGATGAAGATGGCGATTTTGAAGATTGGATTGAACTGTTCAATCCGCATGATCAAGCCATGGATTTATCGGGTTTCTTCCTATCTGATGATCCCGATGACCCCTTGAAATGGCAGTTTCCAAATGGCATCACGCTGGCAGCGCATAGCCATTTGGTTGTCTACGCTTCTGGAAAAGATCGGCGTAACCCCGATGCGTGGCTACACACAAACTTCAGCATCAGTCAAAGCGGTCAGTCTATTGTACTGACCCATGCCGATCGTGTGACGCGTATCGATCAGACATTGCCTGTGTTCATACCACGCAACATGTCTTACGGCCGGTGGCCTGATGGTAGTAGTACCTGGGCTTACTTTGAAGGTGTGCACCTGACGCCCGGTGCCACCAACAATGCGGCACAAACTTTTGATCCACCCGATTGGATGTAGCCGTAAGTCCCTGTTGTTTTGAAGCAATTTTCATAGGCAAAACGCGCCATTATATGATACAATATCATCAATGATTTCGACGTGTTACAGAATGGGGGATTCTTGTGCGCAAACCACTGTTGTTTCTTGTCGCAGGTGGCTCTGCATCGGGCAAAACCACGGTTGTTGAAGAGATTCTCGACAAAGCGGGACTTGATGATGTGCTGATCATCCGTCATGATGATTATTATCATGACCAGAGCGATTACGATTTGGCCACACGTGCCAAAATGAACTACGATCATCCCAAGTCACTTGACAATGACCTCTTGCTTGAGCATTTGCATCAGTTGCTTAACGGCCAAACCGTCAACAAGCCGACCTATGATTTTGTCAACCACAATCGTAGCCCGAATACGGAGACGGTTTCTCCTAAAAGCGTCATTATTGTCGAAGGAATTCTCATTCTCGATCACCCTGACATCCGCGCCCTCGCTGACATGTGCCTTTATGTAGAACTCGATGATGATACACGCTTTATTCGCCGCATGCTTCGTGACTTACATGAACGCGGCCGGACACTTGAAAGCATCATCGAGCAATATCAGACAACCGTCAAACCGATGTTTCACAAGTACATCAAACCCACAAAGCGATACGCTGATGTCATCATTCCCAATGACCGTCGTCATGACAAGGCCGTTGATTTAATTGTCACAAAGATTCGTCAATACTTGATTGATTAAGACCGTGAAACGCGCACAACGATGCGCGTTTTCTTTTTGCATATTTTAATGCGAATGGTTTGCATTTGCTTTAAAGACGTGTATAATAAAGTGTGAAAAAATAAGGAGGTTTTTAGAATGAAAAAAATAATGTTGTTGTTGATGACTGTCTTTCTCTTAGCTGGATTGTCCGCTTGTTCTGTAGAGCAGGAACGCGAAAAGCCTGTTGTGTTGGCCACACTCTTCCCCCAGTATGATATTGCCAGAGCCTTGGCGGGTGACCTGATTGACCTAGAGTTGTTGTTGCCACCAGGTGCCGATGCACACACCTTTGAACCAACACCAAGAAAACTCGTAGAAATCTTGGATGCGGATTTGTTGCTATATACCGGCGATACCATGGAGCCATGGGTCGCCAATCTCATCAGTCCGACGCAAAACCGACGCCTACGTGTCCTTGACCTCAGTCGTAATGTCCACCTCATCGGTTTTCAAGCAAGCACCACAATGCCTGATGATCACAACCATGACCACGATCATGAACATGAGGATGAGATTGGTGCATTTGAGCTGCTCGACCGTCAAGACGGTGGGGCGAAAATCGCCTACGTCCATGGTGGCCATTGGCATGGCTCATTACCAAACATCGATGTGGACAGCCACGTGTCACTTGGGGCGCACATTGTCTCAGCAGACGATCGAGAACGCGAGCTTGATGGTGACGTCAACGCCGTCACGGTTTCCCTTGCAGACGGTGCAGCAGAAGGCATTGTCGAACTTGTCAACCACGGTGACCATGTGCACATCCGTGGTTTGCAGGATGGTCACACGCACGTGGTGTTCTCTTGGGTTCACCGCGGTGAGGTTCGCTACACCACCCCGGCGATGACAGTCACGGTTGGTGATCATGATCATCAACCAGAAATCGGTGCCTTTGAACTGCTCAACCGTCAAGATGGCGGGTCGAAAATCGCCTATGTCCATGGTCTTCATTGGCACGGTTCACTACCCATCGTTGATGTAGACAGCCATCTGTCGCTTGGCGCACATATTGTCTCAGCCGATGGTCGCGAACGTGAACTCGACAGCGAAGGTGAAGTTAACGCAGTGACCGTTTCGCTCGCACACGGTGCGGAAGAAGGTATAGTCGAGCTTGTCAACCATGGTGATCATGTTCATATTCGCGGTTTGCAAAACGGCCAAACTCAAGTTGTCTTCTCTTGGGTTCACCGTGGTGAGTTACGCTACACGACACCGCCGATGACCGTTACGGTCGGCAGTCATGTCCATCAACCGGAAATCGGTGCATTTGAACTGCTCAACCGTCAAGATGACGGCGCGAAAATCGCTTATGTCCATGGTACCCATTGGCATGGCGGCTTGCCAGGTGTCGCGGTCAATGAACACCTTTCACTCGGTGCCTTCATCATGTCCGCAGATGGTCGGGAACGCGATTTAGACAGCGAAGGTGAAGTGAACGCCCTAACTGTATCCCTCGCACACGGTGCGTCAGAAGGCATTGTCGAACTTGTCAATCATGGTGACCATGTTCACATCCGCGGTCTGCAAAATGGTCAAACTCAAGTTGTCTTCTCGTGGGTTCACCGTGGTGAGTTACGTTACACGACACCCCCGATGAATGTCACAGTCAGCGATGAGCCGCAATTTGACGGTCCGTTTGATCCGCATATCTGGATGGATCCGCTCAATCTTGCTATCATGATGCTTGAAGTGCGTGATGCCCTTATCGAACTGCTTCCTCAACATGAAAGTACATTGCGAATCAACGCCCACAACTATCTCAATGATCTCGATGCCTTACATGAGGATTTCCTTGACTTGCGTGCGCATGCCGAACTCAATGTCATCATGTATGGGGGTCATAATGTTCTCGGATACCTCGTTCATCGTTATAGCTTTGGGTACGTGAATCCTTATCGTGGATTTTCTACCGATGCCGAACCAACGCCACAAGCTTTAGCTAACATGATTGACACGATGACTGCTTTTGGTATCGAACATCTATTCTCTGAAAAAATGATTGCACCGCATGTCGCCCAAGCGATTGCCCAGGAAACTGGTGCCGAGATTCTTTATCTCTATGCGTTGGAAAACGTCCCAAGCGTTGATTATCAGCGTGGGATGACGCTCTTTGAGATGATGCAGCACAACCTTGAACAACTCCGCATCGGCTTGCGATACACACCACACAATTAAGACGCCTAACGCGTAAAACGCTTTAAGCGCTACTTAAAACTTTCCATGAAAAAACCACCTTGACCTCTTGACATAACAAGAACGGTTCAAGGTGGTTTTTTATCGGATGGTTTCTTCTCTATGAATCAGTCATGATGACGTAAGGCGGCAGCGGGATGGCGACGAGCAGCGGCTAATGCTGGCAATAGGCCTGACAAAAATGTGATGACAACACTGAACAATACCAGCATCAACATGATGGGCAGCTGTAAGCGGACCACACGGTCAAACCCAACCAAGATGTTGCTCAAGGTACGGTTGATGGGGATACTCAGCAGATACGCGAACCCAATGCCTACGATGCCCGCTAACAGTCCAATGAGCAGTGCCTCGACATTAAACATCCGGGCCACATCCCGGCGGCGGGCCCCTAAACTGCGCAGGATGCCGATTTCTTTGGTTCGTTCGACGAGACCGTTATAAACGAGCATGGCCACAAGACTAGCCGATACAAGGACCGCCACCACCCCAAGGGCAAAGAGTACCGTCGTCACATTGGTGCTGATTGTGCCCAGTAATCCAGACAAGACAGCCGATAAATCGGTGTATTGAATCCGTTGTTCTTCAGCGCGCCCCGCATTGTAGTCATTTAAGTGCGCGATGACCGACCGTTTTGTCTCAAGTGATCGCGGATAAATATTTATAACAGTGGGCAACGTTTGACATCCGTGCATCCGTCGTATTTCAAGCACCTCGGTACGACGTTCGCGTGTCGCATCACGTAAATCAATGTTTGCGAGGACTTCGCAAAATGCCGACGGCTGATTGTTTTGGATGAAGGTCTTTTCTAAGGTATCAAGATAGAAAATGCCAGACGTGCTAGTTTCTAGACTGTTAGGACGACCTTTAAGCACACCGACCACCGTCATCGCGAGTTGGTGATCGGTGGCAGACTCAATGAAGCTTCGCTCGATTGTCCCGGTGAGTAGATCATATTCGATATGTTGCCCATCATTGAAGAAAAGCAGCACTTCCGTGTCAAGGACCTCGCGGAAAAAAAAGCGACTTCCAGTTTGTTCGACACCGAGAAACTCAAGAATGCCTGCGTCGATGTGGTTGAGTGCATCGACAATGATGACCAGTTCATCGTCAGCCTCAGGGTAACGACCTGCCTGCAATGAATATTGACTCTCAAGATAAATGCGACTGCTTTGCAGGGGCTGAAAGAGAACACCCTCGGTTAAACTGTTCCGCGCGCCGTCTTCATCAAAAGCAACGAAAGGCATCCGTACACCATGCAAAAACGAGATACCATTCAGCCATTCAGACTGCATCGCATGCAAATGGTCCACATATTCCTGCGTAATCAAGTTGGTGTGTGTCCGTGACCCTCCGACAACGGGTTCAAACCACGGTGCAAAGTTATAACTGAAATCACGGCCGTCAATAAGCGGCAAGTTGGTTTGCGTGCTAGGGAAGCGGTGGATGGCAATGGGCATGGCCGCCAGTGTCTCCGCTTCGATCCGCTCAATCTCTCGTCCTAGACCGCTGGCGATACTTAAAACCAGTGCCACACCGGCAATTCCGACCGCCCCGGCTAAGACTGCAAGAAACGAACGCGCGCGTTTCATCCGTAGATTTTTCAACGATAAGTGAACAGCCGCGCTAATCGGCATGGCAATCGGTGAAAAGCCTTGTACCAAGCTTTCAGGTTGCTTTTCAAACGTACGGAGCGTCGTATCTTCAACGACCTGTCCATCTTTCATGCGCACGATTCTTGACGCATATGCTTGAGCAAGTTCTTCGTTATGCGTTGCCATAATCACAAGCTTATCTTGTGCGATTTCCCTTAAGAGTTGCATGATGTCGCGACCCGCTTCAGAGTCCAATGCGCCGGTCGGTTCGTCCGCAATTAAAATATCCGGTTCATTCACCAAAGCGCGGGCAATGGCCGCTTTTTGACGTTGTCCGCTCGAAAGTTGGGCGTTTTTCGTCTGCGCCTTGTCAAGGAGTCCCACCTGTTTCAGCACCGTCTCAGCGCGGGTGCGACGGGTGGCTTTGTCAACCCCTGACAAAGTCATGCCCAGCATCACATTGTCTAAGACGGTGAGATGAGGAATGAGATTATAGTGTTGGAAAACGAAGCCGACATGGTTGTTTCGATAGCGATCCCATTCTCGTTCACTGAAATTACGCGTAGCTCTGCCTGATATCGTCAGTTCACTCTTTCTGAATGTCAGAAAGGTTTTTCCCGTTTCATAAAAATCATGTTGCGAGTAGGTATCCAAACCACCGATGATGTTTAACAACGTCGTCTTCCCACAACCTGAAGGACCGAGCAAAGCAACAAACTCCCCGGCTTCCATCGTCAAGTTGATGTTATCAAGAGCGACAACACGGTGATGGTTGTCATCATAGAACTTGCATATGTGCTTGAGCGAGAGCATGGCAATCACTCCTTTCGCGCGGAACATCATAGTTACATTAAGTATAAATGATAATAGAAAAAGCATGCAATAAGGACATGGCATCTTGCGCCTCATTTTAGACAGGTTGCAAAAAAATCGTTGTCAATAAGCGATAAATGCGGTTTTACCTAGAAATAACGTGCCATTTTTGATATAATGAATCATGTGGAAAGTAGAGGTGCTAAGACATGATTTGGTTGCTGACACCCATGATTATCGTGGTCGTCGTGATTGGTTTGTTTATTGACTGGAGTAACCGGGCAGCCAAACGCGCCAGTATGGAGAGCCGCTCTGACAAACTCATTCCAACAACGCTTGAGAAGGAACCATCACGTCAATCACCCATCAAGCAGGTCAAAGCGGATAGCCTTAAATCAGGGACCGCTGGTCGAAAAGAAGACGATTTCACAAAAGACTATGATGATTTCTTTGATGTTGATGATGATTTTTTCAAACAATATGACGATGACCCTTTTGACAAAAAATGATCGTCATGCAGGCAAGATGATAACCCGGGCGACCAAGGTGTCGCCTTTTCGCATCACAATATCCCAACCCGCTTCAAGACTGTGGTAATCAAGCGAGACAGTTTCTTCTATGAACACTTCCCGTTTGAACTGCACATGTATAAATATCGGCCCCTTGAAAATAGGGACTTCAGCTGGAAAATGTGACCACGCCCACTCCGGGTAAAAAGCATTGTTGACGTGACCGTTGACATCGATGTGAGCGGACGTCACCACAATTTCTTGTCGATGCTCAGGTGGCGTGACAGGCAACGCAGGTGGCTTGAACATTGGCAAAGCCGCTGGTTCGCGTCGTTCAGGATCAAATCGCTTTAACAGGGTCTCATCTGGCACGGTCAACTGCTCGGATACCGTATCGACGAGAACGAACCGACCCTTAGCGGTACCGATGTGCACCCCCTCAAGCGTAGTCAGTTCGTAGCGCCGGTAGCCGTACATTTTTTTAAATGCATACGGAGCGGTTTTAGCCACAAGCGCCATGTTGTCTTGTGGCATATGGTTCAGTTCAAGATCATACGCTGTCAACACCCACATCAAGTTACGTTGCGCATGATAGTGGTGATCAAGACCAATCGAAGCCGTATGTGCACGCATGACATCATTCAAGACATGAAAAAGGTCACCGGGATGAACGGCCGCGGCGTCCTTCTTGCACAGTGCATCGAGCTGGTATGTTTTGGTAAACATGATGTACACCCATCCTTGTCGCCATGACATGGAAAGCCATGACTTCTCTTTATCGTTATTATACTAGATACGCTGTGATAAAACAAAAAAACCGCCTGTCAGACGCAAAACTTACGCGCGATTACTTTTTTCTCTCTAAGATGCAGTCGACAGGCTGCGTGAGGTGCTGATCATATGAAACTACTCTTTAAGCTTCGTCACATGGTTCCTACGTTTTTCATGGCTGCTTTCATGGGATGGGTCCTGCCACGTGAAGCCGCACGTTTAGCGTCAAAGGCACAAATGTCACAATCGCCGGATACGACTTTTTTTTACAGCCGTAACGAACTGTACGCGCTCGCTGAAGCTTATGGCGAAGCCGGGCGGCAAGCCTACATTGAAAGCCGCGTCCGATTTGACATTCTTTGGCCGCTGGTCTATGGACTCTTTTTTTGGCACCTGCTTTATGTGACGTGGCCGCATCATCGTCGTCTCTTGTGGCTGCCTTGGTTAGCAGTCGCACTTGACCTGCTTGAAAACAGCTTAGTCAGTATCGTGTTTCTTCGTTTTCCCGCTGCGACCGATCCCGCAGCACATGTGGCAGGTTTTGTGACCGCTGGTAAATGGGTGATTATTACGATCACCGCTTGTCTAGCATTGTATGGCGTGCTGCGTTTTTTCGTGGGAATCTTGCAGAAACGGTCAGCGGCGGATGTCTAGTGTTTCTCGTGATATAATAAGGCTATACAACGACTCAACCAATCGAAAAGGGATGTGAAACAATGCGTGCTTTAATGGTCATCAGCAACAATATGGAAGATGTCGAAAGTCTCGCTACACGTGCTTTGCTTATGCGTGCCGGAGTCACGGTCGAACTGGGCACATTTGCGCCTTCGTTATCGGTGACAAGTGCCTTTGGTCTGCCGGTTCAGGCCGATGTCTCATGCAATCAAATCGTCATAGACCGCTATGATTGCCTGGTGGTTCCCGGTGGTGGCTATGTGGCTGAAACGATTGATCAAGATCCAGGAATTGCCACCCTCACTAAGACATTTGTCGAGGCGGAGAAAATGGTCGCCGCTATTTGCGCGGGTCCACGGTTTCTTGGGCGGGCCGGATTGCTCGATGGTCGACAGTACACCGCATTCCCCGGTTCAGAAGTCGATATGCCCACCGGGCAGTTGCGTCAAGACTTGAAAGCCGTCACCGACGGCATGATCATTACAGCCAGAGGCGCGGGCGCGGTCTATGAGTTTGCCTATCAAATCATCAAATATCTCATGGGGGAGAAATCAGCCCAAGCTTTGCTTGAGTCCATCGTTTTCTAATTTAATCCACAAGGAGTAACTTATGGTCAAAAAAGCCCACCTATCAGGCATTGCCTTTGCAGCGATTTTCGGCTTTTCCTTCATGTCTTCAAAAACCGTTTTAGGTCATGTCAGTCCCATGGGCTTGTTGGCTTATCGTTTCATGATTGCTTTTTTGTTTATCGAAGGGTTGCGGCGTGTCAAGCTCATCGACGTCAAGCTTTCGAAACACACCTGGCGCGCGGCATCTTGGGTTATCCTATTACAGCCCGGATTGTACTTTGTGTTTGAAACACTTGGACTCGCGCGTATGGCGAGTGTAGAAGCGGGTATCATGATTGCCTTGATTCCTGTTTTCACGGCACTCTTTGGCACTTGGCTACTCAAAGAACGCCCGCACCGCAAGCAACTTGTTTTCATTGCGATGAGTGTCTTGGGGATTTGGGTGGTTCAGATGGCATCAAGACAAGCCTTGTCTTTTGATCGGCTTGGTTTTGGTTTGTTGCTGGGGGCTGTCATGGCTGCAGCTTTGTTCAACATCGCTTCAAGGGTCGCTTCGCGCACCATTGAACCCCTCGCACTCACTTACTGCATGATGGCATCGGGCGCCGTGCTCTTCAATGCGGTCCATACGGTGGAGCGGCTACACGCTGGTACACTCAGACTGTATTTTCAGCCCTTGACGAGTTTCACTGTCTTGCTCCCTGTCCTCTACCTCGGCGTCATGTCGTCAGTGATTGCTTTCTTCCTTGTCAACACGGCTTTGAAACACCTTGAAGCGCATGTCATCAGCATTTACGCCAATCTTGCGACCGTTATTGCCATGGCAGCTGGGGTGATTTTTTTGCAAGAACAACTCAATCTCATCCATATCCTAGGCGCGTTATGCATTCTCTTGGGCGTCTATGGTACGGTCTATTACAGTCGACACAAACCAATGACACCAATCATGGATACGTCGATTATCGAGAAAGGAGGCGTGGCTGTTGAGGAAGCTGTTTGAGATGATTGACACCTTCTTTCATCATGTACAAGAAGAACCCGCACCGGCGCAAAAACCGGGTGTATGGTTAAAACAGTTTGCCGAAATGCTCGGCGCGCAAGAAATCCACTACATCGAACCCGCTAACTTCGGGCAATCTCAAAGGGTTGTTTCCTATCCCTCTTCAAAGCACGCGCCTTGCGAGCACGACGTAGTAAAAAGGCTACGCGAGCAGGCAAAAGTATTTGATTGGGTCGCGGAGGCAACGCACTATTTCGCTTTCAGCATCCAAACATCGGGCTGTTTGGTGGTCGCCTTCAGCGCGCCCGTCAACCCAGACATCCGTGACTCTTTACCCGTTATTTTGCCACTTTTTTCCTTGTTGGTAGACCACCAAATCAAGCATTCACAAAAATTGAGTCTTCTCAATGAAAACAACCTTTACCGAACCATCCTTGACAGTATTCCCGACTTGATCAGTTTCAAAACACTTGATGGCACCTATCAGTTCGTCAATCAGGCTGCGCGTGATCATTATGACATGCCTTTGACGGGCAAGCGTATTGATGAGGTGTACCAAGATGAAGATGCCGTCATCGTCCGGAAACTCGATGCCGAAGCGCTTGAACATGACACCCCAGTCCGACGCCACATTTCTGTCAAGACAAAAGACGGTTATGTGAACGTTGACAGCATTCGCGCACAAGTGCGGGATGCAGAGGGCGCGCTACAAGGCATCGTATCCATCTCAAGAGATATGGAAACTGTTGAAAAACATGAAGCGGAAATGAGTCGCTTTTATGCCTTTCAAAAGATGCTGGCCCAACTTGCCTCACAGTTTATCAATGTCGCACCCGGTGCCGAAGATGCCGCCGTTGACAAAGCGCTCAGACTGACGGGTGATTTTGTCGGGGTCGATCGGGTCTACGTCTTTCTTTATGATTTTGACCATGATATGATTGAATATCGTTATGAGTGGTGTGCCGAGGGCATTTCACCAGAGATTGACAACTTGCGGTACATGGCAATTTCGGACTTTCAGACCGATTGGGTCGATTTGCATCTACAAGACAAGGCCGTCATCATCGAGAATGTGGCCGAGTTGCCTAAAGATAGCTTGCTCTATGAAACACTATCCATGCAAGCGATCCAATCCTTGATTACGTTGCCACTTCTCAATGACAACGACTGCCTGGGTTTTGTAGGTTTTGATGATGTACGCTCTGTCAGAACCTGGCAAGAGGAAGAACGACGGTTGCTTCGTTTCCTCGCACAAATCATCACCAACCTTCTTGTCAGAAAACGACAAGCAGAGGCTCTGGTCGCTTCAAAGCAAACCGCTGAGCGGGCCAATCAGGCCAAAAGCCTTTTTCTCGCAAGCATCAGCCATGATATCCGCACACCACTTGGCATTATGCAAAACGTCACTGAACTTTTGAGAACGCGGGCGCAACCTTCTTACAACCTTGAATATCTCGGCATTCTCGATTCAGCACTTGAGTCACTCGCGGGTCTTGTAAGCAATGTCATCGACTTGTCGAAAATCGAAGCGGGGATGATGACCCTTGAGCATGACACGTTCAATCTAGAGAAGTCGTTGTTCAAACTGGTCAAAATGCAGGAACAGACTGCCGCCGACAATGGCTTGAGTCTCGAGTTCGATTATGATAGAAACTTGTCAAACCTGGTTGTCTTTGATGAAAACAGACTGGGACGCATCATCAACAATCTGTTGAGCAATGCCATCAAGTTCACTCCGAGCGGTTCGGTGATTTTGCGTGTCGAACTGCTTGAAAAACACGATACCAATGCCCGCATCCATTTTGCAATCGATGATCATGCACGGCCGATTACCGAAGCTGAACAGTCCCTCATTGCCAATCGTTTCTACCGAGGTAAAGATGATGTCGGCATTGAAGGAACAGGCCTTGGCCTTTCCATTGTCGTCGAATTGCTGAAACTCTTTGATACCGCCCTCGATATTCACCGACATGACGATCATGGAAACCGCTTTGGCTTTGTCCTTGACATGCCTTTAAGCGAGATGCAATCAACCTCGGTAAACCAACCTTACCAGGGACGCCTTGCCCTGATGCTTGGCGTGATGGATGAAGCGATGCTTAAGGTCAAGCGGGCCTGGGAACAGCTCGGCTTCACCTTTACACAGCCGCCTTTTAGAGATGTTTCGCCAGTCTCGCTTTGTTTGGTGCCCTCAGATCTCTCAAAAGATGAGCGGGCCTGGTTGAAGGACTACCCACCGCAAATGATTCATCAAATCGTATCGAACCACGCGCTTGATCCAGTGGACGATTACAGTGATTTTCAATCCACGACGCTTGTGACCCCGCACTTTTTGCATGAGATGTTTGTCAAGACCCTGCTCGCCGAATCCACCGATGTGCTGGCTCAAGGCAAGACGGGTCACAAGAAAGTGCTCTATGTCGAAGACAATCCACTGAGCCGACAAACCATGCATGAAATTCTTGAAAGACGTGGTTATGATGTCGTAACGGCCAACCATGCCGAACAAGCTTTTGAGATGCTTACAAGGATGCACTTCGATACGATTCTCATGGATGTCCAATTACCGGGAATGGATGGTTTTGAAGCACTCAAGCTTATTCGCGCACGCGGTGGCACGTATGAAACGATACCGATTTTCATGTTGACGGCACATGCCCTCCAAGATGATATCGACCACTTTCTTGAAGGGGGTGCGACAGACGTTTTGACAAAACCATTCGGTGTCCAACGCCTCATCGACGTCATTGAAGGACGCCCTGTCGCCCATTGGCGCAGTAAGACCACCTTGGCTTTACCCAAGCACCTTCCTTACTTTGATGCGGTTTCATTCACCAAACAGTACAAAGAGTTCATGGATACCGGCTTGTCAATCATAAGAAACTTCCTGCAACAAGCGCCGCAGGATGTCGCCAATATTGTCAAAGCATTTGAACAACGCGATTTGACACAAGTTGCTTATTATGCCCACTATTTCAAAAGCTCCTGTGCTTATTCTGGGGCCGCCCGGATGGCCTACTTATGCAAAGTCATCGATGACGCAGCTAAAGAGCGCAAAATCCGTTTGATTCAGTCTGCACTCAGCGCTTTGAAGGATATCTTCGTGGATACTGAGAAGGCATTAACTGGTTTTTTAGACGAACAGAAAAGCTAACATGTCTCATTGTTACTAGCGCTTATCGTGCAAATGATGTATCATAGACCTATCATCCTTAGCATTGTTTGGGGGAAAATCATGAAGTACAACATTCTGATTATCGAGGATAATCCACTCGTATGTGAAGCCATTTCAGCGGCTTTGAGTCGCGAAGGTTACAACGTGATCATCAATCAAACCGGCGCGAATGTCATCGAAGACATCAACAAAAACATGATTCATCTTGTCTTACTTGATTTGATGTTGCCAACCCGTACTGGTGAAGACGTTCTCAAAGAAATCCGGCAAGGCAAAAATATTCCTGTTATTATCATCTCGTCAAAAGACAGCGATGTAGAAAAGGCCGTTCATCTTGGACTCGGTGCCGATGATTACGTCACCAAACCCGTTTCCAATATCGAACTGATCGCCCGCATCAAAGCCGTTTTACGGCGCATGAAGGTAACCAGCGACCTTGAACAAGAGACTTTCATCATCCAAGATCTCATCATTAACTTCAAAACACGCGAAGTCCATCGTGACCATGCGTCCATTGCGCTTACAAACAAGGAGTTCGAGATTTTCAAGTTGCTGATTGAGCATGCGAATGCCATTTTGTCAAAAGATCAAATCTATCGTGCCGTTTGGCATGATGACTATTTTTCCGATGAGAACATCATCAATGTTCACATCCGTAGACTACGAGAAAAAATCGAGCATAATCCTTCGAAGCCGACCCTTGTTCTCACGGTAAGAGGGGTTGGTTACCGTCTCGGCAGTCGCGCCTGAGCATATTTAAGGAAACATTCATGAAAATGTAATCCAGTCGTAAGGTCAGTGTGTTATATTAAGCATGTGTTTCACAACACACTATCCCCTTCCCCTGAACAAAGAAAAGACAACAATTGTCCCGGTTGTTGTCTTTTCTTTGTCTTAAAAGCACTAATCCTTTTTCAAGTAAGCGGCAAAGGATGCCGGTGGGGTGTTAAAATGACCGGCAAGGAGACCTACGAGTAGTCCTCTGTCGGCACTTGCACCGCCAATTGCTGTGTTTAATGACAAAGCTGCTTCAAAACTATTTGTGTGGTAGACGATATGCAAAATAAGTGGCAGTGCATGATCGATGTGACAAGCGGTGTTGACATAATCACGAATAAAGACATCGGTATCGGATACACTGATTGCTGCTTCAAAGCGATCGGTAAAGTACTCACCAAGATGATGGCGGGTTTCTTCAAGCACCACCTGTTTACTTCGGGTGGTTTCAGACGACAAAATCGCATCAAGCCAACGGTATGCGCTTAAGTAGATCGGTCGGTGGGTAAGCAGCTGAGCCAATCGCCAAGCATCATCGATACTTAAGCCAACGGCTTTGCAAGCTATATAGGGCGCGAAGCCGACTAACTGATCGTCATCATGTTCAAGGGACACGGTGACTTTTTGTTGACTTGCCAAGGCTTCAAGCACCAGCTTTCGACCATAAGATTCGACATAACCCAAGTAATGACCGCCTGGTTGGAAAGCTTTCAGGAGCATGGTGCGATAGTCGTCACGATCAAAGGTTTTGTCATGCCGTAATGCTTCATAAAGCCAACGGACAATTTCCCCTTGCACCGACACATCATTAACCTTGGCATTCGGATACGCATAATATGCACTTTTAGCCTGGTCATAAAAGGCTTTATCCGGTGCGTGAAACAACAAGGACTGTTTTGCTGCATACTGTTTTAGCAAGGGACGGTCATAGATCCAGTGATACCCAAGACTCGCGGCATTGCCGAGCAATGCCCATTCTAGATAATGCATTGGCTTCCTCCTCAAATATTCAGTATCTAATTAAATTATACGAGGTTTTCAGTACGCGCAGGTTGTATGTGCTTACATTTCGCCTCAAGAAGACCTTGCACGGCGCGCTTTGTTGCGTTACAATAAACATGTTCCCCCAACCGAGTCTGCACGGAGGCGCCCATGCAAAAAACAGACCGAACCTATCAAATATATCTCAGTATCCTCAAAGAGGAAATGCAGTCCGCTTCCGGATGCACAGAACCCGGTGCACTGGCCTTTGCGGCCGCAAAAGCCCAGTCGCTGTTGCCAGGCGTTGCCGATGCCATTGCTGTCAGGGTGAGTGGCAACGTAATGAAAAATGCGAAAAGCGTTCATGTTCCCAATGCCGGTGGGCTCAAAGGCATACGTGCCGCCCTCGTAGCCGGCGTCTTGTTTGGCCAATACGAGAAAGGTCTTGAGGTCATTCTCAGCATGCCCGATCATGCGAAGAAACACATCGAAGCCTATCTCAAAACCCATTCAGTCACAGTATCGGCAAGCCCTTCACCGTATGTGCTCGATATTGATGTTACGCTTACCAAAGGACAACATTCAGCACGCATTCGCATTATCAATCACCACACCAACATTGTCTTAGCAGAACAGGATGGTCAGGTCCTGTTAGCTAAAGACTACGTCGCTGATCAAGCAGTCGATGATCATTTGAAACAAGACTTGACGGTTGAAGATATCGTCGCCTTTGCCGATCATGTCGACATCGAGGATGTGCGTAATCTGCTTGACACGCAAATCGCCAACAACATGGCCATCGCTGAAGAAGGCCTCGCACAAGACTATGGTGCCAATGTGGGTTCAGTACTTCTTAAAGCTTATGGGTCACATGTGGCCAATCAGGCTAAAGCCTACGCCGCTGCGGCAAGTGATGCCCGCATGAGTGGCTCAAAACTGCCCGTGACGATTGTCGCAGGAAGTGGCAATCAAGGCCTCACCGCTTCACTGCCAATCATCGTGTATGCACGGCACCATCAGATCAGTCGCGAACGTCTATATCGCGCCCTCGTCGTCGGCAATCTTGTGTCTATCCATCAAAAACGCGACATCGGTAGCCTTTCAGCTTATTGTGGCGTCGTCTTTGCCGGGGCGGGAAGCGGTGCCGGCATCACGTATTTGTTCGGCGGCGATTACAACGCCATCGCGCACACGATTGTCAATGCCCTAGCCATTTTATCGGGGATGATTTGCGATGGGGCCAAACCTTCTTGCGCGGCTAAAATCGCCATGGCGGTTGAGGCCGGTATCCTTGGTCACCACATGTATGAGAACGGTCAAGAGTTTTTAGGTGGCGATGGGATCATTGCCAAAGGAATCGAGGCCACTTTAGCCAATGTGACCCGTCTCGCCCGAGAAGGCATGCGTATCACCGATGAGGAGATTATGCGCATCATGCATGAAACACCCCACCCACAAGAAGATGTTTAAGACATTGAGCCCATCATGCTTGTTAGGTCAAATTGCATTTGCCCTCTTGCAAACTAGCAACCTTATGGTACAATAGGTGCAGTGTCAAACCACCTTAATTCTTGTTCCGGTAGCTCAGGTGGATAGAGCGACAGCCTCCGAAGCTGTAGGTCGATGGTTCGAGTCCATTCCGGAACGCCATGTCATTTCACGTACGTTGTACGTTGCTAACATATGCGGAGCATGGCTCCGTTTTTTATTGGTTTGAAACCGCCATTACGATGATTAGGCTTCATAAAGTAAAGAAAAGGACAACGCGTCCTTTTCTTTACTTTATGAAATCACTTGAGGTTCCGGTCACGGTTTTCAGCATAAACTTGTCCGAGGGTAAAAGCCTGCTCAATCGCCTTTTTAGAAACATTTTCCGGTACATCTTGCATGGTATGATACACACTTGCACGACTTGAGTTGCTCCAGACCATGCCAAAGAGCGTCGTCGCAGAGACACCGACTTTAGCAAGTTCCGCCGCATCGGTTCCGCCCGTTAGAAATGCAATCGGTTTAAGGTCAATCGAAATGCCTTGCGTCACGGCAACCCTTTGCATGTCTTGAGCGAGACGTTGATCCAGTTTGACCGTCCCATTGATGTCACTTGTAAGCAACGTGCGTACCTTGTCGTCATAGAGGCATTCGAAGTTGAGCATATACGTTGGTTGGGCTTGCAAGTCTAAACGGTGTCTTGCGGCAAAGGCACGGGCACCCCGCAATCCCTCCTCCTCGGCATCGAAACTGACTATCATCACCCGTGTATGCTGCAAACGGTTTTCTGAAAAATATTCACCCAATGCCACGGCAACTAGTGTAGACGCCAAGTTGTCGCCGGCACCTGGTGTAGCCCGCTTGCCCGCGAAAAACCACATTTGCGCCACCCAAACCGCCCCCACGCTGAAGACAATGCCTAGGTGTTGCTGGCCGAGTTCGGGTTGGAATAACTGCCATATCGAGCCAAAGAGAAGCAACATGACAAAGGCGATAGAACCAGTAACACGCGCTTGATATAGGGCGGGTTGGTGGACCAAGAAATTAAAGACGCGGGCACTGTCGTGATGGCCACTGAAAATTACTGTCTCTTTGACGCTTTGCTTAGGCTCGATGGTCGCGATAACATTTTCTGCCGGACGCCGGGGATAAAAGCGGTCTAGCAAGGGCACATAGAAAATAAACTGCAATATTAAAATAAACAAGCTAGCTAGCATAAGCCCGATTGTCACATAGGGCATGTTGAACCAAAAAGCCGTTGTCCCAAGTACATATGCAATCACCAATAGACGAATCCATCCTAAGAAGGCCCCTGAATGAACCTTGAAGGGTTCTCGAACAACCGTGTCTGCATAGGGAGCCATCAGTGCTTCAAGTCGCTTCGCGGCTTCTAGCGAAGCGGCTGTTCCGGCTCGTCTAGGTCCGATTTCGGCAATCAGGACCTTCATCTGAGCAAAGATTTTTTGGCGCATTGCGCGTGGTAGGGTTTGTTTTGCCATGTTATCGCCTCATTTTCAAGTTTTATCGGGGTTCAATCCACAGTATGGTATTATTGTATCATGAGTCCCGCCCGCCGACAATCCTGTTGGCGCATACCTTGAGCCGCTCATTTGTCCTCAGGAGGTCTTTACGATGAATCCATTGAACCACCCTAAAAAGTTCGTACACGAATTATGTGACTGGTATCGAACCAACAAGCGGCTTTTACCTTTTCGTGAAACGCGCGATCCTTACCGAATTCTTGTCAGTGAACTGATGCTGCAACAAACCCAGATGGATACCGTCATTCCCTATTACTTAAGATTCATCGAGCAATTCCCCAACGTCCACGCTCTGGCCGCCGCCCCGTCTGAATCGGTGCTGAAAGCTTGGGAAGGGCTTGGGTATTATCGCCGAGCACGCTATTTGCATCAAGCCGCTCAAGCGATTGTCCATGAACATGGTGGCCACTTTCCTGAAACGCTTACCGCACTAAGACGGTTACCAGGCATTGGCGACTATACCGCCGGTGCGCTTGCTTCCATCGCCTTCAACCAACCAACACCCGCAGTCGATGGCAACGTGATTCGCGTGATGAGCCGGGTGCTTGCAGATGCCCGTGATTTTAGTCGGCGCAAGACGGTTCGGGAACTAGAATGTTATCTCGAGCAGCTTATTCGCTATGATACACCCGCTGATTTCACGCAAGCACTGATGGAACTCGGTGCCTTAGTCTGTCAAAAGAAACCACGTTGTGACATGTGTCCTGTTAAAACCCATTGCCGGGCTTTTGCGACCGATGAAACAAATGATTATCCAGTCCTAACCGCGAAGCCTGCCAAAACTTCGCAAGCCTATCATGTTTTTCTGCTAGGGGACCATCAAAAGGGTTATGTCTTTCAAACACGGCCGGAACATGGCTTGCTTGGGGGTTTGTTGCAACTACCGCAATATGCTGGTACACTTGCGCAAGCCCAAGCGTCACTAGAAGAAGATTTTGGTCTAGAAGTGAGTCAAACCGAATCCCTGTTCTCCGTTCGACATGTCTTTACACACATCATATGGGAAATGCAAGTCATGGCCACGACGCTAGCTGGCACACCAACACTCGATTATCATCAACTCGAGAATCTTCCGGGGACGCTCAGCAAAGCCCACCGGAAAATACTTGATCGCTTGAAAAAGTAAAGACACGCTCTCACATGTATCATCAGGCAAACGAATGAAACGGGTGATAATGCGTGTATCTCATCAGAGAAATGCCTTTCAAGGAACGACCGCGTGAACGGTTTTTGCATTATGGCAAGGAGGCTCTAGCCACCCATGAGCTGATTGCCATCATCTTGCGCACGGGTACCAAAGAGTGTTCCGTGCTTGAACTGTCGAAAAACATTTATTACAAGTACGCTTCAATCAAAGCTATCAACCAATCGACCGTATCGGAGTTGACACAGCTCAAGGGTGTGGGCAAAACCAAAGCCATCCAGCTGCTTGCCGCGCTTGAACTCGGCAAAAGGCTATACGAAGAAACTTTCCCTGTCCAAACACCGATGAACCGACCGCAACACGTTTTTGACTACATGAAACCCGACCTTGAGATGCTCACACAAGAAATGTTCTATGCCCTTTATCTCGATGTCAAATCCCATCTCATCAAGAAACAGTTGCTCTTCGTTGGCTCACTCAGTGCTGCGATTGTCCACCCACGCGAAGTGTTCAAGCATGCTGTAACGCTCAGTGCATCGAGTATCATCATGGTCCATAATCATCCTTCCGGTCACCCAGAACCTTCGCAAAGCGACATCAAGATCACCAAAGTCATGGCTGAAAACGGACGACTGATGGACATTCCCGTCGTCGATCACATCATTGTCGGCAAGGGACGATACTACTCATTTCGTGAACACAAGCTTCTCAGCTGAGTTCCGTCTGAAAATACTTGCGATTCTGAAGGGTTCAAGATTGACAAAGTCCGTTTGTTTTGGTATTATTGTAACGCTGTACGCAGCACACCGCACGGAAAAGGTTCAAGCACGGTGCTTTGGCACTGTCACCTGCGATGGCGAGTCTTACAAGATGAGGAGGTGCTTTTATGTATGCAATTATTGAAACAGGCGGCAAGCAATATCGCGTCAGCAAAGGCTCGGAGATTTATGTTGAGAAGCTAGACGTCGCTGAAGGCGAAGCTGTAACGCTCGACAAAGTGCTCATGATCGGTGGCGACAGCTTGACTGTTGGCAATCCACTTATCGCAGGCGCGACGGTTGAAGCGCATGTTGTCAAACACGGCAAACAGAAGAAAATCATTGTTTTCAAGTACAAGCCAAAAAAGAAATATCGGCGTAAGCAAGGACATAGACAACCTTACACAAAACTTCAAATCACTGGCATCAACGCCTAAAAAAAAATTGAACGGAGGTGGCACACATGTTGTTTAACATCGATATGATGCTGTGTATGGCATCAAAAAAAGGTGTCGGATCGACCAAAAATGGTCGCGATTCTGCATCAAAACGTCTCGGTGCAAAACTGTCAGATGGGCAACACTGTAGTGCGGGCTCTATCATTTATCGTCAACGTGGAACCAAGGTCCATCCCGGCGTGAATGTCGGTATCGGCAGCGACGACACCCTTTTCAGCAAAGTTGATGGGGTCGTGCGTTATGAACGCGTAGGTAAAGATAGAAAGCGCGCTTCAGTTTACCCGCAATAACCCAAATGGCAAACGGTGTTTGCCATTTTTTTTTGACAGTTGTATAATAGGGCTTGAATCAAGAAAACCAGGTGACCGCATATGATTCGCAAAGCCACGCTGCAAGACTTAGACCGTCTCGATGCCCTCGCCTTGGCAACCATTTTAGCCATGCAGGCGGCGGGCATCGCACAATGGACGGAAAACTATCCTCGTAAAAAGCACTTTCAACACGATGTAGAACGCGGTGCGCTCTATGTTTTTGAACATGATGACGACTTGCTTGGTGCGATGGTCCTCTATGAAGAAAACGATCCACCTTACCGAAGCATCACCTGGCTTCGTGATCGGAGCATCGTCTTGCACCGTTTACTCATCGCACCGAACAACCAACAGCGCGGCATCGCATCGGCGTTGCTTGATTATGCTTTGCAATACGGCAAGAACAACGGATACCAATCTCTCAAAATCGACACCCACCCCGCCAACTACAAAATGCGTGCCTTTCTGAAAAAGCACCATTTTCATGAGCTTGACTACATTGCACCCATGCATCGCATCGGTTATGAACGCCTCATCGAGTCCGCCTCACCGCGACGCATCATCATTCTCGGTAGTCCGGGCACGGGCAAGACGACCCTTGCCAAAATGTTGGCAAAAAAACTCGACTTGCCTTATTTGCATTTAGACTCCGTGTACTGGCACAAAGACTGGCAAGCGGTCGATGCTGAGACATTCGCCCGCCGTATGCGCGCGTTTACATCCCGTCACCATCGCTATGTAATGGATGGCAACTACACGAATCATTTATTTATCGAACGTCTTGAATTAGCGGATACCATCATCATCCTTGAATACGACCTAAATATGTCGCTCAAAGGCATCATCGACCGGGAAGCGGCTTACAAACACCGTTATCGAAGCGACATGGCCGAAGGTTGCCTCGAGCAGATCGACCAGATTTTCCTGCAATATGTCTATCGTTTCGAGAAGAAACTGCAAAAAATCATTGCGACGACCGCGCGTTACACGGGTCGCAAAAAACTGTACCGCTTTAAGGACCGGCAAAGCATGATGCGCTGGTTCAGTCAGCTTTGAGGAGGCTATCATGTTTGTCGATTTAGTGAAAGTTCAGTTACACAGTGGTCGAGGCGGCGATGGAATGGTCGCTTTTCGGCGTGAAAAATATGTTCCTAGAGGCGGTCCGGCCGGTGGCGACGGTGGTCGTGGCGGGCATGTGGTCTTTGTGGGTGATGAAGGGTTGAGCACATTGCTTGAGTTGCGCTATAACCGCGTCCTTAAGGCAGAAGATGGTGTGCATGGCAAAAGTCGTCGTATGGATGGCAAGGATGGTCCTGATTTGCGCGTCCGCGTACCGGTTGGTACGTCAATCTTCAATGAAGAAACGGGCAAAGTATTGGCCGACATTACCGAACACAACCAAGAAGTGGTCATTTTAAAAGGTGGCCGCGGTGGCCGCGGCAATGTCAAGTTTGCCAGCAGCCGCAATACAGCGCCGGAAATCGCCGAAAACGGCGAACCGGGCCAATCGCTTGCCGTACGCATCGAGCTCAAGTTGCTCGCCGATGTCGGCATCATTGGCTTGCCGAGTGTCGGCAAAAGCACGTTAATCAGCGTCATTTCAAAAAGTCGGCCGAAAATCGCCGCCTACCCGTTTACAACACTGACCCCCAATCTCGGCGTGGTCGGCACACAAGATCACCGCAGTTTCGTGGCCGCCGACTTGCCAGGGCTGATTGCCGGGGCTTCGCAAGGCCACGGCCTTGGCTTGCAGTTTCTTCGACATATCGAACGGACACGCGTCATCTTGCATGTCATCGACATGGGTGGGTTCGAAGGCCGCGATCCGCTTGAAGACTATGAAACCGTCCAAAACGAACTGCGTCAGTATGGTCACCGTTTGATTGATCGGCCGCAACTCATTGTCGCTAACAAGATGGACATGACGGATGCTACAGAACAGTTAGAACGTTTCCAGCAACGCTATACCGGTGCAGCAGAAATTATCCCCATCAGTGCTGCAACCCGTGAGAACATCGATCTTTTAGTCTTGAAAACAGCTGATTTACTTGAAAATGCCCCAGTCTATGACTTGTATGATGATGCTGAGAAAGACCACGTTGTCAACTATACTTTTGAAGCGGAAGCCGCTGACTTTGAGATAACCCTTGGTTCTGACAATGTCTATGAGGTCGAGGGTGAAGCGCTCAGACGCTTACTTGAAATGACCAATTTCAAGCGGGATCAATCCGTGCAGCGCTTTGCCCGGCAGCTGAGAAGTCTCGGCGTCGATGAAGCCTTGCGCGCTAAAGGGGTCCAACATGGCGATACGGTCAGATTATGTGGTTATGAGTTTGAGTTTATTGATTAGTTATTAAGTTCGTATACAAACTTAATAGTGATTATTTAAGAATTGAACGGTTCGAAAGGATGTTTCGCATGTCGAAAACCTCGCACGCTAAGCATGATGCCATTTTAAGCATCATCCAGCAAGCTTCACCACGGATGATGCAGGAACAACTCAGCGCCCATCATCCTTCAGATGTTGCGGACGTGTTCATGACTCTTGGAGATACCGAGCGCGCGTTTGTTATCATGTCGCTTAATTTTCATCAACTCGCCGCGCTCTTTATCCATATGGACGCATCGCTTGCCGCTAGACAGGTGGCCCTCTTAAACCCGGACAAGGCCGCGCACGTCTTTGAGGTCATGCCCCCAGATGACGTGGCCCACATTCTCCATGGTCTGTCAAAGGCTGCCCGAGGGGCCATTTACGAACATTTGGATCCAAACCACGCCCAAGCCCTTCAAGCCTTGACAACGTACAAGAAGTCCACGGCCGGCGCTTTGATGACAAGTGACTGCGTCATCTTGCCTGGTGACACGACAACTGCGGAGGCTTTGCGGCAAATTGCCCATGACGCCAATGTCATGGAAACGATTCATCGGATTTATGTCGCTGCGGACAACCGCTTTTTAGAAGGTGTGGTGGAGTTGCGCGCCTTGATTGGTGCGGAGGCCTCGACCCCTTTGTCCGACCTGATGCACACGGATATGATTACGGTACAAGTGGCGGACCGCCTTGATTACGTCATTCACCTAATCCATAACTACCAAATCAACCAATTGCCGGTGGTCAACAGTCAGTTTTGTCTGCTGGGTGTCATCACCATGGATGATGCAGCCGGTGTTTTATGGCGTCAATCAAGGCGCACCTATGCTGTACAAGGCGGGCTCTCTACAAAAATGCCGCTTGGGGTGAGCATGAGCAGACGGATTTTTTGGATGGGGTTCTTAGGCGCATTGGCCTTAATGCTCAGTGTTCTTGTTGCGACATTCAGCCCACCGCCGACAACCTTGATTGCCCTTTTTGTCGTATGGCCGCTCATCCTCGGTCTCACCGGTCAGGCGATTCTGCAAACGCAAACCGTCACGGTTCACGCACTTCAAAACCAGCAACTTCCCGATGGCCGCTCACGGGTGGCACGTGTGCTCACGGAATGGGCCATCAACTCATTGAACGGTCTATTTTACAGCCTGGTCCTAGTTGGCTTGATGTTGTTGGCTGGTCGACTGGTCCCATTTGAAGCCCTTGATGTTGCCTTCGCAGGCCTCGCGGGTGCGACGCTCTTTGTCGGCATGTCTTGTGCAGGGCTTATGGGCAGTCTTGTTCCCATACTACTCTATCGCTACAACATTCGGCCGATTTGGGCTTCAGGACATCTTTTGCGTGGCTTGATGGATGTGCCGTTGACGATTGGGCTCTTTTGGGCCGTCAGCACATGGCTGTAACGGGAAGGAATGATCCAATATGACAACGCCACTTAAAAAGCGAAACAGGGCCTTAGAGATCGTTAAATGGCTCAAAAACGAAGATCGCGAACGCATGCTGAGGAGCAAATTGCTAGCAGCGAGACCCTTTGATTTGGCCATGGCTGCTTTGAACATGTCTTCTGAGGACTATGACAGGATGGTGCGCTTGCTAGAAACGCATCCGCACAAACTATCGCGTCTTCATGCAGACATGCCGCCCGCTCAAGCTGCTAAGCGACTCGACGACATCGATAGCCCCCTTGCCGCCGACATCATCGAGCACATGGAACCCGATGATGCCGCGGATGTGTTAAGGCACATGCGCGAATCCCGTAGAAAAGCGTGCCTTCAGCGCGTGTCTGATACGCACCGGAACCTCTTGCAAAAAACATTGCGACATCACCCACACACCGCCGCAGGACACATGAACCCGCGGTTGTTGCTACTAAAACCCGACATGACAGTACACGATGCATTGACGCTTCTCAAGACGAAACTTGATGCCCTTGAACTCTTTGAAACACTGTTTGTGACCGACGTTGATCGGGTTGTTTGTGGTTTTGTCGTAATCGAAGAATTGCTCAGGAGCGGAAAAACCAAAAAGATCAAAACAATCATGCACCAGGACTATTTCAGTGTCGACATGGCGGACTCAATTGAAGATGTCGTCGATGCCATGCGCAAATACGACATTCTTGCCATGCCGGTGCTTGATGAGGGCAAGCACATCGAAGGCATCATCACCTTATATGACGTCCTCGACATCATTCAAGAGGAGAGCCGGGTCGACACTTTGGGGTTTGTCGGTCTACGCGACACATACAAGATGAGCACCTGGTACGAACACCTTCTATATCGTATAAAGAGCCTGCTGGGCCCTGCGCTGCTGTTCACCTTAATCGGGGTCTTGTTAGGTGGTATGTGGCAAAGGTTGGACGAAATCCCGCCCGTTTGGATACTGTTGCCCTTGATTTTGATGACCACAGCCGTCGCCGCAAGCCAATCCTTAGCAACCACCATCGCCGATTTACACCTTGATAAAGAACGCATACGGCACGTCCTGATTGACACATGGCTGGGGGCTGGGATGGCCCTGATTGTCGGCACCTTGACATTCTTGATCATCATAGGTCTTGACTTGAGCAGTACACAAAGCCGTTTCGATGCGACCGTGCAAGCGGCCCTAATCGCTTTAGTCGTGTTCATCGGCATCTTGTTTGCTAGTTTTCTTGCATCCGTCCTCCCAGCGGCCCTCAAAGCGCTAGGGCGCAATCCTAGCAGCCTCAGCGTCGCTTGGCTACAAGCCGGATCACAGCTGTTTGTCATCGTCCTTTTAAGCAGCCTCATCATGATACTCATATCCTGACCCTATACTGTTCGTACACGAACCACAGGAGGTTCCCCATGTACAACTATATTCAAGGCGCCATCACTGAAATTGAGCCCACCAATATCACCATTGATGTAGCGGGCGTCGGCTACCAGATTGTGACACCGAATCCCTATGATTACGAAGCCGGCAAAGCACTCAAAGTCTTTGTTCTCCAGATCGTCCGTGAAGATGACATCACATTGTATGGTTTCAAGACACAAAAAGAAAAACAACTGTTCATGCAGTTGCTCAGTGTCAAAGGGATTGGCCCTAAAAGCGCCCTCGCTGTTTTAGCAAGCGCCAAGGTTGAAGAAATAGTCAAAGCGATTGAAAGCGCGGATGCGAAGTATCTAAACCGTTTTCCGGGTATTGGTCCCAAAGCAAGCCAACAGATTATACTGGATCTGAAAGGCAAGATTTCACTAGGTCCGATGACGTTGACCAAAGCTACCCGGCTGAGTGAGGTTGAGGATGCGTTGCGCGCCCTTGGCTACAAAGCACGTGAAATCGAGCGGATTACCAAAAAACTCGATGCCTCCAAGGATACGGCGACACTCATCAAGGATGCCTTACGCCTCATTGCACAATGAAATCCCATAAAAAAAGCCTGCAGGCCGTCTTAAAACGGTCATACAGGCTTTTTTTTGTCAAAAGAGATGACGGATACCCTCACGATCAAAACCATTGCCAAGGGCCAACATTAAGAGAATACGCGCTTTGGGACCGGATAAACTACCGCCTAGCATACAACCGACACGAATCAGGTCTTTACCGCCACCAGGATACCCATACGTATCGAGTACACGGCCGCCCGGTGAGCGGGATACAATGACCACCGGTATGCCTTGGTGACACGCCCTCGTGATGGCGGGCATCATGTCCGGCGGGACGTTGCCGCGTCCTAGCGCTTCAAGAACGAGCCCCTTCGCACCGGTGTCAACTAGAAAGTCGATGAGGCGGCCGTCTAGGCCTGCATAACACTTAATTAAGAAGACATCCGGACTGATGGCCGGTCTCAGTCGATAGTCCTTGCGTTGTGTCTGGTTGCGAAAATAGATGACATCTTCATCGTCGATGATGCCCAAAGGTCCAAAATCAAGGCTCTTAAACGTATCTAGATTCAAAGTATGCGTCTTCATGACTTCACATGCGGCGTTGATGGCATAGTTCATCACGACGAGAACACCTTTGCCATGGGAATGGGACTCCATGACCACGCGAATACTCGATATGAGGTTCGTCATGCCGTCATAACCGATCTCGCTTGCATTTTTCATCGCGCCGGTCAAAACAACGGGCTTGGGGCTCGTTGAGACAACATCTAGAAAAAACGCGGTTTCTTCAAGGGTATCCGTACCGTGAATGATGACAGCACCTGCAAACTCGGAATCTTTCAAGTAAGAATCAATCACCTGTTTAAGCGCCACCATGCGCACAGGGGTGATCGAAGGGCTTGGAAGATCAGCAAATGCATGGGGCACAAGATGCTCGAAATCCGTCAGGGTGTGCAACGTATCGACGATTTCATCCGGACTGAGCCCGAGTACGGCACCTTGTTGTTTTGAAGAGACTTTCATGGCAATGGTCCCACCCGTAAAGATTAACGCGATCTTGTTCATAGACTCACCTCGTCATCATTGTATCACACCTGTTTGATTCGTCGCAAAACATATTGCTAAAACCGACTATTTCAAATACAGCAATTTTCGCAGGGACAAACGACAAAAAATCGCGTTTTTGATACGAAAGATAGCACACACACCCCATCGGAAAAAACAACAATGAACATTTACACACGAATCGTCGTCCACGCCTTTAATACTGTATTATCATAACTTAACATAATGTATATTATAGGAAGCTATACGAATCAAAACAAAACCGGTGCTTTTTCCAAGAACCAGCGACATTTGAGTGTGTTAACCATGTTTCCCGCACTTGTTTGCGTGACTCGACGCGCCCAATCGTATTCATCGAGCGCAGATGACTATGTTTTTTTAGACCTCTTTTAACCTGTTTTAGGGCGGAACTGAATTTGCGTTCTCTTGGCATTTATCACCATAGCGCGGGGTAATTCACATCGACTAAATAAAAAACGCTGAGAACGCAAATTTCGCGGTTCAGCGTTTGAAGGTCAGATGGGTGATAGGCGATAGTCCAAGTCGGTTCATCTCGGCCTTTGCTTCAGAAATCGTCGCATCGTGCAGCAAGGACGGTTCATGACAATCGGAACTCAACATGACTTGACAGCCTGTCGCTTTGGCGATCTCCCAAAACGCGGCGACTGGATAAGGGTGACGCCAACCTGTCGAGGTCTTTACTTGCCCCCGCCGCATGCCATTGGCATTGAACTCAAGCGGAATGCCCGCCTCTTTCGCGGCTTCGCAGATAATATGGGCGGCTTCTTCCGCGGCATCGTCGAACCGGTCATACCCGCACATGTAGAGGTCAGGATGTGCGACAAGGCTGAAAAACGGCGTTTGGAGCGCTCTTTCTATCGAACGGGCGTATCGGACAACTTCTTCTCCTTGACGCAGCGAGAACGATGATAAAAGCCCGTGTCGGGGGTTGCGCATGTGCACATAATGTTGGCCGAGAATGAGATAATCGACTTGACTCAGCAGTTCCCGGTAATAGCTAGGATTGGTGTCAAAGTATTCGCATTCAAGCCCGAGATGCACAGTGATCACTTCACGATGCTTTTCTTGAGCTGCACGGACATCGGCAATATACTCAGGAAGTTCGTCATATCGCATTCTCACTCTGACATCTTCAATCGCTTGACTTGGCGCATGATCGGAAAATCCCAAGTCTGTCATGCCATGTCGAATCGCTTCCTTGACATAGTCTTCGGCACGACCGACCGCATGCCCGCAAAGTTCGTGGTGGGTATGATAGTTGGTTTTCATAACTTGACACCTCTTCATGTAAGGTTGTTTATCGTATAGACCAGCAAAATTGCATTCTCATCGTCTTAAATGTAATTGGTTCGTCCTTTTGCACTTGACGTGATGAAACGCGATTAAACGTTAAAAAACCGCATTTTTTGAGTACTTGTCCCATTTCGGGTCCATACTTGCGATAAGTATAGCACACTTTTGGCATTTCAATCGGGTTCATACCCAAATAAGGCCGATTTCATGCTACAATACCATTGAAAGAGGTGAGAGCATGCAAACCCAACCACTGGCCTATCGGGCCCGTCCAACAACACTTGATGAGATTATCGGGCAGACGCATTTGGTCGGTCCAGGTGCCGTTTTGCGCAAAATGGTTGAAACAAACCATTATACTAGCTTGATTCTCTATGGCGACTCCGGAATTGGCAAAACGACCATTGCACATGTGCTCGGGGCGTCATTTGGACTGAATACGTTCACATTCAACGCTTCAACTGACAGCAAAGCTAATCTGAAAGCGGTCATTGAGCAAGCACGCCATTATGGCGCGCTCCTCATAGTCGATGAGATACACCGCATGAAAAAGGATATTCAGGACTATCTGTTGCCACATGTTGAAAGCGGCCTGATTATCATGATCGGTCTGACGACCAACAATCCTTACCACAGCGTCAACGCCGCCATCCGCTCTAGAGCGCACGTCTACAAGCTGCATCCCATCCCTCACGATACGCTTGTAGGCTACCTTGAAACGCTGATTGCGCGCTATTCTGATGAAATCACCGCCACGTTCTCACCCGAAGTACTCGACTACATCGCCCGAATCAGCAACCGAGAAATCCGCGCCGCCATCAACCGGCTTGAGCTGTTGAACCATACTTTTCCCGGTGAATCCATCCAGTTATCTCAAGCTGAACACATCTTGCAAAAACCTTCCCTGACGCTAGACAAAGACGAAGACAACTATTACAATGTTCTTTCCGCCTTCCAAAAGTCGATTCGGGGCAGCGATGTGGATGCCAGTTTGCATTACTTAGCACGGTTGATTGCCATGGAAGACCTTGACAGCATTTTGAGGCGATTGAGCGTCATCGCCTACGAAGACGTCGGTTTGGCCAATCCAAGCGTGTTTACAAAGACTGAAGCGGCGGCACAGGCCTGTCTGCGGGTCGGTTTTCCCGAAGCGCGGATTATCTTGAGTGCCTTAGTGATCGACCTAGCCCTCTCACCTAAGTCAAACACAGCTTGCGCCGCCATCGACAAAGCGCTCAAAGACCTTGAAGACGGGAAAATGGGCAAAATACCAAACCATCTCATCAACATCGAAAACTTCGAAGACAAAACACCCTATCTTTACCCGCACAGTTATCCCAATCATGTCGTTGCACAGCGCTATATGCCGGATGAGTTGGTCGGAACCCGTTACTATGAAGGGGCCGAAACAGGCCAGTACGAAGCTGCCCTAAAGGCTCGCAACAAAGCGCTGAAAAAGATTTTGGACAGCGAATGAAGAAAGCACCCGCATCTGGCAAAAGCCTGATGCGGGTGCTTTTTATGTCAACGGAATCGTTTTGGCCGCCGCTGTGATAGGGACATCACGACCGGCGATTCTCAGGGTAAGAGGCTCGGGGGAAACCGAGATGTTGCGGAGGGTCATGGCCGCGCGTGACACATCGATTTCAACCGTCTGACCTTGCAACATGACGCGGGTTTTGAGATGACGCCAGGTGGCGGGCAAAGTCGGCGATAAAGCCACGCCTTGAGAAGTCACCTGAAGGCCGAGAAATCCCATGACGACCATCATCCAAGCCGCACCGTTGGCGGCGGTATGCATGCCGCCGATGAACGTGCCCCCACTGACCGCTTCGTTCGTATTGAGCAAATCAATCGTCAGTGCCCGCTTGAAGAGTGCATACGCTTCTTCCGTCTTGCCAAGTCGCGCCGCAACTATCGCGTACGTAGACGGACTCAAGGATGAAAAGTGCAACGTACGGGGTTCGTAATATGCGTAGTTCTTGTGCATAACCGCTGCCGTGTAACGATCAGGCAGCACACTGAAGAGTTGAATGAGGTCCGCTTGCTTGAGACATTGTGTGAACACGGCGATGCCATTGGGCCAGCCATAATACTCCTCATGATGAATCAGGCGTTCAGTCACCTTGCGCGCTGGCACGATGGACTCGAGGTCGAAATAGCCGTCAAACTGTGCGATCAAGCCGTTTTTGTCAGGCTCGGGAATAAAAAGCCGTTCGGCAATATCACGCCAGAGGGCACGATCTTCATCAGTCAGACCAAGACGGTTTGTCAGTCCCTTCTTGATCGTCTCTGATAGTGTCTCCCAGTAGTATTCAGCAATCTTCAAGGCTTCAAGGGCCATCACATTGGTGAACGTGTTGTTATCGACATTTTCATGATACTCATCTGGGCCTTGAACGCGAATGATTTCATAGCGGTTGCGACGGGGTTTGTAGTCCACCCTCGATGCGATGAAGCGCGCGACTTCAAAAACCATTTCAGCACCATACGCTTCTACAAAGGCCCAATCGCCTGTCACCTGCTCATAGTGTCTAACCGCATGGGCAATATCCATCGAAATGTGGATTTGCCACACATTGAAATGGTTGCGGATATCGCGTCCGGAAAGGACATCCTTGAAGAAGAAATCAGGGCAAAGCTCATCACCTGTCTTGCCACTGATCCACGCATAGAAAGCCCCCTCATAGCCGTGTTTTTGTGCCTTACGCCGTGCCCCGTCGAGAGTCTGATAGCGATAAAGAAGCAGTTGACGGGCAATGTGGGGCTCGCGATAGAGGTACATGGGAAGATTGTACATTTCCTGATCCCAGAAGGCCGCGCCTTGATAGGCCTGACACGACAAACCCCGTGCGCCGATGGGCAGCGGTTTGTGCCGCGGTGTGGCAATGAGGGCATGATACAGGTTGAAGCGCAAAGCAATTTGGTCATCAAGGGCCCCTTCGATGGTGATGTCATGGTGTTGCCATCGCGTGGCCCAAACAGCCGCATGCCTGGCAAAGTGCGACGCATAGTTTATGAGTGTATCCGCTATTTCTATCGCTTTTTCTTGCGGTTTAGGACTGTCATG
>RECF01000032.1 GCA_007694145.1 Acholeplasmatales bacterium | reverse complement strand
ACCTTGCAGGCGGTGGGTGAAGTCCGCTTCGGCATGGGTGGGGCATTGTTTTATGGTTTGTATATGGCTATACTTTGGGGTGTGTTCTTATTTTTGTGGGAAGACCTCGGGTACCGCTTCGGGGTTGAGTACTGGATGACAAAACTCGCTGGTTTAAGTGGACACAGCACCAAAGCTGAACGTTTAAAGGAAGGTCGACATGCTCCGCGCCCTCGGTGATTATCTTGTTTTGTCCTGGCGGTTTCGACGCTGGTCAAGCAAACGAATCGCCAAACATCAGCTGCGCGCTTTGCGTCGACTGCTTTCTTATGCACGCGCGCATAGTCCTTTTTACCAGGCCCGATTTGAAGGCATCACCTTCGATACAATCGATGCTGTGCGTCGGTTACCGACTCTCGATAAAGCAACGATGATGACGCATTTTGATGACTTGAACACATGTGGGCTCAAACGGGCTTCGGTAGAGGCTTTCGCCTTAAACGCTGAACGCACCCAAGACTATCTTGGTTATTATGAGGGTGACTATGTGATTGGTCTGTCAAGTGGCACCTCTGGTCACCGTGGCCTGTATATCACGCCGAAAGCTTTAACCAAACGGTTGCCGGGTGTCTTTTTAGCACGCGGCGGTCTCAGCTTGCGTGACTTGCCGTTGAGAATCGTCTTTTTGTTAAGAGTCTATTCGCAAGGCTTTGATGACATCAATGCCCCGCTCATTCAGTTGAAGTACATGCCGACCACCGCCAAACCCGAGGCGGTCATTGAGCGCATCCGTGCCATGCGTGCTAACGTGCTCATGGCTCCGCCATCCTACTTGCGCTTCCTATTGCCACATGCTGCAGACCTTGCAGGGCGTTTCAAGCGCATCATCACGTATGCGGAAGTTTTGACGGCTGAAGACAAGGCGCGTTATGCCCAAGCATTCAACACCTCGGTAGTAGAAATTTATCAGGCTTCAGAAGGACAAATGGCAAGTCCTTGTTCGCAAGGACACTTGCATATCAACGAAGATCTCGTTCATGTTGATTTGTATGATGTTCAAGGCCAACGCATCACAGAACCGGGCGTCATCGGTCACAAAATGGTTGTGACGAATCTAATCAACACCGCCCAACCGCTGATTCGTTATGTCATGAATGATATGGTAGTCCTTGATACACCGTGTCCGTGTGGTTCAAACTTCCGACGGATTAAGCAGGTGCTCGGTCGCCATGATGATGTCTTTTACTTCCCCGATGCAACCGGGAAACAACAACCGGTTTTTCCCGACCTCATCGCCAGGTGGTTGTTGGTCGGTGATGCAAACATCGCTGAGTTTCAGGCCATCCAAAAAGAACATGGCACCATGCATATCACCATCGACCCGCTCAAGACACCGTTTGATGCTGATGCGCTTGTTAAACAGCTTCAAGGCCAGCTGCGAACACTCGGGCTTGAAGGGACCGTCACGGTCTATACCGGAGCACTCACGATACCAAAAGACAGTCACAAATATAAACGTTTTATCCAGCAAGACCGACACTGAAGGCAAAATGCCCTGACTAAAGTCTATGGCAAGGAGGCAATACACGATGACCGATCCGTTGTTTATGTCCCATCATACGGTCGAAACGGTTGAGAACTGGGAAACAGCCCTTTACAAAGTCGCCAGTGACGCACTGTATGCAAAAGCCATCGGCGCTCTGTACCTCAAAGAAGTCGTTGACACAGTACAAACAGCCCAGGCGATGCTCGTGCTAAATGATGACACCATCCTTTTCCACGCCCGCCCAAGTGAGGCGGTCCGTCAGTCGACCATAAGCTACTTGCATGTCGCACAAGGTGTTGGCTATTTCAACAAGACCTTGCGCCATGTGTTCTTGTTTGCAGCACAAACCGATCATCACCACCTTATCATGTTGAAACATTTGACCCGTCTTGTTTTTGAGCAGACGACCAACCCCTCCCTTTATGAACCCGACAATATGCGAGAGTACTTGCATCGTGCCTTATCGAAGGACACATAAAAAAACGTCCCCTTAAGTCGGGGACGTTATCCGTGCGTGCCGCTTTGTAAGACTAAAGACTCTCGGTGTAATCCTTCAGCAAGTCAAGGTAGACGGCATTGTTTTGTCGCATGGCTTCAAAGGTTTCCGCATCGAGCGTGCGGACGATTTTCATGGGATTGCCCATCGCAAGCGTGTTGGCGGGCACCGTTTTGCCTGGTGGCACCAACGTACCCGCAGCGACGAAAGCCCGCTTGCCAATCGTCGCCCCATCAAGGACGATAGCCCCCATGCCAATCAAGGCATCATCTTCAATGGTGGCCGCATGGATGATGGCCGCATGACCGATGGTGACGCGTTTGCCGATCCGGGTGGGCTTGTTGGTATCCGTATGGATGACAGTCCCATCTTGCACATTGGTATCCTCATCGATGAAGACTGGACTCATGTCACCTCGGACGACACACTGAAAGTAGATGCTGACCCGTGACATCAGGGTCACCGCGCCAATCACGGCGGCGGTAGGAAAGACAAAGGCATCTTCGGCGATGACAGGGGTTTTGTCTAAGTAAGGGTAGAGCATGACGAATCATCCTTTCTGGTGCGCACAACGCGCGTGGGGTTCATGTCCATTATACCGCATCATCGACTGGGATGCATCCTGGTCACCTTGGTTTTTCGCAAAACGGCGCGACAAGACTTCTCAAAGTCGCGTGCGCTTGCTATAATGACACATAGAAGACGTTTTAGAGGTGAAGTCATGACAGTTGACTGGCTGAGATTATTGATGATGGTGGCCGTCGGTGGTTTGATCGGCTACGCGACCAACAAAGTGGCCGTTCGGATGCTTTTTCGGCCGATGCACCCACGCAAGGTGCTCTTTTTTCGCTTTCAGGGATTGCTTCCTAAAAGGAAAGCGTTCATTGCCGAAAAGATGGGACAAGTCATCGAAGATGAGTTGCTCAGCAAAGATGATATTTTTGACGCCATCTTGAATCCTGACACGATCGAAACAATCAAGACGACGCTCAAGGAAAAGTTGCTGACGAAAATCCGCGGTATCATTCCTTCCATGTTTCGCACCATGTTTGCTTCTGGTCTTGACGAGCTCATCGAAAACTTCATCGATCAAGAAGCCGATGTCTTGATGCGCGACGTCTTTACGACACTCAAGGATGAAGGATTGGCACGACTTGACATGCCGGCGCTCATCAAAGCACGTGTCGATGCGATGGACTTATTGGCGTTTGAAAAGCTGATTCTCGATATCGTCCGACGTGAACTTCGTCACATTGAACTCGTAGGGCTGATGCTTGGTATGGTCATCGGCGCCTTGCAGTTTTTGATGTTTACCTTCTTTTAAGTCTATTTTCAAAATGTACCGTATAAGCACGGACACCTGACACACAATTGCACGATGAAAGGATGTATCCTCATGAAAGCTGACCTCCATCTCCATACAACCGAGTCAGACGGTCGTCTGCACCGGGAAGAACTGTTCAAACTGGCAAAGTCACGCAACATTGATTACATTGCCATCACCGATCACGATGTGTGCCACCACGTCGATGACAATCGGCAACTGGCTGCGCAGTACGGGGTACACTACATCCCCGGCATAGAACTGTCTACGCTTTACGAAGGAAAGAGTGTCCATGTCCTTGGGTACTTTCGCAGCGACGGATACCAAAGTGACGTGATGGAACGGTTTTATGTTGAAACCAAGGCGCGCCGCGAACGCCGAGCTCGCATGTTCATTGACAAGTTGGCCCACTATTATAACCTTCACATTCGTTATGAAGACATCGTTTCCGTCAGTCATGGTATCATCGCCAGACCGCATATTGCTAAGGCGATCAGAATGCGTTATCCTCAGTACAGTCATAATGAAGTTTTCGATCTGTTCATCGGTGAACACACTAAAGCGTATGTCCCAAGTGCGGAAATTCAACTCCCAGAAGGCATCGCCCTCCTTCGGGAACACGATGCAGTCGTGGTGCTCGCCCATCCGACGCTGTTGAAGTCGCATATCCATGATGCCGTACTAGAGCATGACTTTGATGGCATTGAAGCCATTTACGGGCTGAACCGGGCCCACGATACCGAACGTTACTGTGCCCTTGCAAAGGCTCGCGGTTGGTTAGTGACCGCCGGCAGTGATTTTCATGGCATTGAAAATGACACCAAACACAAGGAACTTGGCGATATCACCTTAGAAGGGCGTGCCCTTGAAGCGTTTCTGCAAGCTGTTCGTTTCACCCAATAGATATGAAAAGCACCGCCAAACGGCGGTGCTTATAATGCCTCATAATACGGTTACAAGAAATGGAGCAACAAGCCCAACACGATAACGGTCATGGCATTGGCAAGAAAGTTCACCAGGTTGTTGTCAAGCCACGGCCAACCGTGTGTGGTCAACGCACCTTGTTGAGGATCTTCGGTCAACGCACCGTCGAGCGCATGATACTTTACTTGCAAGAGACCAAGAATACTGTCAAGCCAAGCCCCCAAGAAACTGAACAGACCGATGATGAACGCCATGCGAAGACTTGGTGCATCAAGCACGAGGTAACTGAGCATGGCGATAACCATGCCGGCACAGGCCGCAGCCGCAAAACCGAGAACCGAAACCCCACCGGAAAGACCGGGAGTCATCGGTTTTTTTGTTAGGACATGAAAGGGCAAAACACGACTTTTTTGCCCGATTTCACTGCTCCATGTATCACTCATCGCAACACCGATAGAGGTGAGCATCAGGCTGTGCATGATTGCAGTGTCCCACACCAGGCTCATAACAATCAAGAGAACCAGCACACCACCATTAGCGAGCACCTGCCATGCTGAACGGCGCGTCTTAAGTCGTGTAGGATGCAGTCTCGCAAGCAATGAAGAGGAGATAAAAAAAATCATCAGCACCCAAAATAAACCCGCACCAGCCAAAGCATAGACCATCGTCCCAAGGCCAAGGGCAGCAAGAAGGCCTGAAGCATTGAGACTTCCCCGTACATAAGCTAAACCGGCAATGAGCGCACTGAGTGCTAAACCGATGACAGCATCCATCACAAGAGATTCAACCCCACGACCAAAGCAAACAGTCCAAGTGGTACGGTCAGGTTGTCGAGGCCTTTGCCCGTAAACAGTTCAATCAGCGCGCCTGCTGTAGCAACAAGAAGCGCCATGAGGATAATTTTACCGGGTTGACCCGCATCGATTAGCATGAAGCCGATCAGCGCAATCAACAAAGTCACCGCAAACATGGTCAAAGAACCACTGAGAGACTTGTTGCCATATAAGCGACGACTCGTGACATGCCTGCCAACCAGCGCACTCAACCCATCACCATAACCCATGCTCAAAATGGCCATCGCCCCCGCGATTCGGAAAAACCCCCCCAGACCAAAAGACAGTGCTGTAATCACCAAAAGGCTTACGGCATACCAAACGGTGCCAAGATCATGTCTTGACACCGTATCGCGTTCCATGGATTTGACAAGATTGAAGCGGTAAGACAAGTAGTTCAGCACGATGAAGGAAGCGGGCGGCACCATGGCAAGCCAAACGGTATTGCGTTCAAAAAACCATAACGCGATAAACCACCAGTTCGACACACCAATATGAATGAACTTGCGACTGCCTTCATCACTAAGCACGTTCAGTTTGTCAAGAAGCGTTGCTAGGCCCATGATGGCAAATACAAAGCCATACGATGCAAACAGTCCGACCATCACATCAATCCTTTTTGCTTGAGTGCTTTCTTCACCCGCTTCGTGATGAAAAATTGCTTGAGATTGCTCAACTTATGTTGTTTGTGAAGATTCGTGTAGTCGCTTTTTTCAATGTGATCCAAAATGCCCTCATAAAAACGTGCAGCCAGATAAGTTGGGTACTGCGCATCTTGGTCTAGCAAGGCGATGTTGTCATAAAACAGTTGATAGTGTCCACGGGCCATGCTGATGTAGTAGTCGTTCAAAGCCCGCCATTCAGCGGTAATGAGACCGGTGCGCAAGGTCTCTAGATTAATCTGGTACTGCTCGAATATTTCTTCGGGAAAGTATATGCGATCCTTCATAAAATCGTCGCGAACATCGCGAAGGATGTTGGTAATCTGCATCGCTTTTCCTAAGGCCGTCATGACCTTCTTTACTTGTTTGGTTTCTGTTTTTTGCTTTTCACTAGCAAGGACCGGCATCAGCATCAAACCGAGCGTTCCCGCCGCCTTGAAGCAGTACTCATCAAACTCCGCTTCGGTCTTGATCGGTTTTTGATAATAATCATCGCGCATGCCATCGAGCAAATCAAGATACGGAGAAACTGTCGATGGATAACGCATGATCGTTTCGTAGAGCGCTTCAAACAAAGGCTCCTTGGGGACGTCGCCTTCGAAGGTACTTTTCACATGTTTTTTAAGTGTATTGACCTTTTCGATGTCATTGTCGACATCAATGGCATCATCAGCAGTACGGCAAAAGGCGAAAACGGCATATACGGCCTGTGCCTTTTTGGCTTCTAAGAGGCTAAAGGCTTTGTGAAAGAGGGGACTGTTTTCTTCGAGGATCGCTTCGCAATAACTAAATTTATCCATGATTCAACCCTTTCTTTAGGTATACCCCATTATAACGAATAGAAAGGGATTTGTAAAATGGCACCCTCTAAAAAAGGACACATGGATTACATAAGTTGTACGGTGCGCACGCAGAACCCTTCGACATACTCGTTTCTAAGCATCCGTTTGTGTGATCACGACCCATAGCGTTTATGCATGCTAACTCTAACACAGTGTTTCTTAGTCATGTATGAATCAGGTAAGACAGTACGAATGGTAAACAACTAAAGGTCAACGACACCATAAAAAACTGCCCACGGCTTTCAAAGCGGTGGACAGTGCTTTCACTACTGGGTAAATGACGTTTTCTTCGGTTCGCCTTTATGTAAAAACGGCTGCAAGACGAGCGGGTTGCGTTCATTGTATGCTGTAATTTGAGCGATGAGCAGCGAAGAGTGGCCCACGACGTTTTGAGTCTGCACAATCGTTTTTTTGCTGGTTTCAATAAACTGTCGCAAGGTGGTGTTTTGCTGGTTGAGCGTTGTCAGTGCTTGCTCATCTACTTCACCTTCGACATGGTAAGTGACGACTAACTCAAACAACGATTCCGGCGAAACAGTGATATGGCGTGAAAAAGACAAGGCGAATCGGTTGTAAGTGGCTTCTAAAACTTCAACAGTCTCTTTGACACTCACCTGAAAGACGCCCTTAGCCCGTTTCGACTTTTGATACTGGACGTTGTTGAGGGTTGTGACGATATTTTTGAAAGTAATGCGCGGTTTTTCTTGCATGGCTGCTCACTCCTGTGTTGTACGTATTTTCGTTCGGTGTCTCACGTTTAGTATACACGATAATCTGGCCTCGGCCAAATGAATTGTCCTTTCGATGACACCGATACCATGGATTGCATGCAGTTGGCCATATCATGCAAAATGCGGTATAATAGTACCTGGAGGTGATTCCGATGAGAAAATGGTGGTTGACGCTGTTCTTCTTACTGTTTATGGTCATTGTGGCTGGATGTGATGCCATGCAACAACCAAGACCCTATGTGCCGAAAGCCGATATGCAAAGCGAAGCAGCCCTGGTGATGCAAGGCAAGCTGATGGAAACACGTGAAGTCATCCGTGAAGCGGCCATCGGCGTCGAAGCGGTTGTCTTTCGTAGTGGTTTCTTGCGTGCACCCTTGACACAAACAGGGAGCGGCTATGTGTTTTATGAAGATGAAAACTATTACTATGCCTTGACGAATCACCATGTTGTCGACCGTGGTAGTCATCCGCGTGCCGAATACACCGTCACCTTATTTTACCGCGACGGGGCCAACCCCTCTGTCAGTGCAGAACTTTTATTCAAGGACGATGCGTACGATCTTGCTGTACTCAGGTTTGCAAAAGGCACCCATACCATTCCTGTAAGAGACATTTCGACACGGCTCAACGCCCCGCTCAAAGCGGGAGAGATGTTGTTAGCGGTTGGGAATCCTTCAGGCATCAATATGATTGTGACATTCGGTGAGTTTCTCTCGATTACGACGATTGAAAGCGTGGCGTTTCCCGTCATTTTTCACAGTGTGATGATTTTTAGCGGACATAGCGGTGGGGCATTGACTGATCTTGACGGTAATCTAGTTGGCATCAACGCTTGGGGCAACTCCACCGACAACAGCAGTGGTTTGGCCGTACCGCTTGCAAAAATCATGGAGTTTTTGGAAAACCATGATTTCATTGTAAACTACTTTGAGACAACCCATACCGATGAAAATGAAATGTCTTTGCATCCCGATTGAGATGCAAAGACATTTTTTAGTCAACGTAGTGTAACGCTGTCGCGCTATGTATTAAAGCGTATCGCGCATGATGGCATAGGCCGTGATGCGTTGCCTAATAATCAAGTCATGGACCAAAACTTGCCCACGGTAGCGAATGGTGATGCGGTGATGTCCGGCCTGTTCAATTTTTCTGCGGTCTTCTGGGGAGAGCATATAGGCTTGAACATCGACAATCTGTGTTTCCCAGTTGCGCGTAATGACGCGTAACTTGAGACTTCGCAAGTCGAAATCATCGATATAATGACTCTCTTTGACAGTCTCATCAAGCAGTTCAATACTGCGAACTTCAGGTAAGATGTCATCCAAAACGGCACATCCGGATAAACCGAACGTGATCAGCAATCCCAGTGCAAAAACAAGAACGCGACGAGATTGATTCATGGTGACACCACCTTAGAGGATATGGTTTCATTATAGGGCAGAGCCGCCGTTTCGTCAATCATCGTGCGTTCAAAAAGAAGAAAATCTTCTCAATAGTCTATAAATCCGATAATCCGCATTTTTAAGACGTTTTTAGCCTTTTCTAGCTGGGGTTAAAAATGTAAGAACCGACATGTGTTAATACAAATAAGCGAAACACTAATTAGAAAGCGTTTACAGGGCTTGAAAATGCCATAATTGCAAGACAAATGCACTGTAAATAACAGCTTTGACTATGTTGAAGATTATTTCGCTTTTTTCAAGACGAAAGCTTGCATTTTTATGCGCTTTAGTCTATAATAATTGTGTATCACTAATATGTCATTAGAGCACATCGGCTTCTTCAAGGCCATCATGTGCACCAATAAGCCAAATTTTATGCCGTCCGGCAAGAAAGGAGCTCAGCGATGAAGCAAACATTTAACCCTTTTGAAGACATGGTCAATGCGTTTAAACTTTTATGCAATGAAACGCGTCTCTTGATCATCAAGCTTTTGTCTGAAGGCGAACACAGCGTCAACAGCATCGTCGATACGCTGAATATGGATCAGTCTACCGTGTCCCATCAGCTTAAAAACATGCGAGCTCTTGACGTCGTCAAAACAAAGAGAGTCGGTAAGCGGATTTTCTATTCCCTGTCCGATGACAAGATCCGTGAACTCTTTGAAGTCGGTTACAGCCAGGCCAACAACAAATAACTCATACTTTTAGATTTCTCATAAGAAAAAGCTGCCTTTTCGGTAGCTTTTTTTGATGATGCAAGACATAGACAATTTTCCTGACTTGTGATAAACTGTTCACATTACCGAGGGGGCATCCTATGGAAACAAACACCATGTTGACGCATCGTCCGATGACGGTCGATGATAAGCAAAGAGCCGATCGCTTTTTGACCGAACACGGTGCCGTTTGGCAGTCCGTATCGCTCGACCATCTCAACATGAACCTGATGTTTTTTGATGCGGAGACACTGATTGGCATTGCTTCACTCAAACCATTCAACCTCGAAAGTAGACCTGTTGCATCGATTTGCTGGTATACCTTTGAGCGGGCTTACTTGGATACGGATGTTTTAACGTACTTCGTCTCAGCCGCAACGGATTATTTGTTGTCGGCAGGGGCGACACAAATATTCATAGATTGTGCTGGCCACAACTTTAAACTTGAAAGAGCGTTGCGCCGTCAAGGTTTCGTACCTATGTCGAATCGGGCTTTCGCTCGGAAATACGGGGAACGTCAAAATCTTCGTGTCATGCTTTTTACGACCGGTTTGTTTGCCTTTGGTTCTCAAAGTTATAGCTTTCCTGCCGAGCGCCCACCAAAAAAACCTTACTTTCATCTTCCTGTGACCATCTTGGGGAATTTGTTGGCCTTGCTTATTTTCACGACCTTCATCGATGAGCGTGCGACCTTTGTCGATGTGGCGTATGTCACCTTGATGATGTCCAGTGTTTTGGCTGTTCGCTATTTTACAGTTTTTCTAACGGCGGTCTTTTACCGCAAGCGTGTCGTGTTCAAGATGTGGGGGCCAGGCTTGGTGTACATGTTGTTTTTTTCTGCCATTCAGTGGCTCTATGTACCGGCATTGGGTAGTTTCAACTTACTTGAGGATGGCAAAACGGTCGAAGAAGACGAGACCATTGTACGTAACATGACACTCAATGGTATGGTGTCGATGCTCGCGGTCGCATGGTTAGGTCACCTTGTCCACCAACTGCAGCTTTTGACCGTAAACTCACCATTTTTTTGGGAC
>RECF01000029.1 GCA_007694145.1 Acholeplasmatales bacterium | reverse complement strand
GAGCAACGGACTGAAAATCCGTGTGTCGGCGGTTCGATTCCGCCCTGAGCCACCACCAAGATTGCTAGGCCATTTGGCCTTTTTTTATTGATTGGTAAACTTTATAAAGCAATATTAAAGGTTGGTTCTTATTATTAGATAAACACTGATATTGCGGAGGCTTACATGATGAACTATGATTTCGGCAAAGATGCTATGCTCTCATTCTCTAACTACAATGAGTTTTGGGAGTTTTATCACAGTCTGAACATCCCTAGGTGGCATATCTCAACAGGACTATTAAATGATCGAGGTAAGTATATTGAGAATCGTTCGTACACCCATCGTTTGAGGACGATTTTTAATGAGAAGAAGTTGTTTAGAAGGAATGTGGCTATTGCTGAAATAGTTTCATGGTTAGACAGTTATCTCATTCTGAGACGATTACTTCATTTGCTAAGAGGGATGCTAAAAGAAGATGTTCTTATGAAAATGAAGATACATTGTGAGTATCGAATTGAAATGTCTAAGAACAGACGAGTAGATTTCATCTTTGAGTATGCAGACCGTATCTTACTTGCTGAGTTTCGTTTATCAGATAAATTTCCAAATGTCTCAAACATGTGGCAAAAGAAAGAGTTAGAGCTTATAATATACAAAGAGCTTTTAGGTAATTACTTGCCAACTAAAGTGAAAGTCCTGATTTTTGCATTTATTGGCATGCCTGAGATTGAGCAAGGTCAAATGATTGAGAAAAATATAAAGTATAACGAAGAAAACATCGAGTTCTTTGCTCGATACATCACTCAGTATTTATTTCAACAAGGCAATTGAAATTGCTAGGGGGGCTACTTATGAAGTTTTTATTGGTCAACGACGACGGTATTCATTCAGAACGACTTCATTTTGCTAAGAAAATTCTGCAAAAATATGGTGTAGTCTATACTGTTGCACCGTTGTTTGAGCAATCAGGTAAAAGCGTTGCTATTTCAATACGGGGAATTCCGTTTGAAAGAAAAGACGACACGACTTATGCTGTGGATGGAACGCCGGCAGATTGTGTCTCTTTTGCGCTTTATGGTCTCGAGATAAAACCCGATGTAGTTGTATCGGGCATTAACAAAGGATTCAACATTGGTATCGACACGATGTATAGTGGCACAGTTGGCGCAGCGTTGCAAGCGGCATTTCACGGGTATAAGAGTGTGGCATTTTCCGGCGATTTCAAAGGTGAGACAAATGTACAACGTTACTTTGAAAAAACACTGAAGACCATTTTGGAAAATCATCTTCTTTCCCATGATTACATTTTGAATGTCAATTTCCCTAAAGAGGTTTTCCAAGACGAAGCAGAAATCAGACACACCAAACTCTACCATGTAAAAATGGTGCTTAGAGGCGAAGTTCGACAAAAAAATGATCGTTCATTTTTTTATCACTCAAGGGAGATCCTCGATCAAACCATCCCAAAAGATAGTGATGTTATGGCTCTCAGAGAAGGCGCCATTTCCATATCGAAAATTTCGCTGGTGAGAGACTGCATATAGGCAATGAGTTTCAAGGGCGATGCTATTGGTATTCAAACCAATAATATGATAAATATTCACATAAAATAGACTAACGAAAGGAGCTGTATGGCTTTTGCCTGCCATACAATATGAGGAAATGAGAAAGAATGTAAGAGTAGGTATTTGGGGTTACGGTGCCATGGGAAAAGGAATTGCAAACATGCTCTTGAAAAAGAAAGGTGTCACAGTCGTCGGTGTATGCGATGTCGATGAACATTTGGTTGGGAAAGGGTTTCTAGATTTTTTGAGTGTTGAAAGCGACCATGAGAACCACTGTATTGTTTCGGACGTGGATGCATTATTACATCAAGCACCCATGGATGTCATGATTATTGCAACGGATTCTTTTACTAAAAAGACATTCAGTAAAATAGTGACAGTGATTGAGCACGGAGTTAATGTCATCAGTACTGCTGAAGAAATGGCATTCCCTATGGCAAATGAGCCGGAGTTAAGCCAAGAAATTGATGGCCTAGCCAAAAAGAATCAGGTTACCGTATTAGGAACAGGCATCAATCCCGGTTTTATTATGGATCTTTTGGTTTTGGCCCTCACCGGTTGCATGGAAGAAGTTCAACACATTGAAGCTGAACGCGTGAACAGCCTCAGCCCTTTTGGTCCCACTGTGATGGAAGAACAAGGCGTAGGCATCTCATTGGAAACGTACCATCAGCGAATGGAAGCAGGAACACTTGCAGGTCATGTCGGCTTTAAGGAAAGCGTTCATATGATTGCGTCCGGTTTGGGTGTCAAGCTATCACATTTTGAGCAACAGATGAAACCGATTGTGTCCAATACAAATCGAAAAAGCAAATATGGAGAAGTGCAACCTGGACATCTTGCTGGTATCGATATGTCAGCACAAGGGCATGTTTCTGGAAAAAGCTTCATTTCCATGAAACACCCCCAGCAAATAGAACCGGAAGTTGAGGGAACTGCAACAGGCGACTACATTCGTTTGCGTGGTATTCCTAACATCAGTATGTCCATCAATCCAGAAATCGACGGTGGCATCGGGACCATCGCGATGTGCGTTAATATGATTCCTCACGTCATTAATGCAACACCGGGCCTTAAGACCATGCTGGACCTTCCTGTCCCTAGAGCAATCTTGGGTGACATGCGCAACATGCTTGAATGATATAAACATCTTTATGATAGAGAGCAACCCACGGCTCTCTATTTTTTTACGCGATTTGGGTATGAAATGTAAGGGTTTTTATGATATCATAAGGTGGTATGCACTGGTTTGATTGATGCCGTGAAAAAATACGTGCTTTGTAAGCATGGGAGTGAGATTTATGTTGGAGAAAAAGGGAACATATGTAAGAATCAGAAGACATCTTTTATTACCCAAAGAGCGCTCTGGAGGGTTGCCAAAGGACACACAAGAAGTTCCGCTGAAAATGTGGATACGTGGGCGCTTATGTGAAGAAGCGGAACTATTTGAAGAGGTATCCATTCAAACCGCATCAGGCAGAGTGGTATCAGGTGTTTTGAAGGAAGTTGAGCCGAAATACAAGCATACATATGGCGATTTTGTGGACGAAGTTCTTCAGATGCGCGAAACGATATTGTCGGAAATGTGGGGAGACGATGACGATGTATGATATCCACGACCTAAATCGTCGGCGTAATGAAATCATGCAACGCTCTGTGGCGATAGATTATAGTGCGTTTGAATTTGAAGGTATCGGATTCGATTATGATGCATTGATGCGGTCATCCGGATACACGTATGAAGACATTGTTTCAATTCAGAGCGCTTCGATGGTTGGAAGGACCCCTCTTGTAGAACTGAAAAACATAACCGATTATGCGCGGAAGTTTGCGAAGCCAGGAATGGGTGCACGAATCTTGGTCAAAGACGAAGCGACGAATCTAAGCGGATCTTTCAAAGCGCGAAGGGCTGCAATCAGTGTGCACAAAGCCAAGGAGCTTGGCTACAAGGGTGTCATTGCTGCAACCAGTGGTAATTATGGCGCAGCTGTTGCTGCCTTGGCCGCAAAACATGGATTAAAATGTATCATTGTTCAAGAGTGTTTTGATTCGAGAAATGTCGCCCAACCAGAGATTCTTGAGAAAGCCCGTGCATGTGAAGCATACGGTGCTGAAGTGATTCAGTTGAGTGTTGGTCCGGAGCTGTTTTATACTTTCCTACACCTTCTTGATGAAACCGGGTACTTCAATGCATCGCTTTACTCACCTTACGGCATCATGGGCATTGAAACGTTAGGCTATGAGATTGCAGAAGAAGTAAACAGGCGCTTCAGCCGCCATCCTGATGTTGTTGTGTGCACCAATGCCGGTGGGGGAAACTTAACCGGTACGGCACGAGGTTTAAGACGCTATGGTGCTGACACAACCCAGATTTATGCAGCGAGCGTAAATCTCCAAGGACTACACATGGCCAGCGATCATGACTTTAACAGAAAATCATTCACCACGGGGCATACCGGCTTTGGCATCCCCTTTACAACACGTCCTGACCGTAGCGATGTACCACGTAGCGCAGCCCGCCCTCTTCGGTATATGGACAAGTATTTTACAGTCAACCAAGGTAGTGTATTTTTTATCACCGAGGCGCTTTCGGTGCTTGAAGGGATGGAACGAGGCCCTGCGGGCAATACAAGTCTTGCCGTTGCCTTCAAGTTGGCGCAGTCGATGGAAAAAGATGCCATCATTGTCGTTCAGGAAACAGAGTACTCCGGTGCCGGCAAGCACCACCAACCGCAACTCTCATTTGCAAAAAGCAATCACATCGAGGTTAAGATGGGCAATCCAATCAGCGAGGTTCCCGGCAAAAACATCATCCTGCCTTCGAGTGGTCGCTTGCTGGATATTCAAGAAATAGCATTGGATTCTTTGAGACGATCCTATCTAAAACATTTTGATTTGAAACATCTGAAGGAACAGGATTTACGCTTCTTGCAAGAGGAACTTCAAGTTAAAACAAACCACTTAGAGGCATTGATTGCTTCATTAGGAGGTGTCGTGCATGAAAGAACGACATGATGATTATGAGATGCGGCGTCAACATCTGAAAGACTTGAGCGACGAGGCACTCAAAGCATACTTCTTCGAGTTGACTGAAAAAGTTGTCGATCCATTACTGGATCTCGCACACAAAAATACAAGCAAATCCATCGAAAGAAGTGTGTTGCTCAGGATGGGCTTTTCTAGCATAGAAGCCAACGCGATTGTCAATGCATTGCATGAGTACGGTCTTTTAAGCAAAGGGGCTGGCCATTGCGTCTATCGTTTGTCACGTGATATGAAGATGACGCTTCGCGAAGCGGGTAAGCAAATCATCGAGGGTGATGGCATTTCAACCCTTCAGGCGGTGTTCACATGATGAAACCGCTCATTCCCGATACCAAAATTGACATTCATCAAATACTTGAAAATCTTCACGACTATCAGCCACGTCGTCGCGGCTGGGTCTGGCGCAAAAAAGAGCCGGTGACGTTGAACGCATTCACGTATGAACAAGCCTCGCCGTCACTCAAACGGTCTGTGCCACTACCAAGTGCTCGCGCACTCAACCACATTGATCCACAGCCCGACTGTGTCATTACCACTGAAATTGCATCAGGTCGTTTCGAAGATGATATCCGCAGGATGCGCATGGCCGCGTACCACGGCGCGGATCATGTTATGGTAATTCGGACCGCTGGACAGTCACATTTTGATGGCTTGCTTGAAGGAACACCACAAGGCATTGGTGGCATTCCGATTACACGCAAACAACTCCGAGCGCAAAGGCGAGCTCTTGATTTGATTGAAGAAGAAGTGGGTCGCCCCATCAATTACCACTCATATGTCTCTGGAGTGGCAGGGCCGGAAATCGCTGTTTTGTTCACCGAGGAAGGTGTGAATGGCGCCCATCAAGATCCTCAGTATAATGTACTTTACCGTAACATCAACATGGTGCGTAGTTTCGTGGATGCCGCAGAAAGCAAGCGTATCATGGCTTACGCAGAAATGGCTCAGATTGATGGTGCGCACAACGCAAACGCGACAGCTCGCGATGCATGGAAAGTCATGCCCGAACTTCTAGTGCAACATGGCATCAACTCTGTTTACAGTGAAAAAGTGGGCATTGCCCCAGAAAATATTTGCCTCTCTACCGTTCCACCCGCTGCCGCACCCAGCCCGGACTTGAAACTGAACTTGCCCTACGCGGTTGCGTTGCGAGAGTTTTTCTCACGGTACAAAATGCGTGCCCAAATGAACACCAAGTACATGGATTCGTCAACCCGCGAAGCCACTGTCACGCATGTCATCAACTTGATGATCTCCCGCTTGACAAGTGTGGATATCCAAAGCACCATTACACCAGATGAAGGGCGAAACGTCCCATGGCACATTTACAATATTGAGGCATTGGACACAGCAAAACAAGCGTTGGTGGCAATGGATGATTTACTTAGCATGGTGACCTTGAGAACCGATGGATATCTATATGAGAAAAAACGGGAGATTCAGGAGCGAGCCGTTTTGATGTTGGAAGAAATCTTGGAAATGGGTGGCTACTTTGAAGCAGTACAGGCGGGCATGTTTGTTGATAGTGGTGAGTATCCAGCCCGCAACGGTGATGGTATCGCCCGTAATATGGACGGCGGTGTCAGCGCAGATTCAGTCATTACCCGAGATGTCGATTACATGGCGCCAGTAACGGCCCATTTCGGCTACAACAATGTCAAGCAATACGACGCATCACGGGTGGATGATCCGGCATCGTTGATTGGTGGTTGCACGTTTGAAAAACCTGAAATGGTGCAGTTCATTGATGAGTTGGACCCAACGGATAATGTGAACTTGCGACTCGAAGAAACTGAAAAATACCGCAATAGTCCTTTTGTCAAACCAGAAGTCGAGTGGCTAGGCGATGGTGTGATAACGATGGATCTATTCTTTCCCATATCTGAAGATATTGCGGCTGAAGCCGCCATTGAAATGGGTAGACAAATGCGGTTGCAAGACGTTGAAGTCATCCATCAGGAAGTCCTTCATCCCAGTGAAGGCACACGAATCCAGATTAAGGGCCGGATCGATTTCGATATTGATACAAGCACCTTGAAACGCCGGGAAAAAACGAATCTTCTTCCAGAAGACGAGATTCTTGCTTATGTGAAGAATCACCCTCTTAAAGTCATTGCTGGCACAGGCGGACAGGACGAACATAGCGTCGGTATCCGTGAGGTTCTTGACATCAAACATGGTGGAATTGAAAAGTATGGCATTCCTTATACGTATTTAGGAACAAGTGTTCCCATCGAGAAATTCGTTGATGCGGCCATTGAGATGGATGCGCAGTGCATCATGATGTCGACCATCATCTCACATGACGACACGCATTATAAAAACATGGAAAAACTTCATCAGTATGCGGTCGAGAAGGGTGTACGCGATCGATTAATCTTGATTGCCGGCGGGACACAGGTCACACCGGAGATTGCCCGTAAACATCAAATTGACCAAGGATTTGGTCGCGGCACGAAAGGTCATCATATTGCCAGCTATCTAGTCAAAAGACTCCAAGAGATGCACCATGATCAAGATTGATTGTCTGGTCGCAGAAATCGGTAGTACCACAACGGTAGTAAACGCTTTTAAGTTAGAAGGAACGCCGAGATTACTTGGGAAAGGCATGGCGCAAACAACCGTTGAAACAGACGTTTGTGAGGGCTTGAATGCCGCACTTGCTAACTTGCAAGCACACTGGAGTGGTGCTGCGCTGCAATATGACATGATGTTAGCGGCATCAAGCGCAGCCGGTGGATTACGGATGACTGTATCAGGTCTTGTCTATGAAATGACGGTTCGAGCCGCCAAGGAAGCCGCCCTCAATGCAGGCGCCAACTTACATAGGGTCACAGCGGGGAAACTTGAACCTGATGAACTAGAGGAAATCAGACAGATTCTCCCAAACATTGTTCTCGTCGCCGGTGGAACCGACTATGGTGACTGGAAAACGGCCTACCACAATTTGCTCGCCATTGAAAATCTCAAGCTCAATGTGCCCATTTTATATGCAGGCAATATCGCCAACCATGCTAGAATAAACCAATGGCTTGCAACCTCATCGCAAGCATCGTACATCAGTCTTGTGGAAAATGTTTACCCGCGCGTTGACTTTTTGAACATCGAGCCGCTGCGCAAAGCAATCTATACTACTTTCGAAGAACATATTGTCCATGCAAAAGGCATGACACATATAAAAGACATGGTATCCGGTCATATCATGCCAACGCCTGGTTCTGTGATGGAAGCGGCAATGTTGCTACAGGAGATGATTGGCAATCTTGTCGTCATCGATGTCGGTGGTGCAACATCGGATGTCCATTCAGTGACGCAACCAAGCGAGGAGTACAGGCAGTTCCATGAAGGTGAGGCACGCGAGAAACGCACCGTTGAAGGTGATTTGGGTGTTTTTGTCAACTTTGAAAACGTACTAAGCACCATGGACCACCGTAAACTGAAGACGACACTTGACATCGATGATGCCCAGTTGACGACCCTTATTGATACGTATGGTTATTTGCCAAAAACTACCCTGCAGAAAGCGCTCGTGTATGAAATCACCAAAGTCTGTGTGCATCGTGCGCTCGATCGACATGTCGGCGACCTTCGCAAAGTGTATACGTCTAGCGGTGTCAAGATGATTCCCGAAGGACGAGACCTAACACAGGTCAAGACAGTAGTCCTTACTGGTGGTGCTTTAGTTCACCTTGAACATACGGAAAACATTGTCACCGACTATTTATCTTCGAATCCCCACAAATTGATTCCGGCAAGCACGGTGCGAATTCTCAAAGACAAAGACTATATTCTTTCAAGCCTCGGCGTGTTATCCTTGACGCACCGGGAAGCAGCCCGTGCGTTGTTGAGACATACGCTTGATCTGGAGGGATGAACCATGTACCCAAGAGTCATCATCCATCGCGATAAGTACCACCACAATGTTGAAAAAATCGCGACACTGTGCGCACAGCACGGTATCACCATCAGTGTTGTCACGAAAGTGTTTTGTGCGGAACAGCCACTGATTGATGTCCTCAATGTCTGTGATGTGTCGTATGTAGCGGATTCGCGCATCGCCAACTTGCAAAAGATGCACACCCATCTGCCCCGGATGCTTTTGCGGATTCCCTCCATGCATGAAGCTGAAACCGTTGTTAAGGTAGCCGATATCTCATTGAACTCGGAAATCGAGACAATTCGCCGTCTCAATGATGCGGCCGCTAAAGAGCGTGTTCGTCATAAGATTGTTCTCATGATGGATGTCGGTGACTTGAGGGAAGGCTTGTTTTTCAAGGACGATGTTGAGAATACGGTACAGGCCATCTTGTCGTTGTCGCATATTGAGCTGTATGGCTTAGGCACCAACTTGACATGTTATGGCGGTGTCATACCGGACCAGGAATCTCTGGGCCGTCTTGGGGACATGGTTGTGATGCTCAAACAGAAGTATCAGCTCGAGCTCAAGATGGTATCAGGGGGGAACTCGTCACATCTATACTTGCTTCAGGAAGGCCAACACCCACCCTTTATCAATCATCTTCGTATCGGTGAAGCGATTGTGCTAGGACGCGAAACTGCTTACGGCAAGCCGATGCCAGATTTATATCAAGATGTTTTCGTCTTGGAAAGTGATCTGATTGAACTAAAGAAAAAACCATCCATTCCGATGGGTAAAATCGGTATGAATGCGTTTGGGAAAACCCCACAGTTTGAAGACTATGGGTTGATGGATCGTGGGATTCTGGCCATTGGAAAACAAGATGTCGACTACCATGAACTGATTCCCGAAGACCCTACCATTCGTTTGATTGGTAGCTCAAGCGACCACCTGATTATCGATCTCACACACGCGAAAGCGTCCTATAAGGTCGGTGACATACTTCGTTTTCGCTTAACCTATGGCAGTGTGTTAAGTTTGATGACGTCACGCTATGTGAGGAAAGTTTATGTCTGAGCGGTATCGAAAAACGTGGTATGAAATCAACTTAGATGACCTTGCCTCAAACACGCACCGTCTACGCTTAGTCCACGAAGCACGCGCGCTGATTGCGGTCGTCAAGGCGGATGCCTATGGCCATGGTGCTTTGAAGGTGGTTGAGCGTTTGCGGCAAGAGGGCTTAACCTTTTTTGCGGTCAGTTTGCTAGAGGAGGCGCTGGAATTACGTGCTAAGTTCAAAGATATCACCGTGTTGGTGATGGGGGTAATCAACCCCGAAGACTTACCGCTTCTTGAGCAACATGACATTGTGTTTACAATCAGCGATCATGCCATCTTTGAGGCTGTCAAAGCCTATCCGGGCGCTTTGCGTTTTCACATCAAGTTTGATTCCGGTATGAACCGCCTTGGTTTCAAGCATGCCACCGATGTCAAAAAAGTCATGGACGCCTTTGCGACCCTACCCCACAAACAGGTAGAAGGTCTTTACTCTCATCTGGCAACCTCTGATGGTGATGACGCCTTTGTCGCGTGGCAGTTCGAGCGGTTCAAGGCGGTACTGGACGTATTACCACACCCCCCACCCGTTGTCCATTTATCCAACACCTCTGCCTGGCTGAAACATGAAGCGACATTCAACAGCTTCACCCATGCACGAATCGGTATTGGTCTTTATGGCTACACACTTGAGCCAGTTGATTATGGATTGGTGCCCATCGGTACGCTCAAGACAGTGGTCTCGCAAATCAAGAAGCTAAACACCGGAGAATATCTCGGCTACGGCATCACCTATCAAGCCTCCGAACCCACACGGATTGCGGTTTTGCCCATCGGCTATGCAGACGGATGGATTCGCCAGCACAAAGGTCATGATGTGCTGATTAAAGGCAGACGTTATCCCATCATTGGCAACATCTGCATGGACCAGTTATTCGTCAAAATCGATGACAGCATTAAACTTGGTGAAGCGGTTGTCCTGATGGGGCCGGGTGGTTTGGACGCGAATGCCATCGCATCGCATTTACACACCATCAATTATGAAGTATTGTGCTCGATATCCAGCCGCGTACCACGGATTTACATAGAGGAGGCAAAGCCATGAACCAAGTATACTCAGAAATCGGCCGGCTCAAAAC
>RECF01000078.1 GCA_007694145.1 Acholeplasmatales bacterium | reverse complement strand
CGAACCCGCAACTTCAGCATGGCAAGCTAATGTTTTACCATTAAACTACTGCGACGTTTAAGATTGCATAACTATTATACATAATCTATATGAAATAATCAATGGCATAACACATTTTTTTTCAACTCTTTCATAAACCCTTATTGGCGCGGTTCTTTCATCTTGTCAAGAAGTTTAAAACTCCCAACATTCCCCCTTCAACACCTTGATGAAAAGCGGTGTTCAAGGGGGCTTAATCGGTTTCGAATAACGTGATTTCCACATCACAAATGCTTTGATAAAAAGGTTGGTCATGCGAAACAAGAATCAAGGTCCCTTCATAGTTGATCAAAGCATCTTGCAAGGCTTCCTGAGCGGCTGCATCAAGGTGGTTAGTCGGTTCATCCATGATGAGAACATTGCTTTTTTGATGGCGAAGTAGCGCCAGACGAATCTTGGTCTTTTCACCCCCGGACAACGTCCCTGTCGGACGTCTAGAAACATCGGGGTCAAGACCGTGCTGACCAAGTAGCCGCAAGACGTCTTGTTTAGTAAACTGCGGATAGGCGTCATGGATGATTTGAAAGGGTGTCAGTGTATCGGACAAGTTCGATTCTTGGGCAAAATAGGCGATGTCGGCGGTATCAATCCAGCGGCTGTCGCCTTCAAGGGCTGGCACATGGTTGAGAACTGTTTTGATCAATGTCGACTTACCGATACCGTTTTTACCTGTAATCACAACTTTTTCGCCTTTCATGATAACAAATGATAACGGTTCAACAAGCGGGTAGGTATACCCGATAGACAACGATTCCGTCACAAGTACATCACGGCCGGTGCTTCGGCCCGTTGGAAAGGCAAACCGGTACGTTCGATCCGTACGGGGTGCTTGGATTCTCGGTAACTTTTCAAGCATTTTCCGGCGGCTTTGAGCCTGTTTGGTCGTCGAGGCACGTACGATGTTTTTACGGATAAAGTCTTCTGTTTTTTCAATGAGTTTCCGTTGGCTGGTGAACGCCTTTTTTTGTTGCTCATGACGCAAGGCACGTTCTTTGACGTAATAATCAAAGTTCCCTTTATATCGCGTGATTTGCCCACTCTCAAGCGCGAGAACTGTCTCTGCAATGGCTTGCAAAAAAGGTTCGTGATGTGATACGACGATGAAGGCTTTCGCATAATCCTTGAGAAACTTTGTCAACCATTCGATATGTTTGACATCAAGAAAGTTGGTGGGCTCATCGAGTAACAGCACGTCTGCTTCATCAAGAAGCAGTTTGCCTAAGATGATTTTCGCACGCATGCCTCCTGATAGATGTTTGATCTTTGTATCCATCAAATCCATCGACAAGCCGAGTCCGTGGACGATTTTGCCGATATCGGACTTGATTTGATAAAAGTTTGCTTCGAGTAAGGCTTCGCCTAACTCGGCGGCACGGTTGAGTGCGCGCACTTGCGCATCAGCGGGCAATGTGGCTGCTTGCTCATACAATGATTGCATTGTCTTTTCCTTGTCGAAAAGTGGTTTAAAGACCGTATAAAGATAATCCTCCACACATTGCTCACCATCAAGGGTCGCATACTGGTCTAAATAGCCGATTCGAACAGACGGCGCCCAGAATATCGAACCCTTATCTGGCTTGAACTGCTGAGCGAGCAACTTGAGTAGGGTTGTTTTGCCGGCGCCATTGGGGCCGACAAGTACGGCATGTTCACTGGCAAAAAGCCGCATTGAGGCGGCTTCGTAAAAATTCCCTTCGCCATAACCGAAGGTCAGGTTTTCGACATCGAGGATACTCATAGTTAGTCACTCCCAGCACTTCCCATACCATCATATCACAATTTGTGACGGTTACTGACATGTTTTTTTATAAAACAAGGTGTCGCCAAGCGACACCTTGTCTACATGCGTTTGAGCTATTCTTGATCGAAGACTTCGATAATCACGGTTGAAAAGCCGTGTTGGAAAATGGGGATGGGCGAGAGAACTTCAAGATAACGTGGACGGGGATGGTCTGCGCCCATGACGGCATCAACAGCCTGCGGTAAAGTCATCCCTGTTGCTTGGGCCGTACCATAGATGGTGAGCATATCCTCTGCGCTGACGCCATAAAGGGCTGCAAGATTGACGATATCCTTAGCCTGCCCCTCTGGAAGACCTTGGGCTTTCAAAGCTTCAACCGTGCCATTGTAAAGCATCGTATCGGAGTATGGTCCGATGGCGGCCGCAAACTGACTTTGGGCGACACGTAGATCTGTCGGATTACTCAGGAAGTTGAATGGACGGTGGATGGTCGTTTCACCGACGCCGTCAAACAGATGAAGCACATACTCCGAACCGGTTGTCGGATACAAGTCATTATCGACGGCACCACGTGAAGGTTCGGTCAGGAGGATGAAGTTGATTTTTTCAGTTGGTAGACCGGTAACCGGATTGGCCATCTCCTGAATGATGCTTTTTTGAACAGGCGCAAGTTGGTTTTGAATTTGGCTCTTCAACTGCAGGGCGACGACACTCATCGCATAGGCTTTGAACCACGCTTCTTCTCCGGATATCCAGTTGTTTATCACGGTATCTTCATCGATGATAAGTGTCGGATTGTCGAAACCGTCTCCTTGTTTATTGTCGACGAGATGGATGGCAGCGCCACCGCTTTGACCGATTTCCGAGCGGTAAATAGCGATGCCGGTCGCACCATGCATGTAGACACTGTTGGCCCAGGATTCATAGACGCGAACGGCGTCTAGCGTCATCATCACAGGGAGTGTCTGATTAATATCTTGGGCACCATGGGCGACATTAAAGAACGGAATAAGCATGTAGCCGACGCGCAGGTTGTTAAATGTGCTGCTTCCATTACGAACCATCAAGCCGTTGTAGCCACCGGAGTTTCTCGACATGAGTCGTTCCTGATTGGCAATTTCTTCAGCCGACAAACCATAGTTGATCGCAGGGGTTGTCGTATTACCAAGAAGCGTCAGGTTATTGACTTCAAGATGATTGTCGTTCACACCCGGCGTATCCGCATTGTACACATCGTAATAGAACATGGCAATTTGCACGTTGATGACTTCAAAAGCGGCTGAGTAACCGAGGATTCCCGATCCGCTCGTGGCGTTGCTGAAGGGCAGACTCGAACCATCGATAATCATGTAGTTGCCATGAACAACCAAGTGATCGCCTGAAACCGAATCGCTCGCACGGCCATACACATTCCCGTTGATTTCGCCTGTTGCAGGAACACCTCTAAGATTTATAGGTGACCCGTCGCTGTTTTTTTGGCTCTCGTCTAGTTCTGCCGTGATGTTACGGTGAATATTCAAGGTCGACACTTCGAGATTACCAAACAACTCACGGAGCGCTTCATTGGTGAAAACATTGTAACCATCGTTGACTTCAAATTCAAAGACAACCGGATCAACTTGCATCAACAGCGCTTGGTAGCGTGGTTGTACACTCAGGGTAAACTGTTGACCAATCGCAGCTTCTGTAAACCGGAAACGATGTGGCTCAAGCACATCTACATAGAGGGCTCTTTCCGCGTTATTCAGAGGTTCGGATGCCCCGTTGAGGTAGAAGTCATAGAGCAACATGGTTTTTTCAAGTGCAATGCGTTCCCCGGCGTTGTCAACGACCCGCAGATCCACATGGAAGCCGTTTTGAGCGCCCACTTGATACCGCGTTGCTTCAGCTTGCAAATAATCGGAGTCTTCGGCCACACCCGCGAGGAACGTTTGGTAGTGCGACCCGGCCGCAAACTGGTTGATATTGGCTACAACACGACCATCATAAATGACGGGCTCACCTTCATCAACGCGCATGGAGAAACGGAAACTGCCCACTTCTCCTGTTGTGCTTAAGACATTGTTCGCTGCAATGATGCTTGCATGCCCGCTTAAGATTTCAAAGTGATAGCGGGAAGAAAAATTGTAGGTCATATTGGCATAGAATACGTAACGTCGTGAGGTTTGACCTTCAAGTTCAAAGTCTTCAACGATAAAGTAATCATACGTAGTGACATCCGTTACATCCCCTTCAATGTCCGCATCGACGGCCACATGCAATGTATCGGACCAAGCGGCATCATAGTGGTTTTCGCCATCGCCTAAAGCACGGATAGCTAGATGATGGATCCCTGGTGAACGCATCATTCTGAAAGCATTGAAATAAGGACTTTCAGGCGACACGGTCAATGAAACCGCATCACCATCAATGATAAATTGATCCGCCGGCACTTCGAAAAAGATTCCATTGAGTCGGAAGGCAAACGTCACAGGAAGATGGGTCAAGCCTGAAAGTTGCGGGACAGTGAAACTGATAACGGTGTCGCCCTCATCCCCGGTGCCCTGTTCAACGGCAAGATGGGTAGCACGGGCAATCGGTGGCAAGAATGCCCATTGTGCATAGAGTGTTACCGATGTCTCAAAGTGGCTGAAGCGCATCGCGTCAATGCTCAGCGGTTCGCCGCCTTGAGGGCTTGTGAACCAGCCTAAGAAGCGATATCCTGGACGTTTTAGTTCCCAAACAGGCGATGCTTCCGTGATGATGGTGTCCGAACTGCCAGGTTCTTCGACGGCAAAGAGACGCAGCGCCTCTTCACTGATGAAGCTGACTGTCTTTTGTCCACTTAAATAATAAACAGCACGAATTTCAATGTTATCACGCACACGCGTGATACCTGTCCGCTCCCATTGTCCGTTGAAAGCGGGATCGGTGATGACGACTTCGGGGAGGTCATCGGTGAAATCATTGTCGAAATGCACATAGAACACATGTTCTTCAATCCCGTCATCCTCTTCAGTCGGAATAAATCCGGCCACGGTTTTGTTTTGGATGAACCGTACTGAAAAACTCAGTCTAACATAGTAAACCCGCACATCTTCAACATCTTCAGTCATCGTTAACGCCATGTTTGGATCATCATAGCTGACGCCATCGATTTCGACATGGGAGAAGACATAGCCTTCAAACGTACGCACAGGCGTCGCTGTGTCACCATACGCCAGATTACTCAATGTGAACGAAATTTCTTCCGCATCCATCAGTTGTCCGTCAGGGACCAGTTCCCCGGTCGCAAAATCTTCACGTAGGAAGACGTGGTGCCCTTGTATACTATACGCCTGTTCAATCCAACGCGCATAGACGGTGGTATCTTCCGCAGGCATGGTCGTGAACTCGAAGGGCTCTGTAAAGTCGGCATCGCGATACCAACCCCCGAATACAAATCCTGGGCGAACGGGTGATGATACCGTCGACAGCGCGCTACCAAAGGAAGCCGTCACTGGTGATACGTTCGACCCACCATATGTCTCAAATGTCAAGGTATAGCTGTCCAGTGTCCAACGGGCATACACGGTCCGATTCCGCATGAGCGGGGCATCAAGATCAAATAGTTCAGTCAGACCGGTGTCCGCGTACCAGCCTTGAAAAGTATGACCAACACGGACGGGCTCTGGCAAGGTATCGAAGACATGGCCTTGCTCGACTTGGATGGAATCCATCCGTTCACCGCCGTTGGTCACAAAACTGAGACTGACATGTTGTTTGGTACAGCCAAGAAGAACGAATGTCAGAACCAACATTGCCAAAAGGGCTGCCCGGATACGCGTTAGGAAAAACGTGTGTTTCTTGTTCATGATATGACCTCCTAATGTTTTTTCTATACCGTTTATGCTGCTGGAATATTGCCTGTATCAGTCAAGATCCGGCACATCGACATGACCAGATGGTTTGAACCAAAGCGTCAGTGCGACACTGTTTTCAGTACGCACGTCACGCAAAGTAATGGTAACCATCGGCCGGCGTGAAGGATCGTTGAAAAAGACATAAACCATCTGCTCGACAGGGTCAATTTGAACATTGACCGCCGAAGATGGACTGGCGCTGACTCGGATGTCGGCGCCGGCTTTTATTGGTTCAAGCGCATAGTGAAATGTGAAAAGATTGTTGTTGAGATCAACGATGTAACCGACATCCTTGAACATATCCCCTGCGCTATTGAGATCATCAAAATCATCAATCAGGATGGCCCGTACCGGTTCGCGGCTCCCACTTTCAGGGGCCGTTCCGAAGACAGCGATGCCCATAATCGACAGCACCGATAGAATCATTGCCAAAAATAACACAACCATTTTATTCATCGAATCACCTCAGTACTCAATATCTATGAAATACGTGCGCAGAAAACTGCGGAAAAAGTATAGTCTGAACACGGCAAAGATGAGTGCGAGCATGTACAACACGGGCCAAGCTAACGGCCGCATCGTAAAAAACAACAAGGCGGATATTGCGCCAAACAACAAGCTGATGACAAACCCCGAACTAATCGATTCTCTAATGTTCGGATTGCCGCTCAATGAACCAGTCATCGCGTAGTCACTCAGGCGCGGATTGAGCAAATCAATTTGAAATGACCAAAATATATGTGCACTATTCAAGATGATGACCAAGCCATAAAGCAGCCAAATATCCACCGTCGGGAAGACCGGCAACACCAAGGTGAAGAGCAGAAAGCTGAACGTGAGAACAAGACTTGAGAAAATCAGGTTGAAGGCGATTTTCGCCCACGCCATCCAGCGTGTGTCACTGGGGGCGGCCTTCAAGAGGATGAACTCGCTGCCTTCTGTGGTGATGGCACTCGCGCTGGCTGTGTTCGATGCTGTGACCAGCAGCAAAACGATGAAGACATTGAAGATGATGACCAACTGATTGCCGGTTGTGCTCCGGTTCATTCCCATGTATATCGTGTTGAGTACCACCATGAAAAACGGCAAGGCAATCAACAAGGCGTAATCACTAATCAGCTGATTGACGCTACGTTTGGCAATAATCCATTCTTTACGTAAGAAGGTCATAAAAAGACTCTTCTCCCGGCGATTGCTCTTGACATGAATCTTTTTCACTGCGAACTCTTGCGATTGGCTGGCAAGTTTAAAGTAAAGGGGCTTGGAAAAACCCATGACTGTCAAGGCCAGTCCAAGGAGTGTCGCTAGGACAATGAGATAGTTTACGACAATGTTGATACCAAACAGCATATGACCAATTACCGTATAAATCAGACCATACGAAGCACTTGATTGCATGATGAGGGTCAACTGGATAATGAACCGGTTATACAGCTGAACAATACGGATGGGGGTCGGAATGCGGTTCACCAGCGTCACGGTCAAGCCAAATAGCACGCCAATGAGAACCACGGTCAAGATGAAGGTCAGAATGTTTTTGTCAGATAAAAAATTTCTAAACATGCTGAGGGGCATCGACAGCAACGCCGCAAAGCCCACCGAAAGCAGTGGCAAAATGATAACCATCGGAATCATATTCACATAGTAGACGGGATGCAGTTGATTCACGAAACCAAACGCAAACAACAGCGGAATGAGCACATATAAGTTTTTCATGAACTCATTGAGGCTGTAAACGATCAGTTTGCTGAGGAAAATCTCGTCATTGTTGACAGGAAGGGCATGGAGAATTTGATTGTCACGACTTTTGTAAAGGTCTGTCATCAAACCGTTTGTCGCGGCTGCGATACTAATCCCTTGCGTGATCAGCAGTACAAAAATGATGAAGTAGTTGTTGACGGGAATGTACAGTATATTGCCAATAACGTGCAAAACCATCGTCATCACAATGGTCATCAGGACGATAACCAGTGCCCGTAAGGCAACGCGTGCAAGAAATCGTTTTGAACGCGCCAGCTTCAAATCCATTTTGTTGCTTAACTGCATCAGACAAAGCACATACAATCGTTTAAGCATGCTGCTCACCTACTGCAAATCTTTCTTGTTGTGCATGTATAAATCTTCAAGCGCAATGTTGTCTTTACGCAAGGTGTCAAGTTCATATATGCCTTCAAGCTGACCGCGATTGATGATGGCGATCCGATCGCAAATCTTCTCTACCACTTCGATGACGTGGCTTGAGAAGAACACGATATTGCCGCGGTTGGCGTGCTCGCGCATCGTTTCCTTGATGAGATATGCACTCGTTGGATCGAGGCCCGTCAACGGCTCATCAAGAATCCAAACGCGCGGATCATGAATCAATGATGCGATGACCGCAAGCTTCTGTTTCATCCCATGTGAGTAGCTCTTAATCTCGTGATCGATGGCATGTTTTAAAGATAATCGCTCAAGATAGTAATGCAACCGCTCTTGTCGTGTTTCCTCATCGACTTCGTAAAGGTCCGCCACGTAATTGACGTACTCCCGGCCGGTCAGTTTCTCATACATCGCATGATTGTCGGAGACATATCCCATATGACGTTTTGCATACAGTGCCTGTGTCTTGATGCTGTATCCGCACACATCAATTTCACCTTCTGTAATCGACTGAATGCCGACGAGGCATTTGATGGTCGTCGATTTACCAGCACCGTTATGCCCTAAGAAACCAAACACTTCACCTTGTTTGACCTCAAGCGAAAAGTTATCGACGGCCTTGATGGCAGCCCGTCCGTAAGTTTTGGAAAAGTTGCGAATACTAATCATGTTCTGACCTCCCAAGTTGACAGGCTCATCGAAGCGGCGCCCGGCGAGTGCTTGTTTGAGTGACGCTCGCGAGAGCCGCAGCTCTCTTTGCCTTTGTGCTAAAGCATGCTGACGATCAAAGGCAACATAGAATGTATCGTATACGTACCAGCCCATAAACATCAAGAAAATGAATGCGATGTAGTAAATCACCTGAAAGAGCGGGAAAAAGGTAAAGGACAAATCGCGCCAGGCGAAGGTTAACTGGTAGTCGTATTGCACACGACGCGCACCGAACAAATCGGTCAAATGATCGGAGTACGTGAAGAAGTAGTCAACCGAACTATGATAGTTCCGAAACCAGGCATTTAGAAAGACGACCGCGATGAAATAGACAGTGAACACGGCAATGGCCTGATACATGTGCTTGAGTTGCGGACGCGGGAAAACTTTGAGCGCCACGGCAAGAATGGGAATGACAAAGGCATAAAAGTGGTTGTAGCCAAAATGCATGACGCCCAGACTGTTCAGGTCTCCGTCATAGTTTGGCAGCAAAATCGCCGCTAAAGCTCCGATGACGTTGGCAAAGTAAGTGAAGTAGAAAAACTGTTCTTTACGGAAGACGAAGGCGATGAACATCAAAATGACGGCCATGTTGCACAAGTGAAGCGGCAACCCTGAAACGCCTGAGCGCGGTACGTAAAAATACTGTAGTACGGCTGCCACCACCATCACCACCAACGCCATCTCCTTGATTGCGTGTGGCTGTTTTCTAAAGATAAAGAAAAAAACGATGGTAAAAACAAACGGCATCGCGATAATGACAAGGTGAATTCCATTGAAGTCAATCGGCGTCTCGCCATAATTGCCAAACAAATTATAAAGAAGTGCTTGCGGCATCACCGCCAACATAGTCGCCAAAAAAGCAACCGATCCCAAGGCAACCTGTCGCCATGTAAAGACCTTCATCCCTTCATGAAGCAGCACGTAAAGTGCAAACAGTGAAACCGTGAGAAACAGTACAGACTCAATAGCGAATTGCAACCCGCGATAACTGGTCCATGACACCACTTCTTCACCTAAAAACGCAACAAGGTGGGTATCATAGAGCACAATATTGCTCAAACTGACCAAGACACCAAGCGTACCGCCAAGCAACAACGTCAGGCGATGCTTGAAAAAACTGCCGACCGCCAACCAAACAAACAGTGTCACGGACAACCAGCGAAGCACGATGAGAAAAAACGACCGGCCCACAGGAAAGAGCCATGTTTCAAACGCATCCCTGTCAGTGACAATGTCAATGGTAAAAAGGTTAAAAGTATCATCGATTGCATCGTGGACATAAAGACGTAACACATAAACCAATAACAAAAAAGACGCCAAATATTTGAGAAGTCGTCTTGATTCCAGTTTATCTTTTCTGACTAGCACGACCAGCAGACCGGCTGCAAGCACGGCTGTCACGACCCATGCAATTTTCAACAATACCATCAAATCACCTGTCATATCAAGTTGAGAGAATGGCTGATATGTGTAATTGACCATATCAAAAAACCTTTATGATTATAGCACAAATCCAATGACCCGACAAGCCCTCTCCAACCATCTCCATAAATTCCCTTACAACCTACAAAAAGAAAGCGGGAAGTCACCCGCTATCACGAATATTTTTGCTTGCGAATCGAACCGTCCACTTTATGAATCACAATCGAACCACCGGTCTTTTTCGCGCGCTTTTCAGCATCCTCTATCGCCTGTTTTTGTGTGGTAAAATACTGAATCGTTTTGTCGGAGCCTTCCTTGCGAACACGCCAAGTCTTGTAGTGTGGACTTGATTCATCCTTATTTTGGGAAACATGGTAACGATTCTTACTTTCAGACTTTTCTTCTTTAGCGGTTATACTTTCTGGTTTGGCAACCTCTTTTTCATCTGTTTGATCACCAGATTTCACGGGGTGCTTCTTGTGCTCCTCGGCACCGCGATCTGTCGTTGTTTCAGGCTTTTTCTTCCGCCGTTTAAACCAAAGCATCATCTTTCCTCCTTTAATTGATTAATGGGTGCTTCACCCTGCAGATAACACAGGATGACCACGACTACATCTATTATAAACGTATCGCAGCACGCTTGCAACACCTCATCATCAATTTACTGCTTCAAGCTATTAAAAAAGACGGGTAACCGTCTTTTCATGCAAACTGGTCGGGACGACAAGATTCGAACTTGCGACCTCTTGGCCCCCAGCCAAGCGCGCTACCAAGCTGCGCCACGTCCCGGCACCACATCATTATAGCAAATTCCTTTTAGAAGTAAAAGAGTTTTTTAAGGAAACACACGTTGTGTGCCTTGATAATCGACGATGCCACCTAGGTTGTAAACATCGGTATAACCGAGATGCTTAAGCGCTTCGACAACGAAGCCCGAACGATTGCCGGTCCGACACATGATGTACAACGTGGCTGTTTCATCAAACAGTGCACGAAGCGCCGCTTCATCGACAATGGCTTCAGGATGAAATGTCCACGACCCACCCACACGAACGAGAATCCCTTGAGCTTCAAGCGTCTCATAGAAGGGAATGATGTCAAACCCACGAATATGACCAAACTGACTGACTTCGTCCCAACTGCGCAAGTCGATGTAGTCAATGCCGGGTTGATTCAAGTGATTGTCGATATTTTTCATGGTCACGCTGGAATCACAGCCGATTAGCACCAAAAGGGCCATGCCCATCATCAGTGCAAGCAGTTTTTTTTTCATGTTGTCATCTCCTTAAATCCTGTCACTCTTGAAAATACTATAATATGACCTATCCGGATTGTCAATCAAGAGGCTCTCAAAGCATGTAGTCAAATGGTCTGAGCACAAACCGTAAAAGCGTCCTGACGATATGGCGCACGGCACTATCATCAAACAACTCTATCTCATGCGGGTTGGTGACACCTGCTTCACTGACATGCAAGCTTGAGGCAATCAGTGGTTCAATGGCCGCCTCAACAACAGTCTGAAACGTCTTTGAATGAATGACTACGACGCTTTCAGTGCTGAGTGACATGCTGCGCGGATCGATGTTATATGAGCCGATGACCGTGATGTCATCGCCCATCAAAAGAGTCTTCCCATGAATACTGCTTTGTGCATGGTATTCATGCAAGGTGGTCGTCGCAGCCAATTGATGCCGTATCGGTAAGTAGCCGGCGGCGGCCATGATGTTTGGATTGGTGATGGGACTGTTCGTAAGTACCGTCACTTCTGCCTCATGAAATGCGGTAAAATGTTCGCGCATCGGCCGATCGGCGATAAAATAAGGTGTTTGAACAAAGAAACGGTTATAATCTCGAGCCAGTTCTTTCAATGTGTTGAAAATCACCGGTTCTTTGTGCATCCGGTTGAGCGGACTGTGCAAAAACGTGATCGCCCCTGTCTTTACAGCGGTATCATGTAGCCTGACGACCAACGTTTCAAAGTCAAGTATCTGTGTGGACACATAGGCCTCATAAGCTTCGATTAGTTGCGCCGTGGTGGCTTGAGAGGCTTCTGAAGGCTGGATGTTTGCTTCAAATTGGGTATAGGGATGATGGAAGAGTTGGTCGAAATACGTCTGCATGGCGTGGACCGCTTCACTATGTGGTTGGCCGAAAATCAAAACATCACGGTCATAGGTAATCGCATCCGTCTGCTCGGGTGTAATAAAGTATCGATCACCAATATTGCGACCGCCGATGATGCCATACTGCCCATCGACAATGAGCAACTTATCATGCAAACGGTTTTGCACGGCGTGTGGTCGCCATATGCTGAATGGTTCGAAAAAGCCGACGTCAATCTCTGGATGCGCCATCATGTGGCGCGTTGTCTGATAATCGCTGATGAAACGTCCTTCAATGAAGCCGTCTATAACAATGCGCACCGAAACACCACGTATTGCAGCCGACAACAACGCACCGTAAAGCACATCGCGGGCCTGTCCGTCATGGATGGCATAACTTGTTATCTCAATTGCTTCTTGCGCCTGCTCAATCAGGGCGAGACGGATGGCTAAGGCTTCCTGGCGATCTTCCATCAGATAGGCATAGTTTTCGGTATCAGGTACTACACGCAAGTGCGTTGCATCATACGCCAGATCAGTCGAAAGCGGCGCGCGAACCTGAAATACAGCAATCGAAAAAATGCATGTTTGAACGACGAAAACATAGATTATCCACTGCACATGACGCACAATTTTGCCCATATCACTCACCCTTAAAAAACCGTTGGTCTATTTCTCGGTGCTTGCCTAAAAATCCTAAAATTAGCGTTGTCAGAATATTGGGTGTTTCATAAAGCGTCACATGACCACAGTCAGGAATCAACACCCTTTCTGCATCCGTTATACCACGGGCGATGCGTTCGGAAAAATATGGGGGTTTAAGTACGTCTTCGGCGCCGCAAACAACCAGCGTCGGACAGTGAACACGTCCTAAGTCGCCCGTTAGATTAAGGTCGGACAAAAAGGTCTCATACAACTGGATTTGGCCGTAGAAGTAGGCCTCCGGCATCGCCGCCATCGTCGCTTTAGCCTTGCGGATGAAACCTGGGTGGGCTGTGATGAAATCCGGATGATAAAGCGGTTTGACTATCTGCTCAAAAAACTGGGCGCCGTCCTCCTGTTGTGCTATATCAATCCATTGTTTGATGGCGAGGGTCAACGGTGCATCGAGTTCTGAAGCCGCATTAATGAGGACAAGGCTTTTGACCCGCGATGGTTTCATTATCGCCGCCTTGAGTCCCACTTCGCCACCATACGATGTTCCGACAAGATGGGCCGCCTTGATTTGCAATGCATCCAAAATGGCGAATAGATCCTCGACATGGGTGGCAAATGTATAAGGGCCCGGTGGTTTTTCCGAGAGCCACTGCCCCCTGAAGTCATGGGTAAGTGTCGCAAAGCCTTGTTGGCTGACTGCACGCACATAGCTGGCCCAACTGTTTGCCGAAGCCATCACACCATTCAAAAATACAACCGCTTCTTGTGTTGTGGCAGCGCCTTGCCATGCATAACTGACCCGGCCGATTTTACCTTCTTGTTGAGGCATGATTCCTCCTCCTTTGACCTGTTTTATCCTATTTCTGACTGCGTCATCAAACAAACATCCGCCTTACGCGACACTCACGCCTTGATGAGGAGGTTGCGCACGGCACTGATGAGATAAAGCGATCCTGTCACTAACAAAATCGCTTGTTCTCCCGTTGGACGCGCTTGTTCAAAGGCTGTTTCAAGTGTGGGGATAACCCGCTTATTCGGGTGTGTCGACATCGCATAAAGTTTCTCGGCCGGTGTACAGCGAGGATGATCGATTTCGGTGAACACCACAGCATCGGCAGCTTCAAGCAACTTGAGCATTTTTTGATAATCTTTGTCTTGAAAAACGGTGAACAACATGGTCAGATGCGCTTCAGGGTAATAAGCTTTGGCTGTATCTATGGCGGTGATGAGTCCATCGACATTGTGGGCACCATCAAGAATCACCGATCCGAAACGTTCAAAACGACCGGGCCAATGGGCTTGCTTTAAGCCCTGATTAATGATGTCTGGATTGGGTCTCTCTAAAGCGGGCACATCCAACATTCTAGCCACAAGCACCGCCAAGGCTGCATTGCGTATTTGGTGGGCACCGGCCATATGGATCGTGTACGTGTCGCCTAAGTAAGTAAATACATTCTCCTGACCAAACGCCACCATTTGAATGGGCTGCTCATCAAGGTGATGCATCGTCCCACCCTGCGCACGCACTTTTGCTTCAAACTGGGGGCGCAAATCGGGCTGAACCACACCGGTAAATAACGGCGTGCCTCGCTTAACAATACCGAGCTTGTTGTCAGCGATGGCTTCAAGCGTGTCGCCGAGAACATGCATGTGGTCATAGCCGATGGTCGTAATCACGCTTGCAAGCGGATGGATGACATTCGTAGCATCCAACGTTCCACCTAGACCAACCTCAATCAAGACGATGTCCGGTTTAATCCGGCTAAAATAGATGAAGCTCATCAACGTGACCAGTTCAAAGAACGTGATTTGATCATGCATGGTCTCCAAGTACGTCTGATTGAACAGGAATATGTCGTTAATCAAATCCAACAAAGTCTCATCGTCGATATCATGACCATTGTAAGAGATGCGTTCATTGAAGCGGACAACATACGGGCTGGTGTAGGTGCCGACGGTGTAACCCGCCGCAAGATAGATATGTTTCAAATACGTTAATGTGGAGCCCTTTCCGTTTGTGCCACCGATGTGAATAGACTTGAACTGTTTTTCTGGATGTCCAAGCATGACACACGCTTTTTCCATCCGATCTAGATTGTACTTGTCACCAAAGCGATGGATGCTCTCAATCCAACGTTGTCCTTCAGAGAGTGTCTTGAACATGGCGTTTCAGTTCCTCAACTCGTTTTGTGACTTCTTCGCGCTGTTCACGGTATCGGGCAAGTTTTTCTTGTTCTTGTTGAACTTTTTCCGCGGGCGCTTTGTTGGTAAAATTCGGGTTGCTCAACATGCCCTCGGCACGACTGATTTCTTTGCTTAAGCGTATGTACTCGGCTTCTTGCTTGGTCAGTTCTTCCGCAAAATCAACGAGATTACCGAGTGGAATCGAGAGGGTGACACCTGGCAAGACTTCGGTGATGTGTGCTGTGTCTGGTGCTGCGTTAGCCTCGATGTGTAGTTCAGACGCGAAGAGGAACTTTTCAAGCAGCGCGCGTTCTGATTTTAAGAGTGCCGCAACGGAATCGTTTGCATCCAAATAGACAGCCACCGGTTTGCTTGGCGCAACGTGATAAACACTCCGGACGTGACGCACACGGGTAATGACGGATTGAACATGCGCAAATGCCGTTTCCGCATCCATATCCTGCCAGGATGCATGCGGCATGGGCCAGGATGCAATCATGATACTTTCGGTCTCCTTTTGAGGGAGTTGCTCATAAATGGCTTCAGTGACGAAAGGCATGAACGGGTGCAACATCTTCAAAATACCATCGAGTACACAGGCCATGATGGCTTGCGTGATACGCCCTGGATGACCGCCTTCATAAAGCGCCGGTTTCGATACCTCGATGTACCAGCTCGCGAACTGTTCCCAGGTAAATGTGTATAGTGCCTTGGCTGCTTCGCCAAACTCGAACTTGTCATAATAGGTGTTGACCGTTCGCAATGTATCCGTGTATCGCGACAAAACCCAACGGTCCTTTAAGGCGAAATCATTGGCATCAAGTGTTTTTATTGCTGGTGTGTCGGCATCGATATAAGTCAAAATAAAACGTGCGATGTTCCAAAGTTTGTTGATGTAATTCCAGCTTGACTCAACTTTGTCAATTTCAAAGCGCAAGTCCATACCGGGTGCTGAGTTCGTCGAAAGGAAATACCGCAAAGTATCCATACCAAACTCAGCCTTGATGTCCATCGGGTCGACACCATTGCCTAGTGATTTACTCATTTTGCGGCCTTGCTCATCACGGATGAGACCGTGAATCAAAACATGTTCAAACGGGGTTTCCCCCGTGAACTCAAGCGCGGAAAAGATCATCCGGGCGACCCAGAAGAAGATAATGTCATAACCGGTTACCATGGTCTGCGTTGGATAATAGCGTTTGAAATCCGCGGTTTCTTTGGGCCATCCCAAGGTGGAAAAAGGCCAAAGCGCCGAGGAAAACCATGTGTCAAGGACATCTTCATCTTGAACATAACCAGGGGGTGGGTTTTTACCCACATAGACATCGCCATCTTTATAATAAGCAGGAATACGATGTCCCCACCATAACTGACGGCTAATGCACCAATCCTGAATGTTTTCCATCCACCGGCGGAAGATTTTTTCAAACCGCGCCGGCACAAATTTTGCTGTGGATGCTTGTAGTGCTTTGTCTGCAAGTGGCGTCATGTCGACGAACCATTGCATGGACAAACGGGGCTCTACAATGACACCCGTCCGCTCACTGTGACCCACACTGTGTGTAAACGGTTCGATCTTTTCAAGCAAGCCCACTTGGCGTAAATCTTCAACCACTGCTTTACGGCAAACGAAGCGATTCATGCCTTCATATTGATGGGCTAAGGCATTCATCGTACCGTCTTCCTCCATGCAAAGTGGCATCGATAATCCATGCCGCTCACCCACAAAGAAGTCATTCGGGTCGTGTGCGGGGGTCACCTTGACGGCACCGGTACCGAACTCACGATCAACATAATCATCAGCGATAACCGGAATGGCCGTCTTTGTACCGGGAATCAAAACTTTCCTGCCTAAAAAATGGTGCCGCTTGACATCTTCTGGGTGAATCATGACCGCCGTGTCACCAAACATGGTCTCCGGTCGCGTGGTGGCGATGGTGATATAATCCGTGCCGTCTTCGAGATAATATTTGAAGTAGTATAGGGCCCCTTCGACGTCCTTGTGCTCGACCTCGATGTTCGACAACGCGGTTTTCGCCTCGATATCCCAGTTGATGATGCGCTCTTTGCGGTAAATGAGGCCTTTTTCATGGAGGCGAATAAAGACCTCGGTCACGGCTTCGCTCAAACCCTCATCTAGCGTAAACCGCTCTTTGTCATAATCTACACTAATCCCGAGTGCTTCCCATTGCTCACGGATATGACCCGCATACTCGGCTTTCCAGTTCCAAGCTTCTTCTAAAAAGGCTTCACGTCCCATTTCGTGGCGACGCTTCCCTTGTGCCTTGAGTCGGGCATCGATTTTAGCCTGTGTGGCAATCCCAGCATGATCCATGCCCGGCAAATAGAGCGCATCATAACCTTGCATGCGCTTTTGTCGAATGATGATGTCTTGAATCGTATTGTCCCACGCGTGACCCAAATGCAGTTTCCCAGTAACATTGGGTGGGGGAATCACAATGGTATAGGGCGGTTTCTTTGTATCGCCGGACTTGAAGTATCCAGCCTGTTTCCATTGCTTATAGCGGCCGGCTTCAACCGCTTTGTGATCGTACTTCTTACTGAGTGACATAGTCATGCCTCCTTGCCTGAAATAAAAAAAGCCCTTAATTTAAGGGCGATGTATCGCGGTACCACCTTAATTCCGGACATGCCGGCACTCGGTGCCATAACGTGGACAAACGGATGCGACTACTCACTTCATCGCATCGACTCCCGGATGACCTGAAGCACCGAACCCACCGATTCTCACCATCCATCGGCTCTCTGAAGGGCACTCTGGTACTTGCTTTTCCGTTCAAAGTCGTTATCGATAGTCTAACATAAGGCTCTTAGCAAATCAAGCGTTTAAATGGTGAGTTCGATGATTTTCGCAAGGACTTTCTCACGGTTCAAACCGCTTACTGAGGAAAACGGCATGATGTCAGGCGATGTCGGTAGATCAAATGCCTTTTGGATTTGCCGTATTTGCCTGCTACGTCCATTGCCTGAAAGTTTGTCGGCTTTGGTCGCTACAATCGTGAATGGGATGCCGAAATGGTCGAGATAAGCTGCCATCAGACGGTCATCTTCGGTTGGCTCATGTCGCATGTCTACAAGCAAAAAAGCTTGCTTAAGCATAGGCCGGCTTTGCAAGTAACCTTCAATCATGCGCCCAAAGGCTTCACGTTTGGTTTTACTAACACGCGCATAGCCATACCCAGGTACGTCCACAAAATAAAACGCTTCATTGATTAAATAGAAGTTGATGGTTTGCGTCTTGCCTGGCTGCCCGGATGTATAAGCGATGTTCTTGCGGTTGAGCAAACAGTTGATAAAAGAACTTTTGCCGACGTTGCTACGGCCAAGAAACAAAAACTCGGGTCGCCCGTCCACAGGAAAGTCTCGGACATCGACCACCGTAATGGGGGCTTTGACAGTTGTAATCATCGGTGACCTCCTCCTTGAAGAAAAGGCAATCTTTCGATTGCCTAGGTGACGAGTGTATGTGTGATAATTTCATCAATGGACTCGACTGAAATGATGTCAAGTTCCTTCTTGACATCTTCAGGAATTTCATCGATGTCACGGATGTTTTGTTTAGGAATGATAACGGTTTTGAGACCGCTACGATGTGCGGCAATGGCTTTTTCTTTCAAGCCGCCAATCGGTAAAACCCGGCCCCTTAGTGTAATCTCGCCAGTCATGCCGACATGATGGTTAACCTTACGCTGAGTCATCGCACTAATCAAGGCAATAGCAATGGTAACACCGGCACTTGGACCATCTTTGGGGATGGCACCTTCAGCGACGTGGATATGCAAATCCGACTCATCAAAAAGCTTTTTGTCGATGGCGTACTTCTCATGATTGGCACGAATATAGGAGAGGGCTGCCTGGGCAGATTCTTTCATCACATCACCGAGCTGGCCGGTCAGCACCAGTTTGCCTGTGCCTTTGTAATAAGCCACTTCAACAGGTAACGTGTCACCACCAAACTGCGTATACGCCAAACCGGTTGCGACACCGATCTGATCTTCCTTATCAGCCTGGTTGTTTGAGTATTTGGCTTTGCCGAGGAAATCTTTTAGATTTTCTGTCGTCACATGAACATGCTTCAGCTTATCCCCGAGAATCTTCTTGATGGCTTTACGGACGATGGCGCCAAACAACCGATCGAGCTGGCGTACGCCGGCCTCACGGGTATAATCCCGGATCATGGCCATCACAGTCGTATCGTCGATACTCAGCTTATCCGCCTCAAGACCGTGTGTTGACAACTGTTTGGGGATAAGATGGCGCTTAGCAATGTTAAACTTTTCAATTTCGGTATAGCTGGAAAGTTCAATAATCTCCATCCTGTCACGCAAAGGCGCAGGAATGTTGCCAAGGTAATTGGCCGTAGCAATAAAGAGCACTTGACTCAAGTCATACTGATCTTCAAGATAGTGATCACTGAAGCGGTGGTTTTGCTCAGGGTCAAGTACTTCAAGCATGGCGGCGCTTGGGTCACCTTTGTAGTCGCTACCAAGTTTGTCAATCTCATCGAGCAAGAAAAGCGGATTGATGACTTTGGCTTTTTTCATGCCATGCAAAATGCGGCCAGGCAAGGCGCCAAGATACGTGCGACGATGGCCGCGAATTTCCGACTCATCTTTGATTCCACCAAGCGATTGCTTGACAAACGTCCGGTTCAAAGCCGCCGCAATCGATTGGGCTAAAGATGTTTTACCGACACCCGGTGGCCCGACCAAACATAAAATGGTCTGGGGATTTTTACCTGTCAACAGCTTGACGGCAAGATATTCAACAATGCGTTCCTTGACTTTTTCAAGCCCGAAATGGGTTGTCTCAAGCGCCGCCTCGGCTTTGTTGATGTCTGTTTCATCTTCGCTTTGTTCAAACCAAGGCAGATCAATGAGGAAATCAAGGTAAGTGCGAATAACGCCGGACTCCCCGCTTGCTGCAGGCAACGTCTCATAGCGAGAGAGTTCGTACATAGCTTTTTCTTCAATATGCGCGGGCATCTTCTTGTCGAGAATCTTCTTACGAAGTTGTTCGATTTCCGATTCTTTTTTTACCTTGTCACCGAGTTCTTCTTGGATGGCACGCAGTTTTTCTCGCAAGTAGTACTCGCGTTGGTTTTCGTCGATGTTTTTCTTAACAGTCCTGTTGATTTTTTCTTCGATTTCACTCATATGTCGTTCTTTTTCAATGTCTTGCAATAAATAACTGAGACGTTTGACAATCGATGGTGTTTCGATGTACTTGAACTTCTGGTTTTCGGATATTTTCAAGTTGCTCGCAAGAATGTTAGCAAGCTTATCACTGGAAATGCCAGATTGAATGGTTTCGAGTGATTGTTTGGGATTGTTCAGAATATTTTGGGCATTTTCCATCACTTTTTTGACAATCATCCGCACCAATGCTACTTCTTCATCCACATCATCCTGCGTAGCTGGACGTGTCTCAATGTGCGTCATGAAATAAGGTTTTGTTTGTTCAAATGATAAAATTTCGGCCCGCATGAGCGGGTCGAATTTCACTTTGAAGTTGCCGTTGGGAAGCTTGATTTTAATGCCGATTTTGGCAATGACCCCGTAATTGAGCAAATCTTCGGGAGCAGGGTCTTCAACCATTGGATTTTCTTGAATCAACAAAAGAACGTGATTGTTATGGTTACGTTCGGCTTCAAGCAATGCCGTTTTGCTAGCGGAACGACCGACCTCAGTGCGCACGTCTGTGTTGGGGAAAGGCGCCAGGCCACGAATGGCAATGGCGGGTAAGGTACTTTGCGTGGTTTTCGTTGTGTCAAACATAATTTTCACCTCATTATACGTGCCTTGCGGTACTACTTATACTATACTCTATTTCCGTGTTTTTTTCAACGAAATAGCATTGTATAGCGACCCTTATTATACTGGATTTTCAGCCTTTGAGAAAGCGATAAGACAATGTTTTTGCACCCGCTTACAAACGCTTGAGCCAAGACGCGAGCGTTTTGGCAACACCGTCTGCATCATGGTCGTCAAAAGCGAGATGGCACGCGGCTTCTTTGGCGTTGTTTGAGGCATTGGGCATAGCGTAACTATGCGGTGACAGCTGTAACATTTCAACATCGTTGTCTTCATCACCAAAGACGATGATTTCTTCTGGTTTGATGTTCGCACCTTTAAGCAACACAAGAAGGGCTTCGCCTTTGCTTGTGTCAGGTGGCAACACATCAAGAAAGTTGTGCTGACTGCGCGTGATATGACAGTTCGGATGGTGTCTGAACTGCTCAAGTGTCGCTGTCATGCGGCTTGGATCGTCAATGACCATCAACATCTTGTAAACCCGCTGTGTGTCATGGAGCCGATTGAGCGCATGGACTGAAACAGCCGCATCTTTATGGCGTTGATTCCAGGCGTCATAAAAGGCCAATCTTTCAGGGTCTTCGGTGTAGAATCCTTCTTCTGCATGAAATGTCACGGGGTAACCATGTTCGTTCGCATATGTTATCAGGGGTCGGAATACCTCCGGTTTCAGGTGAGAGGCAGACAAGACAGCACCCTTTAGTGTTTTAGTCAAAGCACCGTTGTTCAAAATGAGTGGCAAGTCGGTCTGTATGGCTTGAGCATATGGTTTGGCCAGTTCATAGGCCCGTCCCGTCGCTAAACCGACTGCTATCCCTTTGTCACGCAAAGATGCCAACACCTCAAGTGTTTTAGGGCTTAACCGCTTATCACCTGTAAGAAGTGTATTATCTAAGTCACATACTACCCATTTAATCATGTTGTCGCCTCCTTGTAAAAAGCACTTCCGTGGAAGTGCTTAAAGATTACTCGGTTTTTTCTTCGCTTTCAGGCGTTAGCTCTGAAACGAGAAAATCAATGGTCTTGCGGAAAACGACTTCTTGTTTAACGGCGTCACTGTCTACTTGACTGCGCACCTGTTCAACTTCGAGGTTGTATTGCTTAGCAATATCTGCGTATTTTGCTTCAACTTCTTCATCCGTTGCGGTGATGCCTTCTGCGGCTGAAACCGCTTCGATGGTCAAGTTGTAACGGATTGCCCGTTCGGCCTGTTCTTCGGTATTTTTTTCAAACGTTTCCTGGTCGAGACCGGAAAATTGCAAATACTGTTCGAAAGGCATACCGTATTGTTGTACTTGCCGTTTGATGTTGTCAATTTGGCGGTTTTTCTCTTGGGTAATCATTTCTTCGGGGATGTCGATGGTCGCTTGCTTTGCGGCTTGTTCTACGGCAAAATCAATTGCTTTGTTTTCACTGCTTTGTTTTTTCTCTGCTAGAAGGCTTTTCTTGGTGTCTTCTTTCAAAGCGTCGACTGTTTCAATGCCTTCGCGTTCGAGGTCTTTGACGAACGCATCATTCAACTCTGGTACTTGACGTACTTTGACTTCATGAAGTTTTGTTTTGAATATCGCATCTTTGCCAGCTAGATGTTCCGCTTGGTATGCCTCGGGGAAGGTAACCTGAACGTCGCGGGCTTCACCGGGTTTCATGCCGATCATCTGTTCTTCAAAGCCTGGTATGAACTGACCACTGCCGATGACGAGTTCGTGATTTTCCGCCTTGCCGCCTTCAAACGCTTCACCATCGACAAAGCCTTCAAAATCGAATACTGCGGTATCATCCTTGGAAAGTTCCGCTGCTTCCTTGACGACGAGTTGGGCGTTTTGCCCGAGTAGCTCGTTCATTTTCGTATCGATTTCCGCCTCGGTTACTTCAGTCGACTCAATGTTGTACGTGAAGCCCTTGTACTGACCGAGTGTGACAGGTGGCTTGATGGCAACCGTTGCAGTATAAGTGAAACCAGCGCCTTTCTTGACAGCGGTGATGTCGAGATCGATTTTGGGTTGGGCGACGACATCGAGGTTCTCTTCTTCAACGGCGACATGATAGGTCTCTTGAATGACGTGATTGATTGCATCTTCATAAAGTGATTCAACGCCCTTGTGTTGTTCGAAGACCTTGCGTGACACTTTGCCTTTTCTGAAACCTTTGATCTCGACGTCATCTTTGATTTGATCAAAGGCATAATCAAGACCGTGTTCGAACTGCGCGGCAGAGACCTCAACTGTCAGCTTGACGCGTGCATCCGAGATTTTTTCTAGTTTTGCCATAATATGGAATTACCTCCTAAATTTGTCCTTAACCATTATAACACAATGCACGTGAATGTAAACCCGGATACAATATCGTATCCGGGTGGGTCTTTTGGTGTATCAAACTACGCTATTGATAATCTTCAACGCTGTGGATAAAACCAAGAAACTCGCGGTGATAAATATTGGCCGCGTTTTCTTTGGGGCTGCTATGTCCGGTAAATAACGCAAGGACTTCTGCGCTGCTTAAGTACTGGACTTCATGGCCGGCCGCGATTTCTTCTTTGGTGAGGTTAAGGGGATGATGCGCACCTGCCGTTTCGCATAAGTAAATGTGATGTTCCCACACACTATCTCTATAGTACTCTGTCAAAGTCAGTGTTTTTCGGATGACACGGACCAGATAGCCCGTCTCCTCCATCATCTCCCGGTGCAAGGCGCCTTCAAGGGACTCACCCGGTTCGACACCGCCCCCAGGCAACGTATACAAATCCCAAGCTTGGTGATAGATGATCACGAACTGATCGGCATGTTTCAAAACAGCACGCACGCCGATACGTGGTGTCAGATGGGCAACATCATCGGGTACGAGGTTGTCTTCACAAACAATCAGTTTCATACACTTTTCCGTGAAGGCGTGTCGATGAGGACACTGATGACGATCGGACGGCGATTGGTCGCATGGTAAAGATGACGCGCTACATCATCTCGCAGTTTATCCTTCATGGCGCGCCAGTCGATATACTTGGCCTTGAAAAACTCTTTGGCCGATTTATCCACTACTTCAGCTACTTCGAGCATGAGTGGTTCGTTTTCACGCATATAGACAAAGCCACGTGAGACAATTTCGATTTCACCGACGAATGTCTTGTTTTTACTGTCGACATTGGCCACAATCATCAAGACACCGTCTTGGGCAAGGATTTCACGGTCTCTTAATACGATGTCACTGATATCACCTTCAAGAATACCGTCGATGAGAACATCGCCTGAGTTGATGGAGTACGTATCTTTTTTAGCCTCACCATCGATGAACTCAAGCACTTGTCCATTGTCAAGCACCTTGATGTGTGAAGCATCATAGCCAATCGATAGCGCCAACTTCTTTAGGGCAAACAAATGCCGGTGCTCACCGACCACGGGGATAATGTATTTGGGGTTGAGAATGTTGGCAAGTAGTTTGATGTCTTCACTACTCGCATGAGAGGGCGGCAGGACATTTTTGTCGATGTTGACGATGTGAATGTCATTGCGGTAAAGAATATCGAGTGTTCTGGCCGCAATCCGCTCCGTCCCGGGAACCGGCGGGGTCATCAAGATGACTTGATCGGTCTCTTTCATGTGAATCAAGCGATCAAGTTTACGAACCATGCGCTGAAGCATGTGAAACGGTTCGTGCCGCTCCCCTGTGACAAGCACTAAGGCATTGTCAAGGTCATTTGTGTTGTGCTCGCTGATGAACTTCAGGTTGATTAGCTTGTCATCAGGAATGCGCAAATACCCCAGATTGATGGCGATGTCGACCATCCGCTGTGTTTTGCGACCGATGATGGCAATGTCCCGTTCGTATTTCAACGCGACATCGATAACTTTCTGGATGCGGAAAATATCGGTTGAAAAGGCTGAAACAATCACCCGTTTTTCTGCCTTGAAAAAGGCTTGGTTGAGGGCGTGGTCAAGATTACGACTCGTGTGTGAATGGCCGTAGCGTTCTGCGCCAAGGCTTTCTGTTAACCAAGCGAGTACCTCTTTACCTGCCACCTCGGCCAACCGCTCAAAACTGGTTTTGTATGCCCGACTGACATTTTGATCAAACGTATAATCCGGGCTGTACACGATGGCACCATCGGGCGTTTGCATGACAATGCCGAATGATTCGGGAACTGAATGCGTTGACTGATAAAAACTGATGCTTGTCTTGCCAAAAGTAATCCGGTCTTGTTTCGTAACAACATTGAGCTGATACGCGTTAGGATCCATACCGGCTTCTACGAGTGAATCCTTCAGCAACGCCAAAGTAAAATAACTCCCATAGACAGGCAAGTCAAACTGGCGTAGCAGGCTGGGTACGGCACCGATGTGATCTTCATGCCCATGACTTAAAAATAGGGCACGCAATCGTTTCTTGTTCTCGCGCAAATAGGAAAAATCTGGCAAGATGACATCGACGCCATATAGCTCTTGCGTCGGATACTTCAACCCCGCATCGAGAATGAATAGATCGCCATCGATTTCAAGACAATACATGTTTTTACCGTCTTCACCCAGACCGCCTAATGCGAAAAATTTAATATGTGACACGGCGAGTCCTCCTTACAGGTTTGTCCCAACCATTATACCACAGATTGGACCAATTCCATTTTTTGTGTTCGGGGTCGTGCAATTATGGTACACTGAAACTATCAGGACTTGAAGGTGGTGCAACGTGATGATTAACTATCCCAACAAAAAGGGCCCCTATATTTCTCAAACTATGGATGCGACCAATCGGGGCATGGATTTTGAACGTTTGATTGACGAATCAAACACTTTTTATCGTTTGAACCAGCAAGCCGTCATCCACAAAAAACCGACACCCGTCCAAATTGTCAAGGTAGATTATCCGAAAAGGCAATTGGCGAAAATTGTTGAAGCCTATTACAAAGTGCCCTCTACGACGGACTACAATGGCATCTATCGCGGATATTACATCGATTTTGACGTCAAGGAATCGCACAGTGCCACATCGTTTCCACTCAAAAATATTCACGCCCACCAAATTGACCACCTTGAGGCCGTCAACAAGCATGGCGGTTTAGCGTTCATCCTAATCTATTTCAAGACACACGGCACCGTTCACCTTTTGCCATACAAGGTGTTGGCACAGTTTGTGAAACGCGCTGAAAAAGGACGAAAATCGATGACCTATGAGGAACTGGTCACACAAGCCTTGCCCGTCAAAATCGGCTACCGGCCAAGCATCGACTACCTCGTTGCAGTTGACAGGCTCATCGATGATTGTTAGAGTTCTTGCCATGTCTCTTGTACGCTTTCAAATCCGCCATGGGGATGCCTATCCTCATGGTTTTTATATCTTTAGTGCTGGGATTCACGATGGTAGTTGGGTGACTCTTGCGTCAGTTCGACGGAATGGGGATGCGACTCTTTTTGCCCCGCTGGTGTGATGGCCACAAAACGACCGTCCTTTTGCAAAGCGGGAATGTCGACAGCACCACAATAGCCCATGCTTGAACGCAAGCCGCCAGCAAGCTGAAACAAGACGTCCTCGACCTTGCCTTTGAAAGGTACGCGGGCTTCGATACCTTCTGGTACCAGTTTCTTCAAGTTGCTGGTGTCGCCTTGGAAGTACCGATCACTCGAACCGCGTCGCATGGCTGAAATCGAGCCCATGCCTTGATAGACTTTATAACGCCGATTATTGAAAATGATTTCTTCTCCTGGTGATTCTTCACAACCAGCAAGCAAGCCCCCGAGCATGACACAATCCGCACCCGCCGCAAGCGCCTTGGCAATGTCGCCACTATACTTGATGCCCCCATCACCAATCACAGGGATACCATGTTTTTCGGCCACGGCCGCAACATTCATAATGGCCGTCAGCTGTGGTACACCCACACCAGCGATGACACGTGTCGTGCAAATCGAACCTGGTCCGACACCGACTTTCAAGGCGTCTGCCCCCGCTTGAATCAGCGCTTCGGCTGCGGCGGCGGTGACGATGTTTCCGGCGATGATGGCCAGTTTCGGATGGTGGGTACGCAATTGGCGCACGGTCTCGATGACACCTTCGGAATGTCCGTGTGCCGAGTCAACGGCAATGACGTCCACATGGGCTTCGACTAAACTGGCGACACGCTTGAGCGTATCCGGACCCACCCCGACTGCCGCGCCGCATCGCAACCGACCTTGCGCATCTTTGGTCGCATCCGGATAACGACGGGCCTTGTCGATGTCTTTGATGGTTATCAAACCTTGCAAAACGCCGTGCTGATCAACGATGGGCAGTTTTTCAATGCGGCTTTCAAGTAAAATCTGTTTCGCTTCCAAAAGCGAAGTCCCAACAGGGGCTGTAATCAAGCCTTTTTGCGTCATTGTGCTACCGACGGTATAGTTGAGATGGTCACGATAGCGGACATCACGGTTCGTTAGAATGCCGATCAAGCGTCCGCCTTCTTCGATAACTGGAAATCCGGAAATCTTGTAGTGTGCCATCAGCGCTTCAGCATCGGCGAGCGTTTGGTCCGCCCGCAAGGTAACCGGATCGGTAATCATGCCGCTTTCACTCTTTTTGACACGATGCACCGCATCGGTTTGTAGCGCAATCGACATGTTTTTGTGCAAAAACCCCAGTCCGCCGAGCCTGGCCATCGCAATGGCCATCCTACTTTCGGTGACGGTATCCATAGCGCTGCTTACGATGGGTAGAGCCAGTGTAATGTCCCGGCACAACCGAGTGTGAAGGGACACCGCCTTAGGCAACACATTGGAATGTGCAGGTATCAATAACAAATCATCGAATGTATACCCTTTTTGGACTATTTTTTCAGACATGGACGGCCTCCTATTCCCACTCAATCGTCGCGGGCGGTTTGGATGTGATATCGTAGACGACACGATTGATGCCAAGGACCTCATTGACAAGACGACGAGCGAGCTGCTCAAGGACGGGATAAGGAATTTTGGCCCAATCGGCTGTCATCCCATCCACCGATGTGACGGCACGGATTGCGAGGACGTTTTCGTAAGTCCGTCCATCGCCCATAACGCCGACCGTTTTGATGGGTGTGAGGACGGTAAAATATTGCCAAATGTCCCGTTCAAGATTATGGCGCTTGATTTCTTCTCGCAAGATGGCATCGCTTTGACGTACCATCGCCACCCGCTTTGCATCAACCGGACCCAGAACGCGAATCGCCAAGCCCGGTCCGGGAAACGGTTGCCGGTGCACCATCGCTTCGGGCAACCCAAGAAGTGTCCCGACCTCGCGGACCTCATCTTTAAACAGCGTCTTGAGCGGTTCAAGCAACTTGAATCCAAGTGTTTCAGGCAAACCACCCACATTGTGGTGTGACTTGATGGTTTTTGCGGCGCCGGTACCAGACTCGATGATGTCCGTATACAATGTGCCCTGAGCCAAATACGCAAATTCACCAAGGCTTTGGGCCGCTTCGGTAAAAACGTCCACGAAGAGGCGACCGATAATTTTGCGTTTTTGTTCAGGATCGTCAACTTCGGCCAAAGCGGTCATGAATCGCTCATGGGCGTCGACTTTGACAATGTTGAGCTGATATGTTTCACCAAATGTCTGCATGACAGCGTCTGCTTCGCCTTCTCTTAAGAAGCCATGGTCGACAAAGACACACGTAAGTTGCGCACCGATAGCGCGGTCGATCAAGACGGCCGCTACACTCGAGTCCACACCGCCTGACAGACCAAGCAGTACCTGTTCGTCGCCCACCGTGGCACGGATTTCTTCTAGTGTGTCTTCGATAAAGTTTTCCATTGACCAAAGCGGCTCGCATTGGCAAATCGTCTGCACAAAATTTTGCAACAAGGTTTCACCACGCGCTGTGTGTCGCACTTCAGGATGAAACTGGATGCCATATACCGGCAAACTAATATGACGCATCGCCACACAAATACCGGCACTGTTTTGGGCGAGTTGTTCAAAGTCCTGCGGGATGCTTTCGATATGGTCGCCATGCGACATCCAGACCCCCTCTTCTTGACTCCAGCCCGTAAACAGCGGGTCTTCAAGAAGGCGGAAAAGTGTCGCTTGACCGTACTCTCGCCGCACGCTTTGTTCAACGGCCCCCCCCATGTCAAGGGCTAGACGCTGCATCCCATAACAGATACCGAGGATTGGAACGCCCAACTCAAGGATGGCCGGGTCAAGAGGATAGGCATTGTCCGCGGTCACACTTTGCGGTCCACCGCTCAATACCACCCCGGCTAGGTCACCCTCATTCGCAAGGGTTATTGCGAAGGTATCATGAGGGAGAATATCGGTGAAGACGCCAAGCGCACGAATGCGTTTGGCAATCAGTCGGGTGTACTGGCTGCCATAATCAAGAATGACAATACGGGTTTTCGGCATCGTGTCGCCTCTTTTCTTGTGACCCCATAGATGGGTCATCATGGTTGACTTCATTGTACATGATTGCCTGATGTGAGACAAGCTGTGGAAAACGCTTTACAAAAAAAACACGCCGCCCTAATCACATCAGGGCGGCGAAAGACTTTACCGTAAAGTCGATCCGCTTTTGATGGTCTTGCCATCGAAAACGGCGGATGAAAAAATCCGGCAGTTGCGTTCGATGACAGTGTTTTCAGGAATCTTGACACCTTTGGCAATGACATTGATTCCACTTGAAAGCAAATCGGGATTGTCTTGATTAGGCGTATGGTCGTCGCCGTGCCCGACTTTAGCCCCGAAGTCAACCAAAACATTCTTATCAATAATAGCATTTTCCACAATCGCACCCGGCATGATTTCGGTGTCATTGAGAATGACTGAACCCCGCACAATCGCCCCAGGGTGAACAATGACACCCGGACTTAAAACTGAGCGGATCACTTCACCGGCAATGATACAGCCATTGGCAATGAGCGCTTGCTTAATGGTGGCGTTACTGCCGACTTTGACCGCTGGCATCTCTTCACTGCGTGTGAAAATGCGCCAGTTACGATCATACATGTCAAGCGGAATTTGATCAACCGTCGCCGTGAGCTCAAGATTGGCTTCAAGATAGCTGTCATAGGTTCCAACATCTTTCCAGTAATCATCAAAAACATGGGCATAGACCGATGCGTTTTGGAGTAGATGGGGAATGATATGTTTGCCGAAGTCGAGATCTTCCGCCTCAACCGTCGTTAAAGCATCGAGCAAGACGTCCTTGTCAAACACATAGATGCCCATCGAGGCCAAGTTGCTATCGGCATGTTTGGGTTTTTCAGAAAACTTGGTGATTTTGTGATCGGTGTCCGTCGTCAAAATACCGAATCGATGCGTTTCTTCCCAGGCCACAGGCTGCACAGCTATCGTCAAGACAGCGCCTTTTTCTTGGTGCGTCTTAATCATCTTGCGATAATCCATCTTATAGACATGATCTCCCGAAAGAATTAAAACATAGCGGGCAGGACTGCGTTTGACGTATTCGATGTTTTGCAATACAGCATCGGCCGTACCGGCATACCATTCCTTGTTGGGTTGCAAAAGGGATAGACGTGTATCGCGTCGGTCGAGATCCCATGGTTTCCCCACACCAATGTGTTCATTCAACGACAGCGGCAAGTACTGTGTGAGAATGGCGATATCATATATGCCTGAGTTGCTGCAGTTGCTCAACGTAAAATCGATGATGCGGTACTTCCCGGCAAAGGGAACGGCCGGTTTGACACGTTTTTCAGATAGCAGGTCGAGTCGTGATCCACGACCGCCGGCGAGAATCAAAGCCAATGTTTCCATCAAGATGCCTCCAATACTTTTTTGTAAAGCGCTACGTAAGCTTTGGCGCTACGTTCCCAAGTGAAATTTTCAGCCATGACACGACGAATCAGTTTCTTGAAGGTGGTAGGGTCATCATAGACAGCGAGGGCCCCCTGGATTACTTCAAGCATCTCATGGGCATTGTAGTTGGTGAAGCTAAAACCGGTGCCATCGTGTGTGTACTTGTTAAATGGCAGGACTGAATCTTTCAACCCGCCGGTTTCCCGGACAATCGGCAACGTGCCATACCGCATGCTGATGAGTTGGGCTAAGCCACACGGTTCAAAGCGCGATGGCATCAGGAAGAAATCACTCCCGGCATAGATTTGACGGGCAATGCCGTCGCTATACCCGAAGTAGACCCCGACATACGGGGCATATTTTTGCTTGATGTGCCCCAAGAAACTTTCAATGTCGTGATCGCCGCTGCCTAAGACAATAAACTGGATTTTCTTTTCCCTCAGCAACGTCTCAATGACCGCTTCAACAAGGGGGAAGCCTTTCGCTTCAGTCAGTCGTGACACCATACCGATAACCGGCAACTTCTTATCCTCTAGATAAAAGATTTTGAGCAACGCTTCTTTATTGGCTTGTTTCCCTTGTACGTAATTGCGAACTGAATAGTTTTTCGCTAATGCCTTATCGCGAGCCGGATCGAACTCATCATAGTCAAGACCATTCATAATGCCGCTCAAACGGTCTCGTCGCTCTGCAAGCAATGGGCTCATCCCGTAACCGAAATAGTCGTGCATAATCTCATGGGCATACGTTTTACTCACGGTTGTTAAATAGTCCGCCGTCACAATGGCTGTTTTCAGGAAATTAATCTGATTATCAAACTCAAGTTCACTGCCATAGGGCACATTCAAGTAGGGCAAAAGACTTTTTGCAAAGACGCCTTGATAGGCAATGTTGTGAATCGTAAAGACGGTTTTCACTTTTTGATAGCGCACATCGTGTTGATAGTTCTTCTTCATAATGAAGGGAATAAGCCCCGTCTGCCAATCATTGAGATGCATGACATCGGGAAACTCGTTCAGTTCATGGAGCAGTTTGCAAACGGCATGACAAAAATAGCCATAGCGCTCACCATCATCAAAATCACCATACAGGTTTTCCCGATAACCAAAATAATACTCGTTGTCAACAACATACACCGTCACACCTTGGTGCTCGAGTTTCTCAATGCCGACATACTCTTCTTTCGTGTGGATGGACACCCGATAATCCCTGACGAAGGTCAGCGTTTGTTGATACGCTTTTTTGATCGCGCGATGTTTGGGCAACACCAATGTGACTTCATGCCCCTCACGAACAAGCGCCTGCGGCAAACTGCCGAGAACATCCGCCAGACCACCGGTCTTCACAAACGGGGTAGCTTCACTGCCGACGAACATGATTTTCATGTCGATCCCTCCTTATGCCTTTATTATACCCGATTGATGGTCAATAAAAAAGAAAAAGCCCGAAAAAAGACGCGAAATAAAACACCGCGATACCATAAAAAAAAGCACCGTTTCCACGGTGCCTGTCGAAACAATCAGGGATGAGACGATAAGCAGTGTCTAGTATTTGAAGATTTCTTGATTGAGCAAGTCATTGGTGAGCAAGGGGTTGAGTCGTTTGAAAATCAACCAGCCGCCCAGGGCGCTGAGGATAATGGTCGGGACCATGTACCAAGCATTATACGTCAAGGAATATAGCCATGCCGGTGTGCCTTCAGGGGCCCACTCGGCAAACAGCAACACACCGCTTAAATAGTGTGAGACAAACCGAAGCAAGCCAACAAAGACGATGGCCAAGGTGAAATAGACGACGCTTGACTTGTTCCGGTTGATAATCAGGGCACTCAAGCCAAATACGCCAAAGGCTATGAAGTAATCAAGGAACAACGAGGCCCAGTGGTAAAGCACCATGCCACCAAGGATGAAGTTGAGCATACTGAAAATCATGCCACTGGCGACACCGACCAACAAACCGCGGCGATAAGTGAGCAAAACCAGTGGCAACATCGCCATACTGATGCCACCCCCTTGAGGCATGCTTGGAAACACCTTGAACACCACTTCGATGACAAAGGCAAATGAGATGAAAATGGCCATTTCTGAAATCTTTTGTATTGATTGTGTTTGGTCCATCGGGCATCACTCCATATAAAAAGTTTTGTCCCGATCACGTGGACAAAACCTGCGTTTATAGCAACTTCCTACGCTGGCATTACCCAGATCAGGTGGGGTCTATTCTAGTATCAAGAATACTCTCAGCCCGGTTCTCCGAGCTCCCCTGTGTTTCGACAACTTCAGTATAACAGTTCACCTTGTAAAAGCAAAGAGAATGCACAAAGAAATCCGATCGATGGATGCTAAAACATCACAAAAAAGTTTGAAACTCAACAGTCAATCCCTCAAAGTCCTTGGCAAAAAAATGATAGATGCCAAACCGCGTGTTATAAGACGGTGTGGGCAAGGGTCCGATGCGTTCATTCAAAGACCGATAACACGCATCGACATCCTCACGTGTCGCATAAACGAACGTGATACACGTCGAGGCCGGAACGTTTTCAGGGTGGTGGGTGCAAAAACCGATTTTACCATGGCTATCCAAATCATAAATGAGACAAAGACCTTGATCTTTGTAAAGTGACAAGCCTAGCAGTTCACCATAAAACGCCCGGACACGGTCTAAATCACGAACTTTGTAGAAGTGGATGACATCAATCATGGTCGGCCTCCCTTATAACTTCATAAAGACGCACAAGTCATCTTCTCGCAGTTCAAACGTGATTTCAGCATGCAGATTGCCTTCAAAGACATGGAGTTTCTCCTCGCGTATTATGGCGAACATGATGAGCTTGTTCCGATGGGCTTCGTAACTACCCTGAATCAGTGATTTAAGGGTCGGAAATCGCTTTGGAAAGTCACCCTCATACGTTTTACCTGCCCGTTCGACAAAAATCGCATAGTCGTCCTTACCCCGCGCCGATGGTTCAACCGTCAGTAAATCCTCATAAAAAGGTGCGGTTTCAGGAAACAAGGCCAGTTTGCTTAAAAGCAAGGAGACAATTTTATTGGAGATGATGGTATTTTCGATGCTGAAATCTTTGATCAGCCGGTCATTTTGCGGATCCAATAGTTCAACGATGATGTGGGCGTCTTCTCTATTCAAAGTCGATTCAAGATAGATGAGTGTATCGATCACGTTCGCGTCAAGCGATGACGTTTCGGCGTGTTCTTCACTCAAAAGCAAGATGGTAAATGGGGCGTCATCTTTGTTGAGCCGCTCGACGAGTTGGACCACCCGATCCTGTTCAATCCATTCGGCATGGAAGGAACTATCGTGTAGACGCTCATACTTCTCAAACGTTTCAAGGATAAAGGATAACTTGTTGTTGCGACCGACAATGTAGACATCCTGAACACTTTTTTCAGACAAAGGTAAACCGATGAGTTTTGCCGGGTCACACGCGTGGGAACTTTTTGACATCTTAGTGTGGTCATCGGCCGAGAGCACAAAGCAATCCGGACCTTCCTTATTCACAGGGATTGCCGCATCGTGGCTTTTTAGAACGGTCTCAAAATCACTGTTTGGCACTTTGTAAATCTCAGAGCCCTCAAACGAAAAGAGCGATAGATAGATGTCTTCAATGTGTTTATCAATAATCGTTTGAGCGATGATCTGCCCAAGACGTCGGTCAAAGCAAACCGGCAAGATGGAGTAGCCTTGCAAGGTCTTGACAACGCGCGCCATCGTCAACAGTTTCTCCTTAGTCGCTATTTGCTTCACTTCAGCCACAATCGTCGGTTTTTTAGGCAGTGCCAACTGTCCAAGTCCCAGTACGATTTTGATGACATTGAGATCACATTCGGTCAGCTTTTCCGTACTCGGTACAATCACATCCCGGTTCATGATCAGAACGGCCTCAGCATAATCGATGGAAATATCGTACAAATCACCTTGCAGCAAGGGATCACCTTGTTTGATGAGAACATTGAACTGCTTCATGCTCCGTTTGTCGGATTGGACTGTCTTGACGGCATTGCGAATGAGCTTTTGGGCTTGTTGCTTGTCAATGTCAGCCAAAATCATTAAGTTGACATGCTTGCTTTTGACATGCACGAGGTCCGCAACCAGTTCGGGGACTTTGCTGTTCCAGTTGAGAATGACAATATGGTTCTCAAGGCGGATGCGGCCACTGCCCGTTTCCCGGCTTTGAAAGTAGTCCTTGATCGCATTGGTCGTCAAGGCGATGATGGTTCCAGAAAACAGCACCAGTCCGACAATAAAGACAATGGTAGCCAAAACAACCAATTGGGGATTGCCTTGGATGGCCAAAATCGAGTTTGGCGTCAACAACCACACGATGCTACCGCTCGTCAGGGCATGGAAATACGAATCAAAGGCCTGTGGGGCGATGAGCTGGGCGATGAAGGCCGCGACCAACAAAACCGCAATATTGATGAACACCATGGTGGCGATGACAAAAATACGTGGTCGCTTATGGGTCTGAATACTGATCATTGCCCGAGCATTACGGAGACGTTGTTTGATTTTTTTCATGGTAGCCTCCTGAATCAAATTGGTTTAAGGTTTCACTGTCATCATGATATGCCTTCATTATACACCATACAAATGCGTCTTGACCTGAGGATTTTATCTTTTGATTCATGCAAGGGTGGCTTGGGGACGAAAAAACGTCACGCTTCCGTGACGTTTGATCATTCAATAATTTCGTAGATTAATGGTTTGACAGGCGGCGCCGTTTCGTCAAGCACAAATGCGTCCATGACGGTTCGTAAAATATCGGTGATATCATCGAGATTATTATATACATAGGCCAAGACATCGCCCGTTTCAACGCGGTCACCAAGCTTTTTGTTCAGCACAATCCCGACATCTGGATCAATGGTATCGTCCTTTTTCGCCCGACCAGCACCTAACCGCATGGCCGCAAGACCGATGTCAAGGGCATGCAATGTCTTGACATAACCGCTTGTTTCGCTCTTCACAGCGACAATATGCTGAGCATGGATATAATCATTCAAGTCTGGCATCTGACCACCTTGATGCTCAAGCAGCGCACGGAAACAATCACTGGCTTCAAGCGATTGAATACTCGCTTCAATTTTCTTGCGGGCATCCTTGAGTGTATCGCTGAGACCAGCGTGATGTATTAAATAGCTGCCCAGTTCAACACATAACATCTGCAAATCTTCAGGGCCATTGCCTTGCAATGTACGAATCGCCTCGATAACTTCGAGTTTGTTGCCCACTGCATAGCCAAGTGGTTGGCTCATTTCAGTGATGAAAGCGATGACCTTTTTGTCAAACGCTTTGCCGATGTCCACCATGACACGGCTGAGCTCACGGGCCGATTCTAAGGTCTTCATAAACGCACCCTCACCGATTTTCACATCGAGAACAATCACATCGGCTCCACTGGCCAGCTTCTTGCTCATGACAGAACTTGCAATCAGAGGAATACTGGGCACGGTTCCCGTTACATCACGCAGTGCATAAAGCAACTTGTCCGCCGGTGCAAGCTTAGCTGTTTGACCGGCCACGGCAATGTTGATGGAATTGACTTGACTGACAAAGGTCTCACTGTCAAGGTCGATGTTGAAACCTTCGATACTTTCAAGTTTGTCGAGGGTACCACCCGTATGACCAAGACCCCGTCCCGACAACTTGGCGAACTTCGCACCACATGATGCCACTAAGGGGCCAAGCACCAATGTCGTCTTGTCACCCACACCGCCGGTGGAATGCTTGTCGACCTTGATGCCGTCGATAGCGGACAAATCAATCGTTTCACCACTTTCTAAGATTGCCCGAGTCAAGGCGATGGTTTCATCATGGGTCATGCCGTTGAAATAGACAGCCATCAAAAAACTGCTCATTTGGTAATCCGGTATATCGCCTGCGACATACCCTTCGATAATGTACGTGATTTCTTCAGCACTCAGTGCTTTCTGATCACGTTTCTTTTCAATGAGGTCAACCATTCTCATTAACATCACATCCTCTTCTATCTTGGACATCCATCATATCATACTGTGTCTATTTCGACAAGGATGCATAGGTGTCAAGCTGTGACTGAATCATGCTGCGCACGTGTTCGGCCAGCTGATTCGTGTTCATATCCTTGTACGTTTCATATGTCAGTTTCGGAAAAATATGTACGTAAGCCTTGGCCCGTTTGAACGGCCAGCCTTTGAAAATGGTCGTGAAGTCATAGATGGCCGCAACCAAAATATCTGCTTTCGGTTTGGTTGCAAGTTTGAATGCACCTGGTTTAAAGGGTAGCATCGTGTTGGAAAAACTGCGCTTGCCTTCAGGGTAGATGGCCATGGGAATGCCTTCACCAAGCAATCGAATCCCTTTGATGATACTTTCTGCGGCGCTGCGGTCGGCCTGCGGTGAAATGGAAATGTAACCCATACGCTTGAGCCAATGCCCAAGCACAAACCAATCGAAGGCCTCTTCTTTGGCAACAAAAACGAGTGGATGGTGCTTGAAAAGCGGCTTGATGAAGAGCGGATCAAAGATGACTTGATGGTTCGAGTACAGCACGAATGTTTCGCCTTTATCCGGAATGTTTTCTTTCCCTGTGAGCGTGATTTTGACGTTGAGCAACCGCACAAACAACGTGACAATGCTATTGATGATTCGGTGACGCCACACACCATGAGGATTCTCGTTGCGGACCACGAGGACAAAGAGACCCATGAACACCCAAACACCACCAAAAGACACGACTGCGGCCACTAAAGTAATCAGCACCCAAAGGAAGGCATTCAAAGCGTTCAGTTCTGTCAGGTCGAAACCAAAAATCGTTGCCAATGCCATAAACAAGGTGCCCAAAATAAACAGTAAGGTTGCCATCTAATCTTTCCTTTCATACATGGCGAAAGCCATGGTATCTTTTTCCTCATAGTGCCGACACTCAAAGTGCGAGAAATCAACCTCCGGGAACAACACATCCCCTTCGTGTCGACCTTTGACATGGGTGATATAAAGACGTTTGGCATAAGGCAAAGCCCGCTCATAAACTGTGCGACCCCCAATGACAAACACCTCTTCTTCGGTCTGTGCAAGCCTGTTTAACCACGGTTCTAGCTCCCGAATAACTTCAATGCCGTCGGCCTTAGACAAGGTTTTTGATACGACGATGTTGTGGCGTTTTGGTAAAGGTTTGCCCAAGCTTTGGAGAATCGATTCGTACGTTTTCCGACCCATCAACACCGTCTTTCCTAATGTCAACTCTTTGAAATGTGCCAAATCTTCTGGCAAATGCCAAGGCAGCTTACCGCCGTGGCCGATGACACGCTGTTCATCATAAGCGACAATCAAGGCAATCATCAGACACTGACCTTGCCTTTGATCGCGGGATGGGGCGCATACGCCTCAAGCGAAATATCCGCACGTGTAAAAGCAAACAAGTCCTTGATTTCGGGATTGAGTCGGACCGTGGGTCTTTGCTTCGGCGTGCGTGTCAATTGAAGCGCCACCTGCTCGACATGATCGTGATAGATGTGCCCATCGCCTATCGTATGGATGAACTGACCTGGCTTCAGGCCGGTCACCTGCGCCATCATCAGCGTCAGCAAGCTGTAACTGGCGATGTTGAAGGGGACGCCCAAAAACGCATCGGCACTGCGTTGGTACAACTGACACGACAAGCGGTTTTCCGCTACGAAAAACTGAAACATCATATGACACGGCGGCAACGCCATGTCGGCAAGCAACGGTGGATTCCAGCTGTTGACAATCATCCGCCGCGAGGTCGGCTCTTCCTTGATCAGACGCAGCACTTCTTGAAGCTGATCAACCGTCTTTTCCCGCCCTTCAAAAGCACGCCATTGCCGGCCATAAACCGGACCGAGATCACCGTGTTTTGCCGCGAAGTGCGGATCCATTTTGATCTTTTCGATAAAGTCTTCCAAGGTTTCTCCTTGGTACGCTGAACTTTTACGATAATGTGCATATGGCCATTCATTCCAAATCCGAACCCCTTGAAGCACCAAATCACGAATGTTGGTGTCACCCTTGATGAACCAGAGCAGTTCAGCGACCACACTTTTGAAATGTACGCTCTTAGTCGTTAGTAGCGGAAAGTCCTCACGTAAATCAAACCGCATCTGGTACCCAAAAATCGCCCGTGTGCCGGTGCCAGTACGATCGATGCGGTCTACGCCTTGTTCCATAATATCACGCAAGAATGCTAAATATGTCTCCATGATGATCCCCCTTGGTGTTGTCTGGCAAAACATCCTTGATACCCATTTATTATATCACAAACTTTCATCCTTTCCGATAAGGAAAAACACATCGCAGGCGATGTGTCTTTCAGGGGGGGAGTATTCAGGGGAAGGGGGTTACGCGCCCGCCTTGGGGCTGATAAATGTGACTTTTTCCGCGACCACTTCGGGGTAAGTAAAGGATTCTTCATCCCCATACTCGAAGTAGCGCTGCGCCAGTCTGGCCTTGACACCGATTGTTGAGCCTTTTTTACAGTACTGCACCGTGTTTTCGGCAATACCGCTCCAAAGTGTACAGCGGATAAAATCTGTTTCATACGTACCTGAGTCGGCACTTTTGAACGACCGCTGCAAAGCAAGCGTGATGGTGGCGACTTTTTTACCACTATCGAGCAGTTTTAGTTCGGGATCATAAACGAGTCTCCCGACAAGAATCACCTGATTGACCATGTCGACCTCCTTCTGTGCTTCCATCATACCCGAACGCGTTCACCTTGTCACTTTACCTTAGAAGCTCGCTGCGTGCAAAATTGCATCGGCGGCGGCAACTTCACCTTGTTTGACGTGAAAAAACGGACCGTACGGGTCCGCTTAGGGTCGTTTTTGGAAAAATCAACTGCTAATGCAAAGATTAAAAACTGATGTCGACGTCGGCGCGTTTGGATGCTTCGGCTTCAAAGAACGCTTTGCGGCTCATACCGATCATGCCGGCGACAATACTTGTTGGGAACGTGACAATGCGTTTGTTCAGCAGCGAGACATTGGAGTTGTACAATCTCCGGGCTGCTTGCAAATGCTCCTCAACATCGCTGATTGAGCGCTGTAGATTGGTGAATACTTTTTCCGCTTTCAAGTCAGGATACGCTTCAACAGCAACATTAATGCCTGATTGAACGGCATCCATCTTTTGCTGAAACTCCTGTTTTTGCTCAAGCGACAGTTCCTTAGGCAGACCTGCACGCCATTTGACGACTTTTTCAAACGTCTCGGCCTCATGCTTGGCATACCCTTTGACGGTATTGACCATCTTGCTTAATACGTCGAATCGTTTAGTCAAAGCAACATCAATGCCAGACTCCGCTTCTTCAACCTTCACTTCTTTTTGGCGCAACGTGTTCATGGTGCCAATATACCAAATCAAAACAGATAGGAACAGAACACCGATGACAATTAATGCAATCCAAATACCATCAATCATTTTTTATGGCCTCCTTATTTTTTAAAGATATCATTATTCAATTTGAGATCATCTACGAGATCATAAATGACCTGGATATCCTTTTTGAACGATTCAATCAGCTGCTTGTCGATTTTTCTAAACATCGTCAGTTCAAACGTGTCCTTGTTGTTGTTGATCCCGACATACAGCTTTGTATCGAGAAATGAGAACCCGAGTTTGCCGGGGTTCTCCCGCTCGAACTTCATCATCGATTCCATAAAGTGCGGGGTAAGTACATAAAACGCCGAATGGGGGTTGGTGGCGTATGTGGTGAACTTCTTGTTGAACTCGATGGACTCCAACTGAATTTTGTCATAACGTCGGTTGACGGTGGGGCGTCCTTGTTCAAGACACTGAAGATAACCATCAAACTCCTTGTTGAACTCAAAAACAAAGATGCGCCCAAGGAAGTACGTCACATAATACGTTTGGGTTCCGTTTTTAGTATGACGGACACGACGTTCTTCAAGTTTCACGTCGCTTGAGATGAACGACACACCGTCAATCTTGCCGCGAATCATGTCTTCGGTCTTGAAACGATCGGCTTTTTTAAGAAACTCTGTGGCATAAACCTGGTGATGACTCAAACCGTTTTTCGGTTCGTAAACGCCATCCTCGATTAACTCACCCATCATTTTAACAAGAAAATTGTGTTTGAAGTCATGGGTCACTTTGGAAAACCCTGATAAACCCATTACGAGCAATACCGCTGCAACGACACCTATGATGATGCCCGGTACAACCATGCCCTGTTCACTAAACAAGGCGAACATCAACACGGCTACTACCATGGCAATACCGCCTAATAGTATGAACTTTTCCGCTTTGCTTTTGCGTATTTGGAAGCTCTCGAGCGTTTGTTCGAGTCCTTTTTCCATGTGTTTACCGCCTTTCACGTCCATGATACCTAAATCATTATACAACATGGACCTCTAAATGTGAATGTGTTTAAGGGAAATTCGTTTATTTTGTCCGGCGGTCATGCTACAATGATTATCAGAAAGTACAGGGAGGTTCTGCTTATGTTGCACGGTAAACCACTCCATCCGGGGCGCGCGACCGGCAAAGTGCACTGGTATGTGGAAACGGCACCTGTTGGTACCGCCAAGCCGATACCTCAAAATCCCGACTGGCATTGGGAACGGCTGAATGATGCCATCAAGCAGGCCGAAGTAGCGTGGCAGGCATTATCTGACACGCTCGCTCATGCAGACACGTCCGTATCGAATGACATCCTTCAGGCACAGATTGCCATGGCTAAAGATATAGACGTCATGGCGCAAGCAAAACAAGCCATTTATGAAAAGGGTAAAGCTGGTGATGAAGCGTATACAGACGCCATGCTTGCCTTTGTTGCATGGTTTGAGAAGATGGAAGAAGGACAGTTCAAACAGCGGGCACAAGACATCAAAGATGTGCTGCAGCGTGTCTTGACGCACTATCATGGCTTCAACCAGAAAACACCGGTCTTTCATGAGAACACCGTTTTGATGGCCAGTGACTTGCACCCGGGTGTGTTACTAGATCTTATGCAGCCTCGTTGTGTTGCTGTCGTGCTTGAACAAGGCAGTTTAAACAGCCATACCGCCATTGTTTCACAACAACTCGGCATACCTGTCATCATGCAAGTCACCCATCTTCACACGGCATTTCCCTCAGGCAGTTACGTCGATGTCGATGGTGACACAGGATGTGTTTGCAAAGCTGTTGCCCGTCAAGACGGTGCGACCTATAATCAAAAAAGACCCTCAATCGAAAGCCTTGAAAGTGGGCATGCCAACTTGCCATGCACCGTGGCTGTCAACGTCATGGGTGTCAACGATATCACAACATTCAAGGCCAGTGGTGCACCGGCTATCGGCTTGTTTAGAACAGAATTTCTCAACGATGTGACACGCGGGGGTCAAGTGGCTGCGTACCAACCTTTTTTTGCACTCGGCGTCCCGATCATCGTCCGTTTATTTGATTATGGTGCGGATAAATCTGCCCCGCATACCGAACAAGCCAATCCACCGTCTCAACTTGGGTTGCGGGGACTGCGGTGGTTAAGGGATCACCCTTCGGTCATGAACACACAGTTGCATGCTTTGTATGAAGCCGCGGGCGGCAAGATTCTCAATATTGAATTTCCCATGGTAAGGACACCTGAAGAGTATGCTTGGGGCGTCTCCATGGCTAAGAAACTTCTAAAGACGCGACAAGCGCGTAATTTACCACGACCTAAACACGTCAACTTTGGGCCGCTCATCGAAGTACCCTCCGCTGCTTGGGCCTTTGAACGCTATGCGGATGCGTGTGATTTCGTGGCCATTGGTACCAACGATCTTCATCAGTACTTCTTTGCAGTCGATCGCTATGACCCGCAGCTTTCAGCGTTGTATGATGTTCTTGATTCCAGCTTTTTGGGGCTCATCAAAAAGGTGATTGACACCGCCAATCAACGCGCCATTCCCGTGACCATCTGTGGCCAGATGGCTGCGGATCCTTTATCGGCTTGGTTGCTTAGCGGTCTTGGCACAGTCACCTTGAGTGTGCCACCGACTGTGTATAAAAAGCTATGTGCTCACCTTAGCCGTCTCAACGGTTCTTCCGATGCCTTGGATTTACGCGCACGTCTGCTTGCATCGACTGAAAGTGCACCGCGTCAAATAAAGCTTGATGCGTTGCGAAAGGTGGTTGCTGAACATGCGTGAAACAAGGGTCACCTTGCATGATGGTTTCGCTGTACCGGTTTACTGCTTTGATCCAAGTCCACCTGCTAAAGCTGTGATTCTCATCATCCACGGTGCTGGAGAACATGGACGACGCTATAGTGAGTTCGCATCTTTTTTAGCGCGTTCTGGCTTTGCTGTTTTAACCTATGACCAACGTGGCCATGGTAAGAACTTGAACAATCAGACCTCGACACACATGGGCGATACGGCCCAGGCACAAGACTTGATTGAGGATGTCTTGACGGTCCTTGCCTGGGCAAGGGGTTGGGTTCCCCACCGACCGGTTTTCGCCATTGCTCACTCTATGGGCGCTTTTGTGATGCGTAGCGTCTTGCATCAACAACCGGATGCGACCGATGGTACGATGTTGATCGGTTCTTCCGTCTTTTCCGCCTGGCAACTGCGTGTCGTTCGTCAGGTGGCTAAAGGTCTGCGACGATTTTTCGGACCGACCCACGTTTCAGGTTTTTTGACAAGACTGACGCAGGATCGACCATACAAAGCCATGGTCAAGCGCGGGTTAATCACCCATCGTGATGAGTGGGTAACCCACGATGAAGACATACGCACCCTCGCTAAGAATGACCCGGAAATCGGTGTGCCTTTTACCATTACATCGCAAATCGTGCTGATGTCATTGATGCTCAAGGCACAACAGGTCCATCATTTGAAACACGATAGCGTGACGGGACATCTGGCCATTTTGTGCGGTGATGAAGATCCAGTGTGTGATTTTGGAGCAGGGGTGGACACATTGTCGACCTTATATGCACCGTTTTGCAAGCAACGCATCCTATCCCGGTGTTATCAAGGCTTACGCCATGAGATACTTCAGGAAACGGTTAGGGAGACCATTTTCGGTGACATACGGGACATGCTTGAGGCTTGGATTGATGAAGAAAGCGCTTGACGGCTTATTCGCTGTCAGGCGCTTTATTTGTGGGTATTGGTAGCATCGTTACTGAAGACAAGGTGTCCGCCGCCAATGTTTTGGCAACATCCCGAACCGCAGCGAGGGAGACGGTTTGAGCGACTTCGAGGAGATCGTAGACCGAAACACCTTGCAGGGCAAGGCGTGCCGACTCATGCGCGAGATGCTCAAGCGCATCCAGTGACCGAACAAAGTTGCCAAGCATTTGCCGTTTGACACGCTTGAAGTCGTCCTCTTCAATCGGTGCGGTGGTTGCGAGGGTCGACATGGTTTCATGTAATGTTTGAACAAACGCTTTTGGCTTATCGGTTTCGGCATAGATGAACACCATACCGTAGGAAGGTTCAAATGATACTTCATAGTCATAGGCGTCATTGATGAGCCCCGCATCCAGCCACGCTTCATAATAAGGGCCGCTTTGACCAAACACCAAATCAAAAAAGAGTGTGGTGGCAATTTGATGGCGCAGTTTTTCTTCTTTTTCCAGGCGGCCTTCTTGCATACGTTTGATCCCGAACATGACACTTGGCATTAGGACATCCGCTTCCAGTACGTTGCCGCTGGATGCCACACACGTTGCTTCAGCATGACTGAAGTCCTGAACATCTGTGCCTTGACCTGTAGGCAAGGTGACATGGGCTTCTAAGGCTTCAAGTACTTTGAGATGTTGAGGATCGCCCACAAGCGTCAAGTGGCACTTTTCCGGTTGATAATATGCACGATGCACGTTTGACAAAGCTTCGTAACTAATGGCCTGGATGCTCTCTTTGGTGCCGAGAATGTCCACAGTGACAGGATGATCGTGAAACATATGCTTGAGCAGCTGATAATACTGCTGGTAATGGGGGTTGTCAAGATGCATGTTCAACTCTTCAATAATGATGTTTTTTTCCTTTTCGACACCTTCAGGTGTGAAACGCGGGTAAAAAAACATCTCGAGCAACCGGACCGTATTGTCAAGTACATGATTCGTGGCACTGAACAAATAGGTTGTTCGGTGATGCTCCGTATAGGCATTCACTTGCGCTTCATGGAGGGCAAAATGACGGGAAATATCTTCGCCTACTTGCTCGAAAATCTTATGTTCGAGAAAATGAGCGATGCCAGCTGGGACTTCTTTGCGTGCTGCGGATGCATCGAGATAGTGACGGTGAACCGCACCAAGCGGTGCTGTCAAGGTCACATAAACCTTGTGGTAGCCAGGTTTTTCGATGAACGTCACAGGCAAGCGGCCCTGTAAGGTGAGACGATGTACGGTCTCACCGTATTGCTTATAATATTGAGTCGTCACCGGATGCACCTCCAAACTCGAAATCAAAAACGGGTATGAGTCGACTCGCGATCCGTATGACGGCTTCGCGCTTGACCGCTGTGATTGCCTTGAGGAAGCGATTTTCCGTGAAAGGCAAGTTGAAGAGTGAGGCATTGAGGGCTCTAGCAATCAGGGCCCCTGGTGCATCGTAACTTTTCTTGTAGTGACCTGTTAGATACGTTTTCGCTAGCATTAGGTCCTCATCGCTGAACCGACCATTTTGGATGTCTTCGATGATCCTCGCGACAAGTTCCTTGACTTTGGGGATATTGCGGGCATCCATCCCGCTGGTGATGCTGACTAATCCGGTGAAAGGCGAGTAACTTGAGCCAACATAATAGGCCAAAGCATGGTCATCGCGAACCGTTTTGAAAAGCAAGGAATCACCACCCTCACCAAGCAACGTATTCGTGACCAGCATCGCATAATAATCATCATCTTGAAAGTAGATGTCGCTTTTTAAGGCAGTGAACCAACGCTGTTGTGTCACGGGATGGGCTTCCTTCATCGATGCCATCGGGGTGAAGGCATGTCGATACAAAATAGGCGTCTTTGCCTGCCCGCTTGTCAATGACAACGCCTGCGTAAGCTGTTCATGGACCTCTTTAGGGTCTTCAGGTCCGAGATAAGACACGTAGACGCTATCTTCTTGTAACATGGTTTTATAGGCGTCTTCAATGGCTTCAAGCGTGACACCAGCCACCGCTTCAATGGTGCCATAGGCGTGGCCTCGATAAGGGTGCTGTTGCATCAGGTGGTGTTGAAACCTTTTTTGAGCATAACGACTCTTGCTGGCGTATTCGGCTTTGAAATAGTCGATGAGAAACTGCTTTTCTTCTTCAAGCGTCGTCGATTCAAACAAAGGTTGCCTAAGCGCATCACGCAAAAAGCGCACCCCTTCTTCAAGCAGCGTCCCTTCGAGTGTAAACCGTTCATCAATCATGATGAGCGTCATATCGACGACATGTTTGGTCCCAAAACGCGACACGCTGGCAGAATACACCGTATCATACATCGTCTCTAACTGCTGTCGCAACTTGCGGCGGGTTGGATAGACTTTGTTTTTCGCCCGCAGCATCGCCGACATGAGTCCGCGCGTGGTTGGGTCGATGCAGTCTAGATCGGCCATGAAACGCACGTTCAAAATGCGTGCTTTGAACTGTTCAGTCCGCACATAGTGGTACAATGTCTGTTCATGCTGTTTAACGGTTAAGTCCATAGGCCCTCCAAAAAAAGTGCCGAAGCACTTTTCAAGTTTATGTAAGTGATAAGGCGATTTCCATCATTTTAGTAAACGCATTTTGCCGTTCTTCGGCCGTGGTGGCTTCATGGGTAACCAAAGAATCGGATACCGTAAGCAGACACGCGGCCTGCTTGCCGGTCACCCGGGCATTGTGAAAGAGTGCAAACGCCTCCATCTCAACGGCAATGGCATTATGCTCACGGTGAATTGTCTTGTAATCATCAAAGTGTTCCCGGTAGAACACGTCACTTGAGTGAATGACGCCCTTGGTCAGTGGGATACCCAATGCTTTGGCACCGGCTTCAATTTGCTGGTTGAGTACGGTGCTTGGATAGGTGTAAGCATCATCGTAATCGCCGGATTGGGTGCGGGCATACGATGACTCGCTGTAGGCACTGACAGCGAGTAAGACGTCGTAAAGTTTCAGTTTCGGATCGTACGCACCGCATGAACCGATGCGCACAATGGCCTCGACGCCATAAAACTTGAACAACTCATAAGAATAAATGCCAATAGAGGGCATACCCATTCCGCTGCCCATCACCGAAATTGGACGCCCCTTGTACGTGCCTGTATAACCGAACATGTTTCGTACGGTATTGAACTGCTTGACATTGTCAAGATACGTATCGGCGATGGTCTTCGCGCGCAGTGGGTCGCCCGGCATCAAAACGAGTTTGGCGATGTCCGCCGCATCATGTGCGGCAATATGAGGGGTTGGAATTGACATGAGCATCTCTCCTTTAATAATCGGTCTGGGCGGTTTTCCCTTGTACAAGGGATACACCGCTTGAAGTCCCAATTCGCGTTGCGCCTAAATCGACCATTTTTTGAACATCCTCTGCCGTTTTCACACCACCGCTGGCCTTGACACCGCGACCTTGTGCATGTTTGACCATGATGGTCACCGCTTCAAGTGTGGCACCGCCTGTCCCAAAGCCCGTGCTGGTTTTCACAAAATCCGCCCCGGCTTTGACCGCTGCTTCGGTAGCTCGGGCAATTTGCTCTGCATCGAGATAACACGTTTCAAGGATGACTTTCAATACTTTTAGACCGCACACTTCCTTGATCCGCTGTATCTCCTCTTCAACCTTGTCATAGTGACCCTCAAGCACCCAGCCTACATTGAGCACCATGTCGATTTCATCGGCACCGTTACGCAGGGCATCTTCTGTTTCAAACACTTTAGTCCGTGTTGTCGAGGCCCCAAGAGGGAAGCCGATGACCGTACAGACAAGCACCTCAGATTTTTTCAGACTCTCCGCTGCATAGGTCACCCAGGTCGGATGAACACAGACGCTTTTAAACTGGTACGTCAACGCTTCATCGAGCAAGGTGTCGATGTCTTCTTTTGTCCCGAAGGGCTTGAGAAATGTGTGATCAATCATTTGGTTGATTAACGCCATAAGGGCCTCCTTAATATTTGTGGTTTCCTCAATGGTTCAACTACCATTGTACCCGATAGCGCAAGCGAATGCAATGTCTACCGGCCTTCAATCACGTCACGGCAACGGTCACATAAAGAGGCTTCATCCACCTCGCGAACATGCCAGCAGCGTGCACACGTTTCACCTTCGGCACGCAAGATATCAATCGACACGCCTGGGAATGTGTATTGTCCCGTCCCGGTATCTTGAATGGTTAGGGCACTGACGATACACAATTTGTCCAAATTGCGGATCTCATCAAGCACTTTTCGTGTCGGAGCATCCGGATAAAGCACCACATGTGCTTGTAAGCTTTTACCGATAACTTTTTCATTTCGCGCTTCTTCTAGCGCCTTGAGAACATGATCACGCAAGTGCATGAATGCGTCATAACGGGCAAGAAGTTCAGTGTCAATCGGCAGTTTAGATTCAGGCATGTTTTCAAGATAGACACTGCTTTCAGTGCGGCCTGGCAAATACGCATAGGCCTCTTCTGTCGTATGCGGAATAATGGGTGTCATCAACTTAAGCAATGCTGTCAGTGCTTCGTAAATGACGGTTTGAACACTTAAACGTTGCGGATCCGCTGCGCGTTCGATATATAAAATATCTTTCGTGTAATCGAGATAAAATGCGCTGAGCTCCCGGGTGACAAACTGCGTGACAAGCCGGGTGACGTCATCAAATTGATAGGCCGCATAGGCTAGATCGATTTTGCGGATCAAATGATGCAACTTCTGCATCATGTACCGATCGATTTCCGGCATATCCTCCGTCTTGACTGTGTGCAAGTTGGGGTTGAAACCATCGAGCGCCCCAAGCATGAAACGGAACGTGTTGCGGATTTTCCGGTAGTGTTCGCTGACTTGTTTCATCATATCCTGACTGATACGCACATCACTTTGATAGTCAACACTGGCCACCCAAAGACGTAAAATATCAGCACCCAGTTGATCCATGACTTTGATGGGGTCGACCACGTTGCCAAGCGATTTGCTCATCTTCCGACCCTCGCCATCCAGTACGAAACCATGGGTGACACATTGCAAGTAAGGGGACTTTCCGTTTGCCGCAATGCCGGTTGAAAGACTCGAGTTGAACCAACCGCGGTATTGATCAGAACCTTCAAGATATAAATCGGCTGGATAGGGCAGATTGAAGTCGACCATCCCGCCAAGATGCGACGTCCCCGAGTCAAACCAGACATCGAGAATGTCCGTCTCTTTGCGGAAGGCACTTTGAGGACTGCGTACAACATCGGCATAGCCCGAAGGTAACAGATCTTCCACCGGCCAAGTAAACCAGATGTTTGAACCGTGCTCAGCGAAAAGATCCGCAACATGTTCGATGATTTCGCTATCAAGAATCGGGCTGCCGTCTTCGTGGTAGAAGACTGGAATCGGCACGCCCCAAGCACGCTGGCGACTGATGCACCACGCGGCTCGGTCCTTGATCATGTTTTCCATCCGCTGCGCACCCCATTTAGGCGTCCATTCAATGGCGTGTACGGCCGCAAGCAAGTCTTGCTTCAATGATTCAATCGAGGCAAACCACTGGTCGGTCGCCCTGAAAATAACCGGCTGTTTCGTCCGCCAGTCGTGGGGATAACTATGGGTGACCCAGGTCATCTTGAGCAAGGCGCCGAGTCGATCAAGGTCTTGCACGACCGCTTTGGAACAATCTTCAATAAACAGTCCTTCATAAGGGCCGCTTTCAGCGGTCATATGGCCGGTTGCATTGACAGGGCACAAGGTTTCAAGACCGTGACTTTGACCGATGATGAAATCGTCTTCACCATGTCCAGGTGCGATATGCACCAGACCCGTACCTGATTCCGTCGTCACGTGATGTCCCGGTAAAATCGGACTGATTCTATCATAGAGCGGATGTTTGTATGTACATCCGAGCAGTTCGCTACCCTTGACTTGACTGATGATGTCAACCTCGGTAAAGGCGAGGATGTCCTTCAATGTATCGAGCAATGCCTGCGCGAATACATAATGCTTGCCATCGACGCGTACGAGTACATAGTCCAAACCTTCATTGACGGCAACCGCCAAGTTTGCCGGAATGGTCCAAGGTGTCGTCGTCCAGATCAAAAAAGCGAATGCTTGCGTAAACGGACCGCGCTCAACCGCCTCAAGCGCCACATAGACAGATGGTGACTTTTTGTCCTGATACTCGATTTCAGCTTCCGCAAGCGCCGTCTCACTAGAGGGCGACCAAAAGACAGGTTTCAGACCTTTGAAGATCAGACCTTTCTCGACCATTTTTGCAAAGATACGCAACTGACTCGCTTCATAGTTCTTGTCGAGGGTCACATACGGCTTGTCCCATTCACCCAGTACGCCCAGTCGTTTGAACTGCGTTCTCTGGATCTCGATTTGACGCATTGCGTAATCGGCACATTTTTCCCGAAACTCCGCCAGCGTGAGTTTCTTGCGATCGACTTTTTCCTTGTTCGTCAGCGCCGATTCAATGGGTAAGCCATGTGTATCCCAGCCAGGTACATACCGGGCGTAGCGACCGCGCATGTTTCTTTCCCGGACGATAATATCTTTGAGCACCTTGTTTAGGGCATGGCCGATATGAATATCGCCGTTTGCATAAGGCGGTCCATCATGCAACGTGTAGGTCGGGTTGCCCTCATTTTTAGTCAAACGGGCTTCATAGACAGCCTCTGCTGCCCATTTTTCTTGCCACGTCGGTTCATTTTTGCCAAGATTGCCCCGCATAGGAAACTCTGTCTTAGGCATCAGCAATGTCTCTTTGTAGTCTTTCATCGTGATCCTCCTTCGGTGCCTGAAGACACCTTAGTATAAAAAAAACGTCCTTAAGAAAGGACGGATGGAATCCGCGGTACCACCTTTGTTCCGGCTTGCACCGGCACTTTAACCCATAACGTGGGAAACGGAGGACCCTACATGTCGGACCCTCATCTCAACGGGGATACCTTCAGAAGCATCGTACGGTGTTTCAGCACGCCACCGCTCTCTGTAACGATCAATCTTTTGAAGACGTGTCCGCTTCAGTGACTTTATATCATTATACCAAAACTGATGTTTTTTTCAACCCTTTTAAAACTTTCTCTGTGTATCAAGATAAAACAACGTGTTCCGCTCCATCCTTGTGAAAGGTTGTGCGACCGTCTCATCGATCTTATCGTGCTTCAACAAAATGTAGAGCAGGCACGTGCGCAAAAACTCGTTGGCTTCTTGGAGTTCGTGGACAAGGGCATGCGTATCAAGATCATCACTTTCTAGAAACGCTTGCGCGCGACGAATCATATAATAGACTGAGTACGGGTTTTCCCGGACGTATTGTTGTGAGGGGCCCTTCAGTCGATCAATATCGCCCTCAAGCCGCTCAAGTGCCGCTTCTAAGCGGGTTGTTTGATGTTGAAAAACGGCGAGCAGTGCTTCAATGATGAGGTGGGAAAAACGCATCGAACCTTGACCTTCTGCCATTTGACCAAACGTTTCCTTGAACGCTTCATACTGCTTTTCAGCTTCGTCAAAGTCACCGGTGAAAACATGCGCCATAATGACATTTTGCCATTTGACACCTGTAAAAATCTTTCTTGCCCGTGATCCGCGCTTGTACAAAGCCAGTACATGCTCGAGATAACTTTCCGCATCACAGTAAATGAACAACAACTGATGGACGTGCTGATAGGCCCGATTGGCCACCCTTTTCATCAGGATATTGATCATCAGGATAAAGACTGCAGACAAAAGCAAAATGGTGAACAAATCCACCTGAAAGACTGCCACAAGAACCAACGTCAAAGCGAACAAAATACCCATCCCGACGCCAAAAATCAACCGGTTTGTCTTAAAATCAAAAATCATGGTAACACTCCTAACTCATATTCCTTATAATGATTGAATCATCTGACCAAACGCATTGAGGCCGAAACTGTAAAGCATGAACCCGACAATCGGTGTGAAATCAAACGCGCCGATGACAATAATCCCCCGAAAAAGTCGCATATAGGGGTTGGCCAGCACATGGAGCATATAGTAAAAGCGGGTCTGCTTGATGTCAGGGACCCAGCTGAGCAACACATACGCAATCAAAATGAAAAAATAGATTTGTAGCACATAATACAGGGCACTGAGTGCGAGAATTAAAACGGTCATGTGAAACACCTCGGGACTTATTCTTTGTATCGGGCGATGAACTCTCGTAAGGTTTTGTCTTTCATGTCCGGTTTCGTTGCAAAAGCAAAAATGCGTTCCCGTAGCACTTCAACCTCACCATCGAGTGCATAAATCACGCCACTCAGAAACACAATGACGCGGTTGCTTTCGACAAGATCATAGGTTTCGAAGTTGACAATGAGCGGCTGGCGCAACATCAACTTGTCAGCAAGATCAAACACATCGATGTCTTCTGACATCTTGATAAACGCTGTTCGTGCATAAGCAGTTTTTTCTTTACGTCCCATACGATTCCCCCGCTAACAATATCCGACCTAATCTTAACACGCTTGAACCGAGTTCCAAAGCGATATGATAATCCTGTGTCATACCCATCGACAGTCCCCTCACATCGGGATAATCTTGATGAATCTCATCCCGCAACTGGCGCAGTGTATTGAACTGCGCGCGGATGCGCTCCGTGTCTTCAGTTTCCTCAGCCATCCCCATTAGGCCGATGACACGGAGGTGTTTAAACGATGACAGCTGCTTGACAAAAGCCACGGTTTCAGCGATGGCAACACCTTGTTTTTGTGGCTCATTTGAAATGTTGACTTGCACATAGCAAGGCAAGACACCTGTGCGATGTGTTTCGATTGCCTCAGCGAGTTTCAGCCGGTCCAAAGCATGCAGTACATCAATATGCTCGATGACCTTCCGGACCTTTTTGGTCTGCAACGTTCCGATGTAATGCCAACGAATCGGTTGATCTTTGAACCAGGCTTTTTTTTCAAGCAAAGCCTCAGCTCGATTTTCACCAAAGTCCAAGATGCCGGCCTCGATAAACGGCTTAAAAGCCGCCGCATCGGTCAAGTATTTGCTTGCCATCACGACGGCGACATCGGGATAGTTGGCACTGAGCCAATCAAGAAGCGCTCTATTCACGACGATGCCTCCTGTTGATAAAAGTAAAGACTGCCGTCAGGACAAGCAACACGGTGCCAAGCAACCACTGCAACATGACCGGGACGTCTTCTTCAAATCCCCACATAACGACGACCGCAACAAAAACAACGATGAGATAGATGGCATTGTATAGGCTGCGCATAGTACTCCCCCCTTTACCATCATATCATAAAAAAAGAAAGTATGCGTGACATACTTTCTTGAAATCATCATTTGAAGCGCGATTTCAACCAGGATGGGATGTTGGTTTTTGACGCATCGTCAGTTTCTGCATCCGGTTTTGTCGTCGAAGGTGGTTTCCTTTTAGCTTTCTTATTTTTCTTGTCTTTCTTTTTCTTCTTGTTGGTGCCTTTGGGTGTAATGGGTTCATCGTCATCATCAAGATCGGGGGCATCGGTAGGACGAACATAGTCGTCAGTCCCCAGTTTGTCTAGCTCAATCTTACGGTTCTCGTCAAATCCAGCGGCGATGACCGTAACGATGACTTCTTCGCCCAAATCTTGATTGATGGTCGTACCATAAATGACATTGATTTCTGTTTCGCTTGCTGCTTGGATGGCTTCAATCGCCTCGGTGACTTCCCACAAAGCAATTTGCGGGCCGCTTGTCACGTTGACAATGGCATCGGTCGCCCCATCGATATTTGCATCAAGCAGTGGAGAATGGATGGCTTTCTTGGCGGCTTCAACCGCCCGGTTTTCCCCTTCGGCAATCCCGATTCCCATCAATGCTGTCCCTTTGTCTTTCATGACAGTCTTGACATCCGCAAAGTCAAGGTTGATCAGACCAGGCACCGTAATGACCTCGGCAATCCCTTGCACACCTTGACGTAAGACGTTGTCTGCTTCACGGAAAGCTTCAAGCATGGAGGTGTTGCGGTCAGTGACATAGAGCAAACGGTCATTGGGGACGATGATCAGTGTATCCACATAAGGCTTCAGCGCATCGAGTCCTTCAAGTGCTGTGGCCACCCGACGGCGTCCTTCAAACTTGAACGGTTTGGTGACAATACCGACTGTCAAGCAACCTTGTTCGCGGGCGATTTTGGCAATGACCGGCGCCGCACCGGTCCCGGTTCCGCCGCCCATGCCTGCCGTGATGAATACCATGTCGGTATTTTGCAGCAGCTCGCGCAACTCGTCTTCTGACTCAATCGCTGCACGGCGACCGATTTCAGGATCCGCACCCGCACCAAGTCCCCGGGTGAGCAGCTTACCGATTTGCAAACGGATGGCCGCCTTAGATTGCCGCAAAACCTGTGCATCGGTATTAATGGCGACAAAATCGACGCCTTGTACTTCGTTTTCAATCATGCGATTGACAGCGTTACCGCCGCCACCGCCGACACCAATTACTTTTATTGAAGGTTTTTGACTGAAATGGTCGTTTTGTTCAAACATACTATGACCTCCATTGAGTCTTTAGAACCATTATAACGTATTTGTGGAAATAATTAAACCACATTTCATCATAACTTACCATAGAAGCGTTCAAAAAACGCCGACTTGAAGTCAAGTAACCGATCCTTTGCAATCGCTTGTCGGATATTGGCCATCAAGCCTTTCAAGAAAAACAGGTTGTGGTAGCTGATTAGCCGGGCACCCAGCGTCTCTTGGGCTTTGAACAAATGGCGAAGATAGCTTCTCGTATAAGTCCGGCAGACGGAGCAGCCGCATGTTTCATCCAGGGGTGAGCGGTCCATAGCGTAGCGTTGGCTCTTGATGCTGATGCGCCCTTTAGCTGTATAAGCCGCGCCGTGGCGGGCCATACGCGTAGGGTTGACACAGTCAAACATGTCCATCCCGCGAATGACACTTTCAAGCAGATCGTCAGGTGTTCCCACGCCCATCAGATAGTGCGGAGAGTCCGCTGGAAGATGGGGCGCCAACTCCAAAAGCACTTCATACATGTCAGCCTTGCTTTCACCCACGCTCAATCCACCGATCGCGATGCCGTCAAATCCGATATCTACAAGCCGTTTGAGTGCATGCTGGCGCAAGTCGGCGTATGGACCACCTTGAACGATGCCAAACAGCGCCTGGTCTTTGCGTTTGTGTGCCTGTTTGCCCCGTTCAGCCCAGCGCAGTGTCCGCTCTAGCGACTGCTCATGGTAGCTTCGATTCGCATCAAAGGGCGGACACTCGTCGAAACTCATAATAATATCCGCACCCAACGTGTTTTGGATGGTGATGCTTTTTTCCGGTGACAAAAAAAGCGGCGCACCACTTTTATGATGACGAAACGAGACGCCTTCTTCGGTAATGGTCCGCATCGCACTCAGACTAAAAACCTGGTACCCGCCCGAATCGGTGAGCAACGCCCCAGGATGGTTCATGAACGCATGCAGGCCGCCGTGTTGGCCGACAATATCCTCACCCGGCTGCAGCCAAAGATGATAGGTGTTCCCTAAAATCAAGCCTTCACTGACGGTCATCACTTCGGTCGTATCAAGCGTTTTGACCGTGGCTTGCGTCCCCACTGGCATAAAAAGTGGGGTCGGAAAATCACCGCGCGGGGTATGTAAAACACCCAGCCTTGCACCGCTTTGGGCGCACACATGCATCAAGGAATACGTGACTGCCATGTCATCACTTCTTTTCTTGGTTTCTGAATGCATTCGAAACCATCAAGTTGATGCGGTTGAGTTGGTTGATTTTTGAGGCACTCGTATCAAAGTCGATGGCGACGATGTTGCTTTCGGGATAGTACTTCTTCAATTTTTTAATCATGCCTTTACCGGCAATATGGTTCGGCAAACACCCAAACGGTTGGGTGCAAACGATGTTCGGCGCACCATGTCTTATCAGGTCAATCATTTCAGCCGTCAACAACCAACCTTCACCGCTATGCGTCCCTACATCAATAAAACCATCCACAAGATGCTTCAAATCCTTGTAGGCAATCCCCGGTGCAAAGCCGGCCCGTTTGAGCAATGACCTGACTTTACCACGACGCCACTCGACATAACCGACCAACCAAGTCAAGACGATTTTCTCTAGGCGTGGCCCGCCATAACGTCGAATATCATGAGCACGTGAGTCAAAGCTGTATAAGAAAAAATCATAAAGCGGCGGTGTCACAACTTCGCAACCTTCCGCTTCAAGGGTCGCTTCTAGATGATTGTTGCCAAGCGGTGAATACTTGACATATATTTCACCGACGATGCCCACTTTCGGTTTATCGATGGTGCGATCAACAGGCATGTCTGCAAACGCTTTGACTATCCGTTTTGACATGCGATGGTGTCGCCGCCAAGTTAGAAAACGACGATGCTGAAAATATTGCTCAAGCCAGACTTTGACCTGCTCGTGTACTGCATTGGTCGCGCCTTGAGAGGTTTCATACGGCCTGACTTGATTGATCAAGGTCATGACCAAATCACCAAACATCATGGCGTCATGGACTTTATGCAACAATCTCGGCGTGAGACGGAAACCTGGATTTTTTTCTAAACCCCCGGCATTCAATGAGATGACCGGCACATGCGGAAAGCCTGCCTTGACAAGGGCCTTGCGCAACAAGGCAATGTAATTGCTCGCCCGACACCCGCCACCTGTTTGCGTGATGATCAAGGCTACTTTTTCCGCGGTCAAGGCACGTTTTTTAATCGCATCGATAAACTGACCGATCACAAGCATGGCCGGGACGCAAATATCATTGTGCGCGTACTTCATACCCTCATGAATCAAGTCGTAATCGGTCGTTTTAAGCAACTCGGCGCGATACCCTTCACTCGTGAATGCATCGACGACAAAATCAAAATGATAAGGCGCCATCTGTGGTACGAGAATCGTATACTCACGCCGCATTTCAGCCGTAAATAGAAGGCGACCGTTTTCATAGATGAGTTCAGCCAAGGTCCACCCTCCTCATCGTTGACAATAGACTCCGGAGTCTTATGCTGACAGCACCAAGATTGGAAATCTCGTCGATTTTGATTTGTGTATACAGTTTATGATTCGCTTCAAGAATGTCCTTCACTTCATCGGCGGTGATGGCATCAAGCCCACAACCAAACGAGACCAGCTGCACCAGGTTGATATCCTCTTTATCGCCGACATAGCGAGCAACATCGTAAAGGCGTGTGTGATAGGTCCACTGATTGAGCACATTGACTGAGGGTTGCTCAGCAAGGTGATTCAAGGCGTCTTCGCTCACAACCACCACTTGCATGCTGCGAATCATTTTAGGGATGCCATGGTTGATTTCAGGATCGATGTGATAGGGCCGTCCGGCAAGGACAATAACCGGTAACCGTTCGGCCTTAGCATACGCAAGGGCGCGTTCTCCTTCGGCTTGGACCGCTTCACGGAAAGCATGATAGGACGCCATGCCCGCATCAAAAGCACGGCCATAACGCGATTTGGGCGCAGAGACATGTTCACGGAGCATCGCATAGGCGGCTTCGATGAACTTCTTTTTGTCATTCAGTGTCAAGTAAGGTTGAACAAACCGTTTCATGTCTAGATGATCCATGTTCGCCTCGATCACCTCAGGATAATGCGCAACGATAGGACAGTTGTAATGGTTGTGCGCATACGATTTTTCAAGGAAGTTGAAGGCGATATTCGGATAGAAAATAAAGTCAACGTCTTTCTCATAAAGCGATTCGATGTGCCCGTGCACCATCTTGGCCGGATAACAAATGGTGTCACTTGGAATCGTGTCCTGGCCTTTTTCGTAAAGTGCTTTGTTTGAGCGGTCGCTCAACACCACCCGTACACCCAACGCTTCAAAGAAAGGTTGCCAAAAAGGCAAGTTCTCATACATGTTCAAAACGAGTGGAATCCCAACCGTTTCAGCGTAGGTTTCACCCTCGGAACGGTAGGATAAAATTTTGTCATATTTGTAAAGATACAAGTTGGGAATATCATCAAAGCCAACTTTGATTCCGGCACCTTTTTCACACCGGTTCCCACTGATGTAACGTTTGCCATCTTGAAACATATTAATGGTCAAGGCACACAAGTTCGCACATTGATGGCACACTGCCGATCGGGTCTCATAGGTGAAGCTAGAAAGCGTTTCGCCGGCGAGAATGGTGCTTCCACCCCCCTCATCCGCTTGCATCGCCAACAAGGCGGCACCAAAAGCGCCCATCAGACCGGCGATGGATGGCCGGGTGACTTCAAGTCCCGTCTCGCGTTCAAAGGCACGCAAGACGGCATCGTTCTTGAACGTACCACCTTGTACGATGATTTGATCACCATACTCTTCTTTCACATCATGCGCCCGGATGACTTTGTACAGGGCATTTTTGACAACACTCACGGCAAGGCCGGCACTGATATCTTTGCTGCCGGCGGCTTCGGACTGTGCCTGTTTGACACTCGAGTTCATGAACACGGTACAACGACTACCCAAATCCACTGGATGCCGGGCGTTAACGGCCATGTCTGCGAATGTCTCAATCGGATAGCCAAGCGATTCGGCGAATGTCTCGATGAACGAACCACAGCCACTGCTACATGCTTCATTCAAGATGACCGAGGTGATAACACCCTCTTCAATCTTGAAACACTTCATGTCCTGACCACCGATATCGACAACAAACGAGACGTCTTTGTTGAAGTGTCGGGCTGCTTCGTAGTGGCAGATGGTCTCGACTTCGCCACCATCGAGGCGGAAAGCGTTCTTGATCAGTGCTTCGCCATAACCGGTCGCAAAAGCATGCCGAATCTCAATGCCCGGATGCAACACGTCATACATCGCTAACAAAGCATGACGCACCACTTCAACAGGATTACCACGATTATGCTGATAAAATGAGTATAATATTGCCTGATCAGAACTCATCAAAACCAACTTGGTCGTCGTACTACCAGCATCGATGCCTAGGTATGCAGGCCCGTGATACGTTTCAGGGTCCACTTCCGCTACCGTCGCTTTGGCATGACGGGCCTTGAAGGTCTCATATGATTCTTCATCCTCAAAAAGCGGCGCCATCATCTTGCGGGCTGTATCCTTGAACGCTTTTCGATAGGCAGCGATTTCCGCACGGACCGTTTCAATATCAAGCGGCTTTGCCGTCGCTTCAAGGGCGGCACCATACGCTACAAACGTCTCGCCATGTTCGGGGATAAACACATCCTTCAAGTTTAAAAACTCGATAAATCGACGACGCAGCTGCGCTGAAAACGTCAACGGTCCACCAAGAAAAGCAACTTTTCCCCGGATTTTCCGGCCTTGACTGAGGCCGGCAATCGTCTGATTGACTATGGCTTGATAAATGGATGCGGCGATATCGGTCTTGCGGGCACCTTGATTAAGAAGCGGTTGGATATCGGATTTGGCAAACACACCACAACGCGAGGCAATATCGTAGAGCCGCTCGTAGTTTTCGGCAAGACCATCAAGACCGGCCGCATCCGTATCGAGCAAAGAGGCCATCTGATCGATGAACGCACCCGTCCCACCGGCGCACGTCCCGTTCATCCGCTGCTCGATATTAGCACCATCGAAAAAGATGATTTTAGCATCCTCACCGCCGAGTTCGATGCAGACATCGACGTCATCAACGTGGTGGCGCAGTGCACTGGTGGCACTGATGACTTCCTGCGTAAACTGTGCGCCGATTTTTTTCGCCATGCTTAAACCGGCACTGCCGGTGAAGTTGAACCGCATCGGCTGTGCCGCAAATGTTTCTTTTAAGCCATCAAGCAGCGTATGAAGTGATTTTGAGACACTGCTCAAGTGCCTTGTATAGGAGCGGTATCGAACTTGACATGTCTCATCAACCACGACAACCTTGATGGTAGTACTGCCAATATCGATACCTACACGCAACTCATTCATAGTGTCACCTGTTTCACGGAATGTCTACAAGATTTCTTATTAATTATATATTAAATGCCCCTCAAATGCCACCGGTTTGGCAGTTTCTATATAAACGAGCGGGTTTATAAACTAGATATCACACCCTGAATGACTATACTCTATTAATATAATTAATCTATTTCGTTATTTTTTTAAACTTTTTTAATGAAATATTTGACATTATTCGTTTTTCCATGTAAAATAGAGCCGTCAAGAGAGTATCCGGTTCTGAGGTGATGGTATGCACCAACTTGAAGTACTCGAAAAACTCTATGCGGGTCACTTAGCGCCACAAGACGCCATGGCGGCTCTTAGTCCACCCATTGATTTCCGCGCCTTGAAAAAGGCACGGTTCATCAAACTGCGAATTGTCGCACGCGAAGAGGGGCTCTTCCCGAATCTGTTACTTCGCTTGTTGTTCTTATGCCCTTTCCCGGTTGTCTTACTCCGTATCGCTGTGCGTTTCGCACCCAAAAAAATGTTCGACAGCCTCAGTGAAGAATTCGGAGATTTTCAGGCTATGGGGCCGAAAGAACTGTATCGTTTAATCCGATATGCCCGAGGCACAACCGTTCGTATTGATACTGATGATGCCTTGGTTTCCATTAAAATACGATAAGAAAGCAGGAGAACTCTTATGAAAAAGTTTGTAATCGGTGAATGTCCAATTTGTAGCCATGATTTACATGTGACAAAACTGAAGTGCGGCAACTGCGAGACGGAAATTGCCGGTGCTTTCCAACTTTCGAAGTTCAACTACCTATCTAAAGAAAACTTGTACTTTATTGAACTCTTTATCAAAAACAAAGGCAACATCAAGCAACTTGAGAAAGAGCTCAACGTCTCCTACCCCACCGTCAAGAAAATGCTCGAAGAAGCCATCGTCAATCTGGGTTATACCGTGACTGAAGATGAGGATGAAGCGAAACGCAATGATATTCTTCAAAAAATTGCCGAGGGAAAAATCAAGCCCGACGAAGCCCTCAAACTGCTTAAATAAGGAGCGATTGATATGAGTCAGGAAAAACTGAAAATCCTCGAGATGATCTCAAGCAAAGTCATCACACCCCAAGAAGGTGCTGAGCTTTTGCAAGCAATCGATAAAAGCGAACGACCAGCAAAAGCGGTCCGCAAAGATGCTTTCAAAATGTTCAAAATCAAAATCTTGAGCAGTGATGGTGACAAGGTGAATGTCCAGATTCCACTAGAGTTTGCCAAAGTCGCCTTGAAGAGCGGCGGAAAAAAAGGCATCATGAAGATGAACAAACTCGATGATATGGACCTCGACTTAGACATCGATATGATCCTTGAAATGATTGAAGAAGGTGTCCTCGGCAAAATAGTGGACATAGAAAGCGGCGATGGTGACAAGGTTGAAATCGTCATCGAATAAAACACCAGGCATGCTCGCACTCTTAAAAGACAAGAACTTTTCCCTGTTGTTTGCCGGTAATTTTGTCTCACGAATCGGAACAACCTTTTATAACTTTGCTGTGGGCTGGTTTATTTTGACCTTGACAGAATCCCCTTTGATGATGGGGCTTTACATCGCACTTGGCGGCATCGTAGAACTACTTGCTTCACCACTTGCCGGTGTGTTTATCGATCGCCTCAACAAAGTGCGCATCCTCTATGTCACCGATTTCATTCGGGGTCTGACGGTCTTAGCTGGGGGGGCGTTGATTCTTGGCCTTCAAAGTGAGCCGCAACTTCTCTTTTTACTTTATGCTGTCACCGTTGTTCTCGCTTTGAATAACGCCCTCTTCTTTCCTGCGAACGCCACGTTGATTCCAGAAATCGTTGACGACCGTCAGTTGACGCAAGCGAATGCTTTTTTCAGCTTGATCAATAGCGTTCAAACCATTATCGGTATTTTACTTGCCGGTCTATTGTATGGTTTACTTGGCATTGAGATGATTTTCATCATCAATGGTATCAGTTTCATCCTTAGTGCCATCAGTGAGATGTTCATCAGAACGCCTTACACAAAACCACCTGCCGAAGAAAAAACCACCCTGCAGCACGATTTCAAAGTCGGTGTCCGCTACATCCTTGACAAGCCTGGACTCTTACCGTTTGTCACAGCTGTACTCTTTTTGAATTTTGCCTTTGCACCGTTTTTTGCCAATGCGATACCCTATCTTTATAACCTCGCCTTGAACCAGGAAGCGTTGCAGCTAGCCATCGCGAATATCACCTTTTCAAGCGGTATGGTGATAGGTGGTATCCTCGTTGGTACACTCGGTGTCAAAATCACCGTCGCTAATAGCATGAAGCGCGGTTTGACACTGACTATCTTCATGGGTTTTTGGTTGTCTGCTATCATGGTCCTCGGTTCAGGCGCCCATGTCAGTTACACACTGTTTACCGCCATTTTTCTTCCTTCGTTGTTTATTCTTGCCATCAGCAACATGTTTGTGAATATTCCCTTTGGGACCGGGCTTGCCCGCGCCATTCAACCAGAAGTCCGTGGACGGGTGTTTTCCATTGTCAACACGTTGACTGCAGGGTTGATTCCCGTGTCTTATCTACTGGCAGGTCTGATTCTTGAATACAGCAATCTTGGCCTCCTGCTGATGGCGATTTGTCTACTCAGTGTCGTACCCTTGATGACCATTCTTTATAGCCCCACTGTCAATCGGCTACTCAGCAGTCTCTAATTGTCACTGAAATATAAAAGCGCGGGTCAAAACCCGCGCTTTTATCTTCTCGATCACTCTGGTGCTAACGTGTCAAGAACATGGCGTCGCCAAAAGAAAAGAATCGGTAGTTCGAAGCGATGGCGTGCTGATACGCCTTCATGATGATATCACGACTTGAAAACGCTGAGACAAGCATGAGCAGCGTTGATGCAGGCAGATGAAAATTGGTCAAAAGCGCATCGACGACTTGGAAGTCAAATCCCGGATAAATGAACAGCTGGCTCATACCACTACCTGCTACAACCCGGCCATCTTTTTGCACGGTCTCTAGCGTGCGCATGGAGGTTGTTCCGACTGCCACAATCCGGCGACCTTCTTCTTTTGCCTTGTTGATGATGGTGGCACTTTCTGCGGATACGGTGTACATCTCCTCGTGCATTTTATGTGTGGTCACATCCTTCACAGTCACCGGGCGAAATGTCCCTAGGCCGACATGGAGCGTGATGGCGACACAGATGATGCCGGCTGCTTTGAGCGCTTCGAGATGATCCGTGGTGAAGTGGAGGCCTGCGGTTGGGGCTGCGCTGCTACCGCGATGTTTGGAATAGACGGTTTGGTACCGTTCAGGTTGGTCGAGCTTCTCGTGGATATATGGGGGAAGTGGCATCTCACCGAGACGCTCAAGCAATGGATAAAACAACCCAGCATGGATTAGCCTCATCCAACGTATGCCATCTGGTTTTTCCGCAGTGCACACGGCTTCTAGCAAACCGTTTCCAAAGATTAGTTTCGTTCCGACGCGCACTTTTTTCGCCTTTTTGAGCAAACACTCCCAAAGGTTCGTTTCAATTTGCCTGAGCAAAAGCATCTCTACGGTGGCTCTGGTGTCGGCCTTTTCACCAATGAGACGGGCCGGAATTACAGCTGAATCATTGATGACAAGCACGTCTCCAACCTTGAGATAGCGAGCCAAGTCACGAAACTGGGCATCGTTTAAGTCACCCGTTTCACGATCAACAACCAATAACCGTGAATCGCCTCGGTTTTCTAGGGGGCGCTGTGCAATGCATGCTTCAGGCAGATCATAATGAAAATCTTCAAGCTTCATTCGAACAAACCACCTTGATGGGGAACTTTCAAGTGGCGGTAAGCTTTTTCTGTCGCCACGCGTCCACGTGGTGTCCGTTGGATGAAACCGAGTTTGAGTAAAAACGGCTCATAGACATCTTCAAGCGTCGACACCTCTTCCGCAATCGCCGAAGCAAGACTCTCAACCCCGACCGGACCCCCTCCGAATTTATTGATTAGACCATACAAGTAATCATAGTCCATCGGGTCAAGACCCAAGGGATCAATCGCCAATTTATCTAGCGCGAGGCGGGTAATGTCAAGCGTAATCATGCCATCATTCAAGACGTCAGCAAAATCACGGATGCGTCTGAACAGCCGATTGACAATCCTAGGCGTACCGCGGCTACGCAAGGCAATCTCAACAATGCTCGCCTTGTCAATCTCAGCCTCATAGATCCGCGCGGTTCGCGCACAGATTTTTTCAAGCGCTTCCTGATCGTAGTATTCGAGTTTGTGCACGACCCCGAACCGGTCACGTAAAGGCGCAGACAGATCACCAAAACGTGTGGTGGCCCCAATCAGGGTGAAGGGTGGCAAGTCAACCCGTAACGCCCGCGATGTTTCTTCCTTGCCGACAATAATATCTAGGGCAAAATCTTCCATTGCTGGGTACAACACTTCTTCGACCACACGCGGCAGTCGATGAATTTCATCGATGAATAAGATGTCACCGGGTTCAAGGCTCGTCAGCAACACGGCAAGATCGCCACTCTTCTCGATGCTTGGGCCACTTGTGACCTTGATTTTGACCCCTGTCTCATGGGCGACAATGTTGGCAAGCGTCGTCTTGCCAAGTCCTGGGGGACCGTATAAAAGCACGTGGTCAAGACTTTCTTTTCGCTGTCTGGCCGCACGGATAAAAATATCCATCATCTCTTTGACGTGATCTTGGCCGATATAATCTGCAAGCCGTGTCGGGCGAAGACTCAATGTTTCAATATCTTCCTGAACCGTGTCAGGAGTCACCAGTCGTTCATTCATGGGCAGCACCTCATGGTCATTATACACCAAAGGCCAATGAATTCAATCCCAAGTCCTTGGATAAATGTTGAAATAATCTTCGGCAAAAGACACGGTCGTTGCCACATTGAATTGTGAAGCGTTTTTCTTCATGCTATAATAGGCTCAGTCAAGGTTTTTCAAAGGAGGTGAGTTCATGTCCGTAGCTATGACGGAAGAGACACTTGCACAAGCTTTGCAAGCTACTCAGAAAAAACATGAAGACGATTTGCATACGCTGTATCAAGCACGCCAACAGCTTGAAAAGACACTCGTACAACTTGAAAATAAGGAAAAAGAGCTACCTGCAGACGCAGATAAACTTCTTCTCAAAACACAAAAGCAACATAATCATGAGTTTGACGCACAAGAAAAACGGCGTCGTGTCGCAACACAAAAAGCGCGTTTCCAAGTATTGATTAAAGGTTATGAAGAAGTCCTTACCATGCTTTGGGAAACTGTGACAGTTATCCCAAACAATCCCAAGCTGCGTAAGCAGATTGACAAGGCCTATCAAAAAGATGCCACACGGATTGCGACACATCTCTCTTCACATGGCAACGACGCGGATGGTCGCATCAAAGCTGCTGAAAAAGTAATTGATGGACCGTTTGTCACGTTTGCTCAAGCGTATCACACTACAACCGGTTCTTCAGTTTCGGAGCCTTTCGCCATCGTGACGCAGCGCTTGCGTGCGGATGTGTTAAAACGTTACGCCGATGTGTGTGTGCGTCATGACAAGGAACGACAACAAGCCCACTGGGCTGCGACCCATGCACTCGCAATCCGCCGCCATGAACATGAAATCAGCATGGTCGATAGAGCCCTTGATATCAAGCACGACCTGTACGTTACTCAATCCAAAATCATCGCTCTGAACCGTGACATCGAACGGGCGCATCAAGCGCAAAAAACCTTACAAACAAGGGTGCCTTTAGAATATGAACGTGACGCAATCATCAAGGCACAAGATAGATCGCTTGAGGACCTGCAAAGGACATTGCAAGAAAAAAGGACCGAGCGTGAAACCTTGCTTAAGACGCTTGAACTGCAAGGGCGTGAAAAAGAGAAAAACTTGGAGAAACGTTTGCGTGCTGAACTCAAGCAACAAGCCGATCAAATTCTCGCGTTCCAACAGAAAAAGCAACACCATATCAATGAAATCAACGAACGCTATGACGCACCCGAGGCGAATGTACGGGAAAAACGCCATCAGCTCGACAAAGAACTAAAACAACATCACATTCAGATTCGTCACGACTTGAAGGCGCTACAAGAAACGCTGACTCAAGCTGAACGAGCCTTGAATCAAGCACAGGAAAACATCGACCAGTTTATGGAAATCGCTTCAGAAGATTTTCAGGAACGGCTGCATCAGACCCTAACGTCCTGGCTCGCCAAACGCATCGATGTCGAGCAGGATGCCCAGATGCGCCAACACCAACTTGACATCGAAACACGCTCTCAAAAAAAACAACATTCGGCGCAAAAAAAACATCAGATTGAAATGAAAAAAATTGCGACGCAAGCCGAAAATGACTTGAAAGGCTTGTGGCTGCCCCTAGAAGAGTTGTTTGAAAAAACGCGCAAGAAACTTAAGTCCATGAAAAAGGCGACCTATGCGAAAATCAGGGCGCACATCAAACCATTACACGATCAAATCCACCACGTGATGGAAGGTTGGGCGCGACAGTCCATGCGCGCCATGAAACAGGCTTATAAGCCTTTCTATGACAATTACGAGACCCAATTGAAAGCACTCCGTCAAGATCGCGACGTTTCAAGGAAATCGGAGACTGAGCGGTTAGAGGCTCTAATTGAAGCGCATGAACTCGGAGTTGCAGAGCTAAAGACACACATTGATGAGGCAAAAAAAGACGCCCGTGCTGAGCAGGCAAAGATGCTAAAGGAAGCGGTGCAACCTCTTGATGAACGCCTGCAAACCCTCGAGCAAACACTCGATGAAGGTCTGGTGAAAATCAAGCCTCGACTGGCCCCCTTTGAAGAAAAACTCACTGTGCTAAAGCATGATTTTGAACGTAAAATGGCCGATGTTCTTAAGCCTTTTGAGGTGGCACTAGACACGCTCAAAGAAACCCATGCCCGTGACTTGCAAGCACTCATGAGCAAGAAAAAAGCAGCGGATACATCTTTAGCAAAAACGTCAAAAGCGATGCGGGATGCGTTACAGCGCCTTGAACAAGACCATGTGCAAGCGCTAGAACGCAATCGCATCCGTCACGACGAAGCGCGCCACCGTTTTTGATGCCTAGACACCAAAAAAAGTCCCACTTAGTAGATGCGGTCTACGAAGCGGGACGTTTTTTTTATCGTAAAAGGTCTAGAAAAGTCAAGCCATGTACTGGAGCGGTCACGCCGAAATTGTCGGCAATCGTAGCCCCGACGTCCGCAAAACTTTGCCGCATCGGCAATGGACCACCACTGAGCTGTTTACCATAGACTAACAGCGGGACATACTCACGGGTGTGATCGGTACCATGATGGGTCGGATCATTGCCATGGTCCGCTGTGATCATAAGCAGGTCATCGTCTTTAAGCGCAGCACACAAGCTCGACAATTGGACATCAAAGGTTTCGAGCGCTTTCTTGTAGCCCGCCGGATCACGGCGATGACCGTACAACGCATCAAAATCAACTAGGTTGAGAAATGCCAAGCCGGTAAAGTCGACCTTGACATGGGCCGTAAAGTGTTGCATGCCGGCATCATTGTCCGGTTGTTTTTTTGACCAGGTAATCCCCTCGCCATCAAAAATATCGCGAATCTTACCAAACGCATGGACATCAAATCCACCGGCTGAAAGATGATCCAACACCGTCTTCTCAAAAGGCTTCAAGGCATAATCACGCCGATTTGACGTACGGGAGAAAGCACCTTTGCCCGTGCCAACGAAGGGTCTAGCGATGACGCGACCAAGCTTGTACTCATCGGCCAAAGTCAACTTTCGGGCATACGCACATGCGTCATAGAGTGCCGCAAGCCCCACTTTCTCCTCATGTGCGGCAATTTGCAAGACACTGTCGGCACTCGTATAAACAATCCAATCCCCGGTTTCAAGGTGATGTTCTCCATATTGCTCGATAATCTCCGTGCCACTTGCGGCGATGTTACCGACTATGCCGCGTCCGGTTTTCTTGCTGATTGCATCGAGTAGCGACTTAGGGAAACCGGTGTCCGTAAATGTTTTGAACGGTCTATCGACATAAAGGCCCATCAGCTCCCAGTGACCTGTCATCGTATCTTTTCCGACACTTTTTTCAGCCATTTTCGTGTAAAACCCTTTGACATCGTTTAGGATTGGAACCCCCTTGAATGGTCCTAAATGACCCAAACCGAGTTGGGCCATAGTCGGAAGTTCGATGCCTCCGGAAACCTCAGCGATGTGACCCAGTGTATTGGCGCCTTCATCGCCATACGCGGCCGCATCGGGCATCGCGCCGATACCAACGCTGTCAATCACGATGAGAAAGATCCGTTTGAATCTCATGACTTATTCCTCCTTCTTGCGTGCATAGGGATGGTGCATGTCATAGACGGCAATCAGTTGCTTTTTGCTTAAATGCGTATAAAGTTCCGTTGTCGCCACGTCACTGTGCCCGAGCATCTCTTGTACATAGCGTAAATCGACACCCGCCTCAAGAAGGTGGGTGGCAAAACTGTGGCGGAGGGTATGCGGACTGACATCTTTGCCAAGGTTTGCCGCTAAGGCTAACTCCTTGAGAATCTGGTAAAAGCCTATCCGGCTCATCGGTTGACCAAATCGATTCAAAAAGACAAAAGGGGTCGATGCTTTGCTTAAGGTGATCCTTGCGGCTTCAAGATATTTTTTCAGCGCTTTGGCTGCTTCTGAACCAATCGGTACAATCCGTTCTTTCGAACCTTTGCCCGTGACAGTGATGAAACCCATGTTGATATGTAAATCCTCGGTTTTAAGCTCCAGCAACTCAGAAATGCGCAAACCGGATCCATAAAGCAACTCGATCATCGCCAAATTACGGATTTTCAGCGGCGTGTCACCGCGTGCCGCCGCAATCAATGCCTCGATTTCTTCAAGGCTGAGTACGACAGGTAGCCGTTTGCCTTGTTTAGGTCGGTTGATGGTCAGCAAAACATTCTCATCCACTATTTTTTCTTGCAACAAGTAGTGATGAAACTTTTTTATCGCACTCAGTTTGCGACTAATCGTTGCTGCGCTGCGGTGTTTTTTTCGTAAAGTCATCAAATACGACTGCAGGACTTGCTTGTTCACATCTGCTGGATGCTTGATTAAACGGAACTTAAGATATGCTGTATAATGTCGCAAATCACTCATGTACGCTTTGATGCTAGATTCTGACAACGTATGGGACGACTTGAGTTCATACTCGTATTCCTTTAAGAGCTGTTCTAACATGGAACCTCCCTCACAATCGTGTCAAGACTTCATTGCCAAGCATGCGACCTCTGGATGTAAAACGCAAGAAACCGGCAACCTCTTCAAGCAAGCCAAGCTGCCTCGCTTCAAGTAAGCGGGGGTGTGTGGCATAGACGGGTTGTCCATAGCGCTTCTCAAGTTGTTCAAGGGACACACCGCGCGTGAGGCGCAGCCCCATCATCAACGCCTCTTTCATCCCTTCAACAGGCACGGTGCGCACCCTTGGCAATCGACCGGCCTCTATCGCTTCAATGTAATGCTTGACCGAATGGATGTTTTCGTGTCGCTTTGCACCGATTCGCCCATGCGCACCTGCTCCGACACCAACATAGTCTTCATCTTGCCAGTACAACAAGTTGTGTCTCGATGCTTGATTTGGGCGAGCGAAATTGCTGATTTCATAGTGCTCATAACCGGCATGCTTCAAAGTTTGGACGACAGTTTCAATCATATCCGCCTCAAGGTCTTCATCTATGGGCGTGACCAACCCGCGGCGCATAAGATGCCATAAGCGCGTGTTTTCCTCAAGAATCAAACTGTAGTAGGAAACGTGGTCTGGCTCTAGGTGCAACAACTGTTTCAAATCATCCTCAAGCATCGGCATGGTTTGACCCATCAAGCCAGAAATCATGTCGATACTGATTCGAGTGAACCCGGCCAGGCGCAAATGACGCATCGCATTGATGGCCGTCTCGGCGGTATGTTTGCGATGTAAAAAGTCTAGAAGCGTTGGTTGAAAGGTTTGCACGCCAAGGCTGACCCGGTCAATACCCAGTGCCTTGATTCCCTGCGCAAACGATGCTGTCACATCTTCAGGGTTGCATTCAATCGTTGTTTCAACCACGTGTTTTGGATCAACCCGCGCATGGATGGTTTGCAACAGGATTTTGAGTGCTTCAGGGTCATATAAACTCGGCGTGCCCCCGCCAAAATAAAGCGTTTGAACATCAGACAAGCTCGCTTCGACCATAACAATTTCCTTCATCAAGGCTTCAAGATAACGGCCCCGTTTTTGCAGGGTACCCACTTCCTTGACAAAATCACAATACGTACAGATAGTACGACAAAATGGGATATGAACATATAAACCACGCATCGGTTTGTCTCTCCCTTCATGCGTTCCTCAGGTCACAAACTAACGGATCGATTTGATTAATCGTCCAAAGAAAGGACCGACAAGAACGCCTCTTGAGGCACATCGACATTGCCGACGCTTTTCATCCGTTTCTTGCCCTCTTTTTGCTTTTCAAGCAACTTCTTCTTACGGCTAATGTCGCCGCCATAACATTTGGCAATAACGTTTTTCCGCAAAGCCCGAATCGTACTTCTCGCAATGACTTTGCTGCCAAGCGCGGCTTGGATGGGTATTTCAAACATTTGTCTAGGAATCAAATCTTTCAGTTTATCCGTAATCGCCTTGCCGCGTCGGTAGGCAAAATCACGATGAACGATGGTCGATAAAGCATCAACGGTCTCGCCATTAATCAAAATGTCCATCTTCACCAGATGGCTTGGTTTATAGTCATGAAACTCGTAATCTAGCGAGGCATAACCTTTGCTGCATGATTTGAGTTTGTCAAAAAAGTCATAGACAATCTCAAGCAGTGGCAAGTGGTACGTCAACTGTACACGGGTATCACCAAGGTATTGCATATCTTTAAATAGGCCCCGCTTGTTTTGGCAAAGTTCCATGACATTGCCAACAAACTCTTTAGGTGTCAACAACGTCGCCACCACAAAAGGTTCCTCAATCCGGTTGATGTATTGAACTTGAGGAAGGTTGACCGGATTGTCGATCGCAACTTTCTCACCATTATCAAAATAGACATGATAAATCACACTAGGTGCCGTGGCGATAAGGGGAATGTCAAACTCGCGATCGATGCGTGCCTGGATAATTTCCATGTGCAGCATCCCTAAAAACCCGATACGAAAACCAAATCCGAGTGCTTGAGATGTCTCCGGTTCAAACAATAAACTCGCATCATTAAGTTTTAGACGTTCGAGGGCTTCACGCAAATCATCATAGTCGTTCGAATCGATGGGGAATAACCCGCAAAAAACCATCGGGTTGAGTTTTCGGTAGCCAGGCAACGCTTTGAGCGCGCTGTTATGAGCACGTGTAATCGTATCACCCACCCTGACATCTTCGACATTTTTGATTGCCGCGGTGAGATAGCCAACATCACCCGGTGCCAAATAGTCGCGTTTTTCCTGCTTGGGCGTGGTCACACCGACTTCAATCACTTCAAAAGTCTTGCCGCTGGCCATCATTTTGATGCGTTCACCTTTCATGATGGTTCCATCAACAATCCTGATGGAGGGCACAATACCGCGATACGGGTCATAGAATGAGTCGAAAATCAACGCTTTCAATGGGGCTTCAGGATCCCCTGAGGGCGCTGGTACTTTGGCGATGACTTGATCAAGAATGGCCTCAATACCGATGCCTTCCTTCGCACTGGCCAACACAGCATCACTGGCATCTAGACCGATGATGTCTTCAATGTCTTTGCGCACTTTGGGAATATCGGCGCTGGGCAAATCGATTTTGTTGATGACGGGCAGTATTTCGAGGTCATTGTCAATGGCCAAATAGACGTTCGCCAATGTTTGCGCTTCGATGCCTTGTGCGGCATCCACGACAAGAAGGGCGCCTTCACAAGCCGCCAAACTTCTTGAGACTTCATAAGTGAAATCAACATGTCCCGGTGTATCAATCAAATGGAAAATATACGTCTTGCCATCGAGATGTTCATAGTTGATTTGCACGGCATTCAACTTGATGGTAATGCCGCGTTCACGTTCTAGATCCATCGAATCTAGCAATTGCTCACGCATTTCGCGCGCGGTGATGGACTTGGTATGTTCGAGTATGCGGTCGGCCAAGGTACTTTTTCCATGATCGATATGAGCAATGATGGAAAAGTTGCGGATACGTTGCTGACGATCTCGTATCGCTTGATAGTCCAACGTTTTAGACATGGTGATCTTCCTTTCAAACGCACTAATCATTGTACAATGAAACACACATTTTTTCAATTTAAATCATGTAAAAAGACGCCTGATAAGCGTCTTTTTATGATCAGCATTCTTGTAAGCCATGTTCTGTACCGTTTCCGGCGACAGCCATTTATCTGCGACATATCGTCGCCCCTTCGCAAGTTCGTTTCCTCTTGAAGGGTGCCCCTACCAAAATTTGGGTTTCTAGCTTGTGGGGTTTACCCGTTCCACCTCGTCCGTTTCCAGACAAGCTCGTCTCTGTGGCACTTTTAAAGGGCTTGACACCATTTGACAGGTGCGTACCCAGCCGTCACCTCGAATGAGGTGCATAGCGTTATGGTTTCCGCTATCACAATCACTACAGGCATCACAGCCTGTGCTAGCATGGACTTTCCTAACACATGTAAGGCAATGTGCTCGGCTGTCCGGAATGTCTGATCGATTCCATTATAACACGTTAACTGTCTTTACGTCTCTGCGGACGACGTGGCGGACGACTGGGTCCTTGACTGCTACGTTCTTGTTGAGGTGGTAAATTGTCGGGTTTGGGTTTGACGGCCGCGTGGGATAAATCAATGCGACCCCGATCATCGATGCCAATGACCTTGACTTTGATACGGTCGTATAGCTTCACGACGTCTTCAACGCGGTTGACACGTTGATGGTCTAGCTTAGAAATGTGGCATAAACCATCCGTACCGGGCCACAACTCAACGAAACAACCAAACTTTTCAATCCGAACAACTTTGCCTTCATATATTTCACCGATTTCGGCGACTTTGACAATCTCTTCAATCCGTTTGACAGCCTTATCGATCGGAGGCAGTTCAGTATGCATGACAGTGACGCGACCGTCTTGTTCGATATCAATCTTGACATCGTCACACTCTTCGATGATTTTTGCAATCACCTTGCCACCTGGACCAATGACATCCCGGATTTTATCAGGACTAATGAACAAAATCTTGACTTTCGGCGCGTACTTGGAAACTTCCTTACGTGGTTCGGGAATGGCCGCAAGCATGTTTTCAAGAATGGCCAAGCGGCCTTCGCGTGCTTGCTCGAGTGCTGTTTGGAGAATGTCTTTCGACAAGCCCTCAATCTTGATGTCCATTTGCAGTGCCGTAATCCCATTTTTTGAGCCGGCTACTTTGAAATCCATGTCACCGAGATGGTCCTCAAGACCTTGAATGTCGGAAAGAACTCGATTGACATCGCCTTCTTGGATGAGACCCATCGCAATACCGGCAACGGGTGCTTTGAGTGGTACTCCAGCGGCCATCAAGCTCATGCAGGCCGCACAAATCGATGCTTGGCTGGTAGAACCATTGCTTTCAAGAATCTCAGATACGACGCGAACGGTGTAGGGGAAGTCTTCTTCATTGGGCAAAACCATCAGGAGTGCCCGCTCACCTAAGACACCATGACCGATTTCCCGGCGTCCAGGTGGCCCGTAACGACCATTTTCTCCCACACTGTATGGTGGAAAGTTGTAGTGCAACATGAAGCGTTTGTAGTCCTCTTCTCCGAGGCCATCAATGATTTGATGTTCCCCAAGGGCACCCAGTGTCGTAATCGAGAGTGCTTGCGTCTGTCCGCGTGTGAACATCGCACTACCGTGTGTTCTTACAAACAGGTCAACTTCCGATTTGAGTGCACGAATTTCATGGAGGTCGCGTCCATCAGGACGGACTTTTTCTTCGATAATTTGACGTCTGACTTCAGCCTTGACAATGTCATCCATCATGTTATGCGCTTGCTTGATGGTTTTCTGACGTGTTTCCGTATCAAGCGCTTCAAGTTGTGGTTCAAGGCCTTCCTCAATCACTGCTTGAACCGCTTTTATGGCTAATTTACGTTCTTCACGGTCGTGGATACGTGCTGCTTGGACCAAGTTCTCCCTAGCATGTGTATCAATAAAGGCTTGCATCTGTGCGTTGGGTGCTTCCGGCACAAACTCGACTTTTTCTTGACCGCACTCAGCGATGATTTCTTTTTGAAACCGAACCAACTTCTTGATCCATTCATGGCCGAACATCATCGCATCGAGCATCTCTTCTTCGGTCACTTCGTGTGCGCCGGCTTCAACCATGTTGATGGCGTCTTCAGTACCGGCAACAATGAGGTCGATGTCTGATGTTTCTAGGTCTTCTTCCGAAGGATTGACAACAAACTCGCCGTCAATGCGACCGACCGTCACCCCTGCAATGGGACCGCCAAAAGGCATGGGGCTTAACGCAAGGGTCAAGCTACTTCCGAACATCGCCGTCATCGAAGGCGAATCTTCCGTCGATGCACTTAAGACAGTATTGATGACTTGGATGTCATTTTTGAACCCATCTGGAAACAAGGGACGCAAGGGGCGGTCAATCAGACGTGCGGTCAATGTTTCTTTTTCAGAGGGTCTACCTTCTCTTTTGAAAAATCCACCGGGGATTTTTCCAGCTGCATACAGTTTTTCCGTATACATGACCATCAACGGGAAGAAGGGTAACGTGGACGGTTCTTTTGATGCTTGGGTCACTGACAAAACTGCCGTATCCGCATAACGGACAAGTGCTGCAGCAGTTGCCTGCTTGGCGACACCACCGATTTCAACGGTGAGTGTCTTGCCATTGAAGTCAAATGTGAAAATTTTGGCTTCACTCATAGGATTTCTTCCTCTTCTCTTCTCTATATTTTCTACAATATATTATCATAACATAATTTTGCTTTTAAGTATAGAAAAAGCGAGAAAATCCCGCTTAATCTTTGCGTTTATTACTTACGAAGGATGCCATGTCCTCCATAGATAGGTCGAATATCATTGACGGTAATAACCACATCTTTTTGAAACGATTTAATGACATGAATCGTTTCTTTGACCCGGCGCCTCGGCACATGTAAAAACAATACCTCTTTACGATCGTCACGACCATAAGCATCGACTGCGGTCACCGCGAAACCCATCTGCCTTAACTCACCTGACAGTTGTTTTCCGTGAATTTTCTTGACTATGGCTTCTACCTTGACAGTTCCTAAGGCCATCTTTTTCTCGATGAGCGAACCAACATAATTTCCGATCGCGAAGGCTAATGCATAAACAACGACTTTAAACGGATCATTGGTAATATCAGTGATGACGGTCGCTGCGACAATGACCCAGATAATCACTTCAAAAAAACCGATCACGGCACCTTTAAGTTTTTCCCCTTTCGTGATCAACACGATCCGCACGACAGCCATGGAAACTTCTATAAGCTTGACCACAAAAATCAAGAAATAAACGAGTAGCGGTGGTAACGTACTCAGGAAATCGGACAAGGGAAACCTCTCCTTTTTTGATGGTTATGGGTTGCTGTGTAATTTGCATCGATCGTACCTTGATAAGCGCTTTTTATGATGCATGGAAATTGATTAAACTGTCGCTTCATCAATCTTTGACTTTTCTGCCTCGTCAAGCTCTATTTTATCATCGTGTTTCTCACGGATATACAAGAAGGTTGTCTTGATGGTCCCAGTAATCGGAATAGCCAAAATCAAACCGACGATACCAAAAAGGTAACCGAAAAAGACGAAAGCACTCAATACAAGCAAGGGATGGATCTTCGTTTCACGCCCCATGATCAATGGCTGTGCAACATTGTTTTGGATCATTTGACCGATGACGTTGATGATCAAAATCGCCAACGGTGCGTACGAGCCAAACATCAGCGTATCCGTCTCTGTCAAGCTATAGAGCACCGGCAAGATGATGGCGATGAACGGACCAACGTATGGCACAATGTCGAAGAAGCCAAGCATGAATCCAAATAGTACGCTACGCTCACGAAAACCGAGGATAAAAAAGACAACCGTGAAAACCACCGCCATGACGAACATGGTGATGAACCGTCCGTTGAAGTATTCCTCGACGACACGATTTGCCCGTTTAGTCAGTTCGATGGTATCCATGCGATACTTCTTCGGTATGAAAATAATTAGACTTTTAAAGATGCGCTGCCGGTCATGCAATAGAAAGAATAAAAACACCGGGACCAAGACGATGGTAATAATGATTAAGGTGATACTTTGGAAGATGGCGATTAAGTTCAAACTGATTTTTTCTGTCTCGCCGATTCGAACATTGGCGACAATCCACCGATACACTGTAGCAAACGGCGCATCTTGTGTGAACAGGTTGTCAAAATAATCGACGACCCGTGGCCAGTCGTTCTCGATAAAAGCCACACCTTGTTCATAAATCAACAGCCCGGCAAACCGTCCAAATAGTACGAGCACAACAAGTGTTCCGGCAAAAACAAGACCGATATTGATCATCCGGTTGCGCTGACGCAAGTGCTTTTCAAGCAGCTTGAAAATAGGCGCAATCAGATAACTGATGAATAAAGCGATGGAAAATGGCAGCAAAATGGCGATGAAGGCGGTCATAAATAAACCGATGGCACGGCCGAAAATCTCGCGCACCAGCAGCAAAATGGTTAGCACCAAAACGACTATGCCAAGATTGATGGCCAAATTGAGTCTTTTTTCTTTACTTAACATAGCTATAACCTCACTTATCGGATGTCTCTTCCATTATAGAACAATCTGCCTGACATTTAAAGCTGTTTTCATTGAAACAAAAGACACCCTTAGTAAATTACTAAGATCGTCGAAGCAAAAAAAAGCACCGGATGACTTCCGATGCCTTGTACTGTCTGATTTTTAGCGGCGCAAGCCAAGTTTTTTAATCATATCTTGGTAACGCTCAGGGTCTTGCTTGTTCAAGTACTTCATCAAATTGCGTCGATGTCCGACTTTTTTGAGTAGACCGCGACGGGAATGATGGTCATGCTTATGGATTTTCAAATGCTCATTCAACTCACGGATTTCATGTGTCAAAATCGCGATTTGAATCTCAGATGATCCTGTGTCGCCTTCTTTTTGACGGAATGTCTCAACTAAGTTTTTCTTCTGTTCTTTGGTCAATGCCATGATAGCTCCTCCTTTTTTTTATCTTACCTGTATCCCAGAAAGTCGACGGAGACCCGACAATCCATGAAACAGGCGCGACTATTATTATAGCACATTTTTCTGACCGTGCAAGCGTTATTCATGTTTTTTGATGATATCGAGTGCGATGACCGCATCCTTGTCAATCTGAGCAATCAAGGCCGCTACATCAGGGAACTTTTGTTCATCACGTAAACGTTTGAGAAAACGTACCTCTATGGTTTCTCCATACAAGTTATCGTCGAAATCGAACAAGTACGTTTCCACACTCAAAGCGTTGTTGCGGTTTAGGGTCGGATTGTGGCCGATGGTGGCCATCGAACGATACCAGCGGTCACCGCGTCGTGTTTGGGTCGCATAGACGCCTTTCTTGGGAATCAAATAACTGCCTGTATCAAGGTTGGCGGTTGGGTATCCAATCTCCCGGCCTTTCTTCTCGCCATGGATGACGGTCCCTTCAAGACTGTAGAAACGGTTAAGCGTTTCAGGCACGCTATCGACATGACCCCCGGCAATCAAATCACGAATGTGTGTACTGCCGATCTTAAAACCATCGTGAAGCATCGGTTCAAGCACAATAGTCGCAAATCTCGATGCGGCACGCAGTGTCTCAACATTGCCCGATCCCCGCACACCGAAATGGAAATCAAAACCACAAACTAGGGCACTCAACCCATGCAAATACGTGTCAATGAAGGCTTTAGGAGTCAAGCTGGCCTTTTGCTTGTCAAACTCGATGACATAGATGGTGTCAAGTTCAAACGCTTTAAGCAGTTTGATTTTCTTATCTATGGGTGTGATATATTGATAGTCTAAGTCAAGCAACACACTTTTCGGATGCACATCAAACGTGATGACGGCCGCCGGACGGTTTGTAGACCGTGCCTGTGCGATGGTCGTTTCGATCAACACTTGATGGGCTCGGTGCAGCCCGTCAAAAAAACCGATACCCGCTACTGTACCGGGTGTGATGGTTTGGCCGTTCAGTGGTTTGATGGTCATAGCGGTTCCTCGCTTTCCATGGTCTGAAATACATGCCGGGGCCGGTAGTGATGGTCAGATTTCTCATAGACCGCCAACAAACGACCCGATGCATCGAGTACTTTCAGTAACGGTGCTGTTTGCTTGAAAACAAGTGGACGACCGTGACTGACATACAAGGCGTCAGCCCCTGTGACGACTTCAGCGGGCAGATCGCGCAAGGCATCACCCATCGTGATGAGCGGCGTGTCTGCTTCAACTGCTTCAAGCGGCACGGCTTCTGCGAGTGCATAATGACCAGCCTGTAGGCGTCTTATCATGGTCGTATGGGCAACGGTATTTAACATCTGCGCAAGATCCTGAGCGAACTTTCTAATGTAGAACCCCTTTGAAACGCTCATCTCAAGGACCGTTTCAAAGCCGTTTTCAACCGGTTCAATATCAGCGACACGTTTGAGTGAGTAAATGGTCATAGGTCGTGCTTCGGTCATCGGAAGTGGTAAGCCGCGACGCACATAGTCGTAAAGTTTTCGGCCATCTACCTTGACGGCAGAGTAGGCGGGTGGGTACTGTAGAAGCGGACCGACGCACTGAGCAAGGGCCGCATCGAGTCCATCGATGTTGTCGATGGGGACATGGCGAATGATTTCACCTGCATGATCAAGCGTATCAGTCTCCTGCCCAAAACGAATGCCGAAACGATATACCTTGTCATCCTGATTTAGATAACTCAATACTTTGGTTCCCTGATTGACACCCAAAACAAGCACCCCCGATGCCTCAACATCCAAGGTGCCCGAATGACCCACTTTTTTTGTTCCATAGACGCGCCTCAGCCGTGCGACACACGCATGGCTGCTTAGACCCGTCGGTTTATCAATGATGAGAATGCCATTCATAATCGTCACCTTCACCATTATACACCATTCGCGCTCTGAGTGAAAGCCTCAAATGGTCGACAAGAAAAAAGTCCGCAAGCGGACTTTTCAATTAAGCGCTCTTCACCCAGTTGACAAGTGAATCTTTAGGCATGAAACCGGCTTTTTGAGCAACGACATCGCCTTCTTTGAGGACAAAGAGAGCGGGGATGCCTTGAACACCGTATTTTTGTGCGAGACCAATGTTTTCATCAACATTGACCTTGACCACTTTGATGTCGGGGTTTTCTGTGGCGACTTGTTCAAGGACGGGGCCGATCATCTTGCATGGGCCGCACCAGTCGGCATAAAAATCAAGCAATACGAGCGTTTCTTCTTTTACGATTTCTTCAAGATTCGTATTATCAGCATAAACAACTTTGGACATGGTATGTGCCTCCCTATTTGATTTAAATTTATTATAACGTGTTTGACCGGTAATTACAATTAAATTGCATGACGGGTTCATCCGAAGTATATGACGGTGACACCTTGACCCCCTTCACCGCTCTCCCCATCTCTAAAGGAAGCGACTAACGGGCTTTTCGACACCGTATCCTTGACCATGTTTCTCAAGGCCAACGTGCCAAAACCATGGACAATACTCGCAAAGGGTAAATCCGCGACCGCACAGTCATCTAGATACTTTTGCAAGACGATTTCCGCTTCATGTGCGCGCATGCCACGTAAATCGAGGGTACCGGGCACCGATTTTTTCACTGTTTTTTGGGCTGGTGTTTGCGGTTGCGTTTTTTTCGTAGTCGATGCTTCCGCATACTCGAAATCCTCTTCCTTGAAAACACTCTTAACGCTTCCCATCTTGACAAGCCACTGTGACTTCTTTTGTTTCTTAAGTAACTCACCGTGCCGGTTGAACTTGAACAAGTAGACGGTATCGCCCGGTTCATACTGTCGTGTTTCCTGTGATTTTTCGGTTTCACCTTCCGCCCCAAGCGATCGAGCTCGGTATTTCGCATCGGCGACTTCATGGGCCTTGAACGATTGAGTTTTCAACTGTTCGAGATCTTGAATCAAAGCAAGGGCTTCGGCCTTAAGCGATTCTAGAATGCGGTGATTTTCAAGACGGAGTCGTTCCTTGAGTGTTTCTTTTTCCTGTTGGAGTGTCCGCCGCAGTTGTTCAGTATCCTTTTTGAGTGCTTCCGTCTCACGGTTGAGACGTTCTTGTTCTTGGATCATGGCATCGAGTCGCTTGCTTTCGATTTTGAGTTTATGGATGAGATCACTGACCTCGGTTTCAGAGACAAGGGCGCGGGATTTGGCGGCTTCAATGACAGACGATGGCAACCCGAGACGTTCACCGATAAGAAAAGCATGGGATTCACCCGGGGTTCGAAGCAACAACCGAAACGTGGGTTGCAAACTGTTTTCATCAAACTCGACACTGGCATTGACAATCGAGGTTTTCGTGTAAGCATACGCCTTGAGTTCAGGATAATGTGTCGTAGCCATGGTCAACAGGTTTTTCTCATCAAGGGCATCGAGAAGACTCATGGCGAGACTCGAGCCTTCATTCGGATCGGTCCCACTCCCTAGTTCATCGAGCAAAACAAGACTGCCGTCGGTGACCGTATTGAGAATATCGACAATGTTTTTCATGTGGGAAGAAAAGGTCGACAGCGACTGCTCAATGCTCTGTTCGTCACCGATATCAGCACGAATTTGCTTAAAACAGGGTAGGGTGCTGCCGGGATTGACCGGAATGAGCAAGCCGGCCTGGGCCATACAAGCCAATAAACCGGTTGTTTTCAAGGTGACTGTTTTCCCGCCGGTATTGGAGCCGGTAATAATCATCGTTTTGACACCTTCGTCAAACGTAATCGTATTCGGGACGACGGTATCGCGATTGATGAGTGGGTGCCGCGCCTTAATCAGGTGTAGCCTTGTAGACATGTCGGGCTTGACCGCTTCCATTTGGTAACCATAACGTGCCTTAGCAAACACAAAGTCAAGGTGACCGAGCGTATCGTTATTCTGTTTGAGCACCGCGTGGACATCATGGACCACGGCACTCAACGCATAGAGAATTCGCTCTATTTCACGACGTTCATCCGCTTCAAGCCGCAGTTTGCGACTAGAAAGGTCTCGAACCATGTCGGGTTCAATATACGCCGTCTCGCCTGAACTTGAGTAGTCCATGATGGTGCCTTTGATGCGGTTCTTGTCTGACACTTTGACGGGAATCACATAGCGGTTGTGTCGAAAAGTAATCAACTGCTCTGTCAGTTTTTTCGCTTCCCGCTTGAGCAAACCTTCTAGTGTCTCTTTAATGCGCCGTTCTGTCGCCGACAGCGACCCGCGAATCTTCTTAAGCTCTACCGATGCCGTATCGAGGATTTCACCACGATCATCCATCACCTGGTCAATCGCATCGGCAAGTTCTTTGGTCACGGTCAATGCTTCACAGTATGCTTCAAGGTCGATGGGCTGCTCAAGATGTTGGCTAAGTCGCGCGAGTTCTCGACGGATACGCTTAGTCGCCGCAATGTGGCGACGAATGGCCAACAAGTCCGGCACGGCCAGCAAGGCTTGAATTCTCGCCCGTTTGAGTGCTTCACGGATGTCGTCGATACCGCCAAAAGACGGTTCAAGACCTTCTGCGACATACAAAGCGCCTTCAGCTGTCTCATGCAACGCTTCAAGGACCGTATCCAAATCGGCGCTTGGTGTCAGGGCACGCACGTTCTCTTGACCGATTGCCGTGCCGGCATACGATGCCATCTCTTCAATAATCCGGTCAAACTCCAATGTCTTCAGGTCAAAACGCATCGGCTAGCCTCCTTAACATGCTTCGGTTGATTTTTTGGGGTTTCATGATACAATGCACATAGGATGGTGAACATGATGCCCTATGTATTTCGCTTGTCTGCGGATGAAGCCGATCGCTTCGTCAAACTGTATCAAGATCAACAACACCCTTCTCATGCTGACACGGTGCGTGCCTTGATCAAAACCGCTGGCGCCACATTGACGCTTTATCGTACCGGTACCCTGATGATTCAGGGTGCGGATGCCCAGCCGGTAGCCGAACAGATTGGTAAGCTGTTTTCTAAGACTGTCGAAACCAAGAAAACCCTTGCCGCCCAACCCGCCGATTTCTACTTGCCTTCCATCGGCAGTGATGAAACCGGTGTGGGCGATTATTTCGGACCGCTCGTCGTCTGTGCTACCTATGTATCCGCCACTGACAAACCTTGGTTAAAAGCACTCGGCGTCAATGATTCAAAACAACTACAAGACACCGTCATCGCGACGATGGCCGAACCGCTGGCAAAAACATTGCCCTATGCCTTGTTGGTCCTTGATAACCCGAGCTATAACCGTCTCATTGACAAAGGATTCAATGCCCACAAACTCAAAGCGCATCTCCATGCGCAGTGCCACAAGCGTTTGTTGGAAAAACTAGGACACTCGGCTGATATCATCGTCGATCAGTTTTGTACGGCAACGCAATACCGCCAATATGTAGGCGACTTCGACCATGCACCCGCGGTATCACGGTTTGAAACCAAGGCGGATAGTCGTTACGCCAGTGTTGCGGCGGCCAGCATCATCGCCAGGCATATCTACCTCAAACGGCTTGCCACCTTAGGTGAGACCTTAGGATGCGTCCTAGAAAAAGGTGCGTCTAAACGCGTCGACCATCAAGCCGCTTTCCTGATTGAAAAACATGGTATCGGCATCCTTGATACCATCGCAAAGAAGCATTTCAAAACCACGGAGAAAGCGTTGTCAATCAAGGCGTCGGATAGCGCATTTATGCGCGAGTAACACCGCAAAGCCGATACCGACAAAAACTAAATCCACCAGCACGGTCGTCCATTGCATGAAGGGCGGTGCATCGAAGCCAAGATATAACGGCCATTCAGCAAGCCAAGACAGTACCATGACAGGCGCAAGTAATCCAACCAGTGTGAACGCTGCCCCCGGACGGGGGTTTTTTTTAGCAATAATGCCACCAGCATAAACACCCAGCAAGGCAAAAAGCACTGTGCCAAGACCCCAAATCATCACCAGTCGTCCACTTACAAACGGCCGGATGCTCCACGCTGTGATGAGTCGGTGGATCACGCGACCCGCTAAAAAGGCCAGACCCAGCGGGGCCAGCGACCTAGCATCCTGCATGAGCAGATGACGCTGAGTCCGATTTGTCAGTCCCATTGTCATGCCCAGGGCAAGAAAGCTGATGAATATGATGCCTATGTCGACCGTTCGCAAAGAAAAAAGACCACGCAAGTACCAGTTTTCAAGACGTACAAGCGTCCATACCGCGCCGATGAGGGCCCCATAAAGCATGCCTTTCTTGACACCGCTTAGAGGCAACCAAGCCTCATGACGGCGGTATAAAGCAACCATGACGGTGCATGTCACATACATCAAGGGTAAAACAATCAACGCTCTCATCCACACAAAAGGCACACCTGAGACCAGTCTCACCACCATTGTCAAGAAGGTGATGAGGACCGTAAAAGCAACGATGGTCCATTGATCGTTTCTTTTCAGATTCAACATGGTCATTCATCCCCTTTCAAGGCGTGTTCAACCGCTTTTTGATAACTGATACTACTCAGTGTTGCACCGCTGACTACATCGACATCAAGCCGATTTTCTTCTATCATGCGTTCAAAGAGGATAGCCGCGACCGTCTCATCTTTAAAGCGCAAATCACGGACAATGTTCACTGCGTCTATCGCACCATCGGTGACCGTCACATCCACCGTAACGCTAAAGCGCTGACGCACATACTCGCCACGATACGTCCCATCGGCGACTGCCCCGATATCAACAGCCGTGATGGTCTCCGTACGAACACCGTCCATCGCATGGGTCAAATACATCAACATACCGCCACTTCCACCGATTACAAGCACCGCAAACAAGCCAATTGCCAAGACTGTTCTACGCATGCAAATCACGCTCCATCCTTGTTCTCATTGTAACATGGGAACGGACAAATTGAACAAGAAAGACGGCCGCAGCCGTCTATTTTTCAAGGTACTTGCTTTCCCGTTTCAAGACAAGCCGGGTCCGGTGATCTTTTGTCGTGATGTCCAAACTGTCAATCAACAATCCGATGATTTCTAGTTCATTCTTCGTGTCGGTATCGCCAAGCAACTCCCAACCGTATGTTTCAACTTCGAGTTCACGTTTACGGCCGATTTTTTCACGCATCGTTTCCAACGTATCTGACGCCATGTTTTCAACATCTAGCATAAACACCCGTGTTTTGCCTTCAAGATAGGTGTTCAGTTGAAACGTGTTGTAACCGTGAAGCATCAAAAACAAGCTCAACTCACGGATAATCTTGGTGACAATCCGGATTTCTTGTTTGCTCATGATGACATCTCCTTTCCATTATCCTTGCGGATGAACTCGAAAATAGGCACCAGTATGGCCGCTACAAAGCCAGCCGCAAAGCCATTATTGTACAAGTCGAACCCCCCTTGAAACGCGTAGGTGAACGGTGTCAAAACAATGTGGACAAAACCGGCGAAGATACCAAACAAAATCCCGAACCGACCGGCAATGGGTGCGATGGCCGTCACAAACAACACGGCGATCGCTAAGCCGACGGATGCTTCGCCACGGACATGAAACACATACAAGTACCAAAGGGCCGCCCCGACCATGACCGGTACTGAGTTGCGCGGGTGTTTACCAAAAGCCCCAAAACCCATGACCGTCAAAATGCCGCCCATGACCGCACCGCTAATTTTAATGTCAAGCAAAAGAATAGCCAACACGGAAATAAAACCCATGACACCGACATTGACCATCGCGATGTCACGACCATGGTCCCGAATGTAGTCGCTGACAAGTCGGCCGGTCGTCGCCATCAGTTTCGGATACTTCTTCAAGACGCCACGGTCATTGATGAAACCGCTGATGATGAAAATGGTCGAAAGCAGGATGGTCAGTATAAGCAGTTCAGTATGAAAGGCTTCGCTGATGGTCGAATCGAAGCGAAAGAGATCAAACCTGAACAACGTTTGCAACATGGCTGCATAGAGCATAGATAGGATGCCCATGGCAAAACCGATGTTGTACAGGTTGTATCCTTTGTGAAAACGAATGGTGTGCGCCCCGAGTGCCGGCAACACAAACCCGGTCAACACGCCGATGGCGATTCCAGCTGGCACCCCGATGTAAAAGGGCCATCCGGTACCGAAAATCAGAAAACTGACAATCGGCGATATCCCTGTAGAAAACAAGACGACAATGATGAAAGACTTGAACTCGAGCCGCTGTACCCTCGCATGTAGATAAATGCCGATGTAGATGGGAATCGTGTTAAAAATATTCTTACCAAAAAAAGAAAAACCAGCAATCGTCAAGAGTCCGGCAAAGATTGGCCCCGTCATCTTGAGCTTGAGCACAGACAGCATGATAATGTTGATGAGCATGATGGTCGCGACATTGAACAAGGTCGCACCCAGTCCGCCGATATGAAGATAATCACTAATCAAGACGCTCGGGCTTTGTAAAATATTGAGATAACCACGATAAATCGTTTTGAGATCGTCAAACATGAAGGCCATGGCGAAGAGGACAATAAAAATGACAGGCATCATCATGCGGCGTTTAAGCAAGGCATACAAGGTCTTCATGGGCACGTCTCCTTTAGGTTCCTTACCTATTATATCAAATGCCACGGATTCTTTGCAGGGGGATTATGGTTTTTTTTTCGCAAACATGGTCAAGACGGTTTTTTCATGATATGATGAAGGGGAAACTGATTGGAGGAATACCATGCTTGACTTCCTGATTTTGTACGCGATTGCCTTTGTAACGTTTTTCGTCGTTGACTTGGTATGGCTTGGTCTCGTTGCCAAACCATTCTACGACAAACATTTGGGTCATTTACTAAGGCAACCTGTCAACTGGACCGCCGCTATCATCTTCTACCTTATGTTTATTGCGGGCTTGGTATTTTTCGCCATCCTGCCTGCAGTAGAGGCTGAAAGCGTCTTGAGGGCCTTACTTTATGGGGGGGCCTTCGGACTGATTACGTATGCAACCTATGATTTGACCAACTTGGCGACATTGAAAGATTGGCCCCTTAAGGTCACGGTTGTCGATTTGGCATGGGGAACCTGTCTTGGCACCGTGGTCACAACCATCACGTATCTTATCTATCACTTGATTTTTTAGGAGGGAACACATTTATGGAATTTTTAGCATTTACAATTTCTGCGGCTGTCTTGTTCATTTTTTTCAACCTGTTTTACCTCATCGCCCGCATTAAGGACAACTACAGCGTGGTTGATATCGCCTGGGGCGGTGGACCGGCCATCGTAGCACTGACGCTCTTTATCACCTATTACTTCGGTGAAGGGGTCTTCTATCCCGCCGCTGCGGTACTGAGTTTGTTCATCATCCTTTGGGGTGGCCGCTTAGCCGGTCACATCGGCGCACGCAACGCCGGGAAAAAAGAAGATTTTCGTTACCGGGCCATGCGCAAGAACTGGGGTAAAAGACATTACCTCCATGCGTATGTCAAAGTCTATCTTGGTCAGGCCATCCTCTCTTATATCCTGATTCTCCCACTCGTTCTGAGTTACCATTTCGGTTCGGAAACACTCAGCCCACTCGGGTTTGTCCTGCTTGTCATCGGAGCCGTTGTTTGGTTTATCGGTTTCTATTTTGAAGCGGTCAGCGATGCTGAACTAAGCGACTTCAAGGCCAATCCGAAAAACCGTGGCAAAATCATTCAAAGCGGCCTGTGGCGTTATACCCGTCACCCGAACTATTTCGGTGAAACGGTTTTGTGGTGGGGCATCTTCATCATGAGTTTGGCAGTCCTGGAAATATGGATGGTCGCCGCTCTTGTCAGTCCGGTCCTGATTACACTGTTATTATTGTTTATATCCGGTGTTCCATTGCTTGAGAAAAAATACAAGGATGATCCTGCCTACCAAGCTTATGCGGCAAAAACCAGTATTTTCTTTCCAAAGAAACCACGTAAACTCAAATCATCAAAAAAGTGAAGGCCCATGCCTTCACTTTTTTATGGTTACCTCAACATTGCCCTTAATCGCTTTGGAGTACGGACAAAATGCCAATGCCTGCTCGATGTATGCTTCTGCCTCTTCAGGCGCAAGCCCAGCGATTCTCGGCGTCAACGTGACAGCGAACTTGAAGCCTTCTGCACCATCCGCAACAAGTGCGGTGCTGGCGGTTACTTCTAAGTCCGTGTACGCGACGTCCGCTTCATTGAGCAAGTATTCAAGCGAACTGGCAAAGCACGCGGCATATCCGGCCGCAAACAGCTCTTCGGGATTGGTTTTTGCCGGTAGCTTCCCGCCCATCTCTTCGGGTTTAGAAAGGGGAAAGACCAGTTTTGACGTGTGGGCTTCAACGGTACCGTCCCGACCACCGCGTACTGTGGCACGTCGGCTTAAAAATGTTTTCATCAAGACACCTCCTAGGCATGCTCATCTATGTACTCAGTATACCTAATGTTGTGCCTTTTTAGCAACTTTAAAGCTTCTTTTTCCGTGCCTTGAGTAACATCGAATAGGGCAGTTTGACCGTCGTGACCTCGGAAAAAACACCGGCATAGTCAACGGATGATTCAGTAAAGCTTTCAAGCACCAGATGGTGTCGACTGAGCGCATTGAGCAGTTCTGCCATCGTATGGCTGTAGCTGATAAATGTTGCGGAATCTTTCATGGTGCTCATGTATCCCATGCCACCGCCTTCAACCCAAGGTTCCGTCCGGCCGTAGTCGTTGACGGGGCGTTCAGGGCACTCCGGGTCGTAGTTGGATTCTGATGCGGCAGCCAAGGTGCTATAGGTGAATGGATGTGAGTCATGAACCAGCAAAATACCATCATCCTTCAAGGCACTTGCAGCTTGGGCAAACAAGGCATCGAGCGACTTAAACCAGCAGAGCGAGCCCACCGTCATCATCACCATATCCGCGGCATCATGAACCGACATGTCCTGCTCTAGCAAATCCCCTGCATGAAACGTGACCGGCACGCCCAGTGTTTCGGCGAACTGGTTGGCCGCTTCAACCATGTTTCTAGCCAAATCGAACCCCGTCCCACGGCACTGAAACGCATGGCATACATCAAGCAGTTCCCGACCATTGTTCGCACAAAACTGCATGACATGCATGCCCGCTTCAAGTTTGAGGTCGTCTATCGCATCTTTGAGTGGTTCTGCAAGACAATAAAGTGTTTTCGACTGGATATGTTTAAGCAAATCTTGTTCATAATCGTTCTTGTGTGCATATGCTTCTTCCCAAGCATGTTGATTTACTTTTGCATCCGATGGCATGATAGCCTCCTCATATATGATTCTTGGCAAAACACGTGATGATCGGTTATACCACCTAGTCAAAGTACAATGAAAAACCAAACCATCACCACGATATAACCGACAAAAAGGAAGTTCGCTGTCTCAAATGACAGTTTGAAGTTGCGCAATGTTTTCATCGGACCCAAATCTTTGCGGATGATGAGCCAATAGAGGGCCCCCGCGAGTGAAAGTGTCACGCCATAATCAAACAACGCCCCAAAAGACACGCGGCGGATGTCGGAGACATCAATCGAAAACAGCCCCTGAAAGAGTGGTATATACGCATTGCCGAGCACGATGCATCCAATCGAAAGCAACAACAATGCAAGATGCTTGCCTTGTCTGTGGCCAATACTACAAAGCTGTTGTGGCCCGATAAAGATTCCGGCCATTTTGACAAAGAGCGTTGCCGTAGCGATGTTGAGTCCAAAGAGAATCCAATAACGAACAGACTGTCCGGTAAAACCATATAAGATGACGGATTTACTGATAAATCCGTTCAATAGCGGTGCCCCTGTGATGGCCAACATACCGATGATCATCGCGATACTGACATGCGGGAGTGCCATGAAGACCCCTTGTAGTTCATCAACTTTTTTACGATGGAACACTTTGATGATAATGCCGACTCCCATAAAGAGCAACGCTTTGAATAGCGCATGGTTGAACATGTGATAAACGCCACCATAAAAAACACGGATGTCTGGACTCGATAGACCGATGATAATCAGGCCGATCTGACTGACCGTCGAATAGGCGAGCATTTGCTTCAAGTCTTTTTGACTCAAAGCAAACAAGATGCCGCTCAGTGCCGTGACCACGCCCACGGCAAAAAAGAAATCCGCAGTATTGAAGCCGACATCGGCAAACATGAACTGCATGCGGATGAAAATGTACACACCACCCTTGACAATCAAGCCGCTCAAAAGGGCACTGATGACCGACTGCGCCGAGCCGTGTGCTTTCGGCAGCCAAGTAAAGACCGGGAACAACGCGGACTTGACACTAACGCCAGCCATCATCAGTACGAAGGCATAACGGATTGCGGTCACCTCGGCATGCTGGCCGAGGTTCTCGGCAATGTAGTTCATGTTGATGGTGCCGAAGGTGTTATATAGCAAGATAATCCCAATCAGAAACATCAATACGCCGCTCGTATTAAGCAACAGATAATAGATGGCCGCCCTGAATGACTGACCACTCTTTTTGTAGGCAATCAGAATGGTTACAATAATCGTTGTCAATTCAACGAAAACAAACAGATTGAACAAATCGTTCGTCTGGACAAGACCTAAAAAGACGCCTTGTAAAAACATGAGAAAGAAAAGCAGTTGGTAATCACCACGGCGTCGGTCGTACAAGTAAATCCAAACCATCCACCAGATGAAAATCGTCAAAAAAACGAAGGCGATACCCAGCGCATCCACATATAGACTGATGCCAATGCGGGCATGCCAACCGCCGACCACAAAAAACGGCGCTGCAAAAACACCGCCCGCATAATAAGTGAAAAAATAGGTGAGGGCGAGTCCTGTTAATACGGCTTGAGCGCCAAATACCAAAGCATGGACAATAGGCCGCTTAATCAGATAGACAAGCAGACTGACCATGATGGGTAAGACGATCAGGTAGACCGGGGTAAACATCATGTTGAACACCTCACTAGGTCCTTTACTTAGTAGTATGATACACCAAATTGGCGTCCACGACAACCTTGAAGAATGAAAAACGCCCAAAGCGGGCGTTCATATGACGGTTTCGATGACCATGCGCTTTTGAATCACGGCAAGTAACCCATACAAAACATTGAACAAGAAAAAGATTGACGCGGCAAAGCCGATAACCCAAAACCGATCGAATATCTGCAGATAAAGCCACGCAACCTCCTCGGGCAATGCCTGAAGAAACAAGTGATTTGTTGCAAGTAGACGATTGAGCTGATTGATAACAACAGCATAAATCGCCAAAATAAGGCTCGCTTGCAAGACATGTTTATGTGTGATTCGGTAGCCCCAGACAATCCAGGCATAAAGACAGGCCAACAAGAAAAACATGTGTACGCCGAAGTAATGAAAATACCGAAAATGCGGCCAACTGTAGGGCATATCCACGATGATGAGCGACAGCATCGAACCGCTGATGGCGTAGACAAAAATCCAACGAAACAAGAACCGGCTTTTCGTCCATAGCATCACGCACGACAAGTAAAGTGTCACAGCACAAAGACCCAGTGGCAAAAGATCGGCACTCAACCCACTTCGACTCACTTCCCAGACATAAAATGTCCACTCCATCGCCAACGTCAGTACGATTAAACTGCGCCGCACTGTTTGCTCCACAGGACCCTTGAAATATTTACCGAAAACTTTGAAAACGACAATCATACATGCAAGCAGACAAAAGGGGATGAGATGTGCTAAGCTGAACCATTGAAAATGTGCGTACTGTTCATCGAACCAAAACATGGTTTCCTCCAATAAGGTGAGTTATCCTCAAGTCCGCCGCGTTGTCACTCATATTTTACTCTAACTGGTGCATCTTGACTAGTCAAAAAAAGTTAAATGACTGTGAATCACGATAATCAAGAAAAAACGCTTGCGATGACCAAACGGCCACCTAAGCAAGCGATCTCATTAGAAGTCATTATGCAATGCCCTTCAGCGGCCGTAGAGTCGGTAAACCAACCAAAGACTGAGCCGCCTAGGCATCAGTTTGAATAGAAGCATAATCAGCTTATAGCTCAATCCGACCGTAACGCGGGCCTTCATCCGCTTTCGTTTCAGCTGCCTGTTGACGGTACGAACCACCGCATCGACCGGCATGCCTCGTTGCTCATCGCGCGCCATTTTAGCGATTGAACGCGTGATTCGGTCACCATAACGCGCGTCCTGTTTCGCTGTAATGAGACGATGTTGTGTAAAGCCGGTCCGCGTATCACCAGGCAACACGGCACATACATCGATGCCTAGTGGTTGAAGCTCCAGTCGCCATGCATCACTCATCGTATGCATCGCCGCTTTGCACATCGAATAAACCGCCTGAAAGGGAATGGGAATCTCACCGGCAACGGATCCGATATGCACAACTTGCGGTTTACGACTTCTTTGTAAGAGTCCCAAACACGCCTTCGTCAAGATAAAGGCACCAAACACATTGACATCAAACATGCGCCGCATGGCGTCTGTATCGGTATATTCAAGGGCATCCGCGATGCCGTAACCCGCATTGTTGATAAGCACATCGAGATGACCATACTCTGTCTCAATACCCTGAACCAGTGCCCGCACTTGCTCTGCCTCGGCAAGATCCGCCAGACGGTGATCCCAATCATAAGGCAGTTGGGGATAGTGTCTCGACACACCAATCACTCGGACACCTTTTTGCGTGTAATACTGTGCAAGCGCCAAGCCGATGCCACTTGAAGCACCGGTAATCAAAATATGCTTAAACATGTTCCTTGACGTATGCAAGCAACGATGCATCATCATGCGGCAAGGCGTGTAACACTTCAGCGATGATATCCGCTGCTTCATCCATCAGCGCTTTCGTATGCGTCGATGTGTAACTTGTTCGAATCAAGCATTGACCTTCAGGCGTAGCGGGTGGAATGACAGGATTGACATATACCCCACGCTCGTACAAGACCTTGCAAGCAACAAGCGTCCTGAGTGGTGTGTATGTAAACACGGGGATGATGGGGGCAATAGAACCATCGTAAATATGAAGCTTCTTCTCGATGAGTTTCGCCCGCATATAAGCGGTGATGGCAAGCAAATCATCCACACGTTGGGGTTCTTCTTGTAATATCTTCAAGGCTTTGAATGCTGCAGCTGCATTAGACGGCGTAATCGCAGCGCTAAAGATGAAGGATCGGGCTTTGTGACGAATAAAGTCAACGACCTCTTCTGTAGCAACGAGATAGCCACCTAAGCTGGCCAATGATTTCGAGAACGTCCCCATAATCAAGTCGACTTCACTTTCAAGACCGAAGTGGGCCGCTGTGCCCCGTCCGCCTGGACCAATCGTCCCGATGCCATGGGCATCATCAACCATCACTCGGGCATTATATTGCTTGGCAAGCGCGACAATTTCGGGTAAATTGCAAATGGCGCCGGTCATGCTAAACACACCGTCTGTCACAATCAGTTTCCCGCGTGAAGCCGGACTGTTCTTCAATTGTTCTTCAAGATCAGCCATATCATTATGTTTGTAGCGCACCATTTGGGCAAGACTGAGACGGGCGGCATCATAAATGCTGGCATGATTCTCTCTGTCGCAAAAGATGATGTCTTTACGACCGGCAATGCCATCAATGATACCGAGATTGCTTGAAAAACCCGTGGAAAACACCATGCATGATTCCTTGTTCAAAAAGTCCGCTAAAGCCCGCTCAAGCTCAAGATGAAGGGATAACGTCCCATTGAGAAAGCGGGAGCCGGATACGCCACTACCATACTGCTTAATTGCTTCAACGGCCGCCTCGATCACCCGGTCATCGCTTGTTAGACCGAGATAGTTGTTCGACCCGATCATGATTTTCCGGTGGCCTTCCATCGTGACTTCGATATCCTGTTTAGACTCAAGAGCATGGAAATAGGGGTACAGACCAAGTGCCTTGGTTTCCTGGACCACCTTAAAATCTTTGATTTTGTCAAATAGGTTCATCATACCATCCTCCATGTGTCCCGCCAAGCTGTTAACAAGACAATTATATCATGCGCACGCCCCGATACAATAAATTTTAGGCGATTTGCATCATTTGCGCGTGATTTCAAGCGATTGCACCGAGCATATTGAAAAACAACCCGCCTATTTGAAAAGTCCTGGCCAATGCTGCGGATTTCATAGAACTGGCATTGACCGATTGACCGTGATGGTATACAATGCAGGCAGACCCACTTCTTTATGTGGAAAGGAAGATCACCATGATGCCAAACATCGATTTAGGATTTTTGCAGCTGAACGCCTACTGGACCATGGCCGTTATCGGTTTTATGGTCGGAATCGCCATCATCCTCTTCAACAACAAGCATCACCCACTGTATAAACTTCCGCTTCAAGATGTGATTTTCTTGATGCTTTATATCATTGTCGGTGTCTTGCTTGGTGCGCGTCTCATGTTCGTCTTCACCTACATCCCGCGCATCATCGAGAACCCTTCACTCTTTTTGCCGGTTCTTCTCAGTGGTGGTCTGGTGTTTTATGGCGGTTTGATCGGGGGTGTGGTGATGGGATTTGTCTATGTCAAGCAGTACGGCCTTGATCCGATTCGCTACGCGAACCTGTTTATTTTGGCTGTACCGGCCGGACACGCTTTCGGACGTGTCGGCTGCTTTATGACAGGGTGTTGTTACGGTCGACCGACGGATGCCTGGATGGGTGTTGTCTTCCCTGAAGGTCCGGTTCACCCAGAAGCCACCGAACCTTTGCATCCGACACAACTGTATGAGGTCGCCTTCAATATCTTGCTCTTCGTTGTGATGCTTGGTCTTTTTTACAAGTATCGGAACCGGCACAAGCCTTATGTGTTCATCGCACTTTATATGATCGGGTATGGCACATTCCGATTTATCAACGAGTTTTTCCGCGGCGATTTGATTCGTGGCATCTACATCTTGTCGACGTCGCAATGGATCAGCCTTTTCGTGGTCGCTTTCGGTGTTTTTCTGTTGATTGCCAAAGCCGAACGGCTGCCGCTATTTAGAAAAACCGAACCGCTCTCTAAATCGTATCGTCGCCACCTTGAAAGCAAGGCCGTTGCCGATCAACAATAAAAAAGAACGCCGGACCCCCTAATCATCAGGAGGCCGGCGTTTTTCATACTTTTGAAGTCTTGTTCAAGCGGACGCGATCATACACGGCTAAGCCGATAATAATGGGAATGGCCACAAACGTGAAGTTGAAGAACGCATCCCGGTAAGCATCCGGATGTAGTGTCGTTGCAAGCCCCGTGAAAAACACCATCACCAGCACCAGTCCTTGTGCGACAACATAGGGGAGCACGTACCGCAAGATGGTCAACTTCTCTTTGATAGGCCAGTACAGATAAAGCACGGTGGCAGTGACCCCTGTGGCCACGAAGCCAAAGCGCATCAGCAAGTGCGCATGGGTATCATGGGTGTTTCCCATGGCAAGGGCGATCGTGCTGCTGAGCAGGGTAAGAACCGTGTAGAGCACCCCGGTCATGATACTCCAAAGAATGAGTGGTTTTTTCATAGATGGCTTCCTTCTTTCATTATTGAGTCTCTATCATTAATGGATAGGATAGGCTATAATATACGTATCTGTTCTCAAATGGGGGTATCATGATGACCTTGACACATGTATTCTTTTCACCGGGTGGTGAAACCGCCTGCGTTGCCCGCCATGTCCAACATCAAACAGGTGGCGTCCTCATCGATTTGACCCCTGTGCATGCCCGGCAGAACTTTGACCTTGAAAAGCAACATGAACACATTGCGCTCTATGTTCCCGTCTACGCCGGCCATGTCCCTAAACCGCTTATGCCCTTGCTTCAAAAACTACGGACGCACCGGCTCAGCATTTTCGTTACTTACGGGGGTGTCACAGCGGGTATCACAGTTCGTGAAGTGGCCTCAGCCATCCACCATACATGTTTATGTTCCTATGCCATCATTCCCGTCAAACATACTTATGGTGGTTTTCAGAACACCACCGATTTACGTCAGCTTGACCCCTTGATCCGTGCGATGACAGCGAATCATCCCAACCCCGTTACACCGCCAAACACACGATGGCCATTATGGCTAGACTGGACGGAGTCGCTACGAACACGCTTCAATTATCGTTTGAAACACCATCCGGAACGGTGCACGCAATGTAAGCGTTGTAAGCAGGCATGTCCCGTGCAAGCGATCAAAGAAAATTATCGGCTTGATCCCTCATGTTTGCGCTGTGGACGCTGTGTCAGAGTTTGCCAGACCTCAGGCTTTACTGCAACACGCTCATGGTTTCTCAAGCGTTACCTTGCCAAATCACGCAAGCCCATCCTCAGGCTTTGTTTTCACCCTCAAGATAGTCATGCATAAACCGGCATTCCGGCACCCCTTCAAGACAAAAACCAAGATGCTTGCGGATTTCCGTCATCGCTTGGTCTTTATCGGTATGACGCGCTTGTGAGGCAACCGACAACTCAATGGCGGAGAACGGAATCATTTGACTTTTCATGTCATAAAACCTACGGAACTGTGTGAAATCCTTACAACGTTCAATCTTGCAACTTGTGTGCAGTCCCTTGTCTACTTCAGGACCGACCCAGCCTAGCGATTCGGTAATCACGCGCTTGACATAACGCCAATCATACGCTTCCCCCTCTGCAATATCCGCCATGTCAATATGGACGAAGGCTGGTACCTTGCCACTACGGGAGGCTTTTTTTATGGCCCGTTTGAGCGGGTCAAGCAAATGCGGCACCGTGTCAAACGAGGCAAGGATGTGCGTGAGTATTTCTTGATCATAGCTCGACCAACGTTTGAACCAAGGATCGCCATAGGCCAATTGTTTCATCGTGACCAAACTTTGCATTTGCCCTGACTTGAGGGGTGGACGAAGGGTCAGTACCCGAAACAGATTGGTCACGCCAAGCAACATGCGGTGGACGCGATTGGAAAAGGCAAGGGGTGGTGCGAAGTGATTGAAGTACAAGTTCAACATTTGCGCCGGTTCATTCCCTGCGACGAAGTAAGGCACACGCTCCGCAACCAAATCCGGGAAAAACACAATATAGGCCAAGCTTGGACATGCGCATGTGTTGCCAGCACGTTGATACAAGTCGCGGTAAATGCGGCGCAAGTCGTCATCACTGATTTTGCGGGTGACAAACTCGACATTTGGGCACCGCAACTTGGCTGCTTCAATACTTTGGCGTGCACTATCTGACATGAAAGGAATTTCCCATGTCAGTGCCAAGACACGCAATTTGAGTACTTTAGACAAGTAATGGAGTAGATAGGACGAATCTTTTCCTCCTGTATAAAAGAGGGCAATGTCAAAGCGACTATTTTTCGCATGCTCAAACGTCTTTTTGACCGGGAGAACACTCGTGAATGTCGTGGTTAAGTCAACACTTTGACACATCGGGCACAGGCCAGCATCGTTGAACTCAAGCCCGGGAATCATAAAATCATTGGCGACGCAGCCCGTGCAAAACTGAGCTTTTTCAAGTGTCTCAGGGGTCGTCTTCTGGCGCGAGTCTTCGACAATGATGCCCGCATCAAGCCACCCTGACAGTTTTCTTTTCTCCTCTGGTGACAACGTTTTGGGTAATGACGCAAATAAAACGCGTACACTTTTAGGAACGCGCAAGGTGTTTTGAAACAAATTGGGACGGTTGCGCATACCATAATATTTCAGCACGCCCGCCTCATAGATCCAGCGGTTTTGTAATGTATGCATGTTAACCCCCTTTGCAATCGGCTCAGTCGGTTTCTAGTGGCGCCTTCACAAGCGGATGAATATGGGTAATCGTCTCTTTTATCGTGTCGTTAAACCAGAGAAACTGAGGCATGTGATGACGGTACTCAACCGACACCTGAACCGAATCTAGTGCATTTTGATCGAGCAGGTCACTGGACTCATAAACAAAGTATGTTGCAACAGTTTTTGAAGATATCACGTCGTAAAAGTCGAAGATACCGCGAAACTGACCCGATGTTAGCGATGCTGTCATGCGATACCCAACCTTTTCTACTGTATCGCTGAAGTCCCGTTGACCGAGAACATTTCTTGGGTGAAAATCCAATCCAACGTGACTATCTAGCAACGGATTGGTCATTAAAGCATTGATAATCCGCGGTGTGCGCTCGAGTGTGTCGACTGTTTTGTCAAGTTCCGCTTCAACCCGAATCTGGTGCAACATTGTGTAATGATCGACCGCTACATCAGTAAGCGGCTCAAATGTCACCGTCGCTAACATGAAGTATACACGGCTTTGCTCGTTGTAAAAAACCTCAATAAGACTTTCTATGCAAACATATGTGTCACAAGTCGTCATGGGTACTGAAGCCACTTGTGTTCGTCCTTCGCCCTCGGTATTCAAGCTCACATAAGATGCATCCAAATGGTATATATACAAACTGTATCGTTCAATTCGAGTGAGGGTAAAAACCGTGAAAGCAATCAGTGCAAGTAATAATAGTCTCTTAATTTTCATGAAGCGCCTCCGGGATACACATGTCATCACACACCGTTTGTCCTCCCCTTACACACATGGCGTTTCAAGTTATCGGTGCTTATTATAGCATGGATATAGGAAAATGACATCCAAAAATTGGTCATGCGATTAAAAAAAGAAGATCATTTTTTTCGGCAATAGTTGTACGAGTATATTTATTTTGTGCTTAAAGCATGAGATGTTCTTCTAAAAATGTAACTAGACATCGACAATCAAAACCCCACTTCTTCCTAGTTCTAAAGAGTCTATTATTTCATTCTTATTAAAGTGATAGGCACCGCCATAACTCGTTTGTGATATATTATTAACCATTAAGACTGGGACATTCACTTTTGATGATTGATTAATGTAATCTACTTTTTCCTTTTGCCATTGATCGAGGGTGTAGTCAATGTGCAGTGGCCACAAGATAAAATCTTTGTCCAAACTATTAATTTTATTTATGTTTCCCTCACACCAAAGATCACCGCAGAGTGCTAAAGTGATTTTCTTATCCTGATACTTAAAAACATGAAATTGGTTGCCTTCTTTATAATGATGGTCTACTATGTCTACTTCTTTCCAACCCGTTGAAACTCTACGGAAATGATTTATAGATTTTCCTAAATAATCTACAATCATGTAAGCACAATAAATACTGTTTTCCGTTTCATCTACTTCAAAAAATCCAAAGCCTATGCCCACCTTGTTTTCTTTGGCTATCGTCTTAATATACTCTATAGGTTTAGAATCTAGTGCACTTGCGATATTTTTATCACGATCGTAATACCATGATAAAGCATCAAAGCCTTGCAAAAAAGCTTCTCCGAAACAAATTAAATCCACTTGATTTTTGTGTTCACTGACAACCGTTTTTAGTGTGTTTATATTTTTTTCGATATCATTATCAATGGATAATGCTGAGGCTAAGGCAACTCTCATAATCGCTCCTCGCTTTTTTCTTCTAGAACATCAAATCGATCAAGAAGCTTCTTGTATTTGTCTTGACCTGTTAAGCACGTATCAAGTAAATACCCTTTTTCTTCATTCCATTTTTTTAAACCACGGTAATAAAACATTTTTAGATTCTCATCAATCGTAAAGGGGACAAATCCATGTCTTAAGCATTCTTTAAAAGCAATTAATCTTCCTACACGCCCATTCCCATCTTGAAAAGGATGAATACACTCAAACGTATAATGAAACGCAACAATGTCTTCAAATGAATAACTGTCTTTGTTTTCATAAAGTCCGATAAGTTTAGCCATTTCAGCACTAACTTCACTTGGTTTTACTGTTACTTGCCCGCCTACCATATTCGCACGCTTTTTATAATCGCCAACAGAAAACCAGTCTAGTGTTGCATCACTCGTCCCTGTTTTAAGTATTTTGTGCAAATCTTTAATCAATGTTTCTGTTAGCGGTTCTAATGCTGTCTTTATCATATAATCTATGCATCTAAAGTGGTTTTGTGTCTCAATAATATCATCGACATTTACCGATTCTTTTTCATCGACGCCAATTGTATTTGTTTCAAAAATATAGCGTGTTTGATCAAAACTAAGCATACTACCTTCAATATGGTTTGAGTTGTAGGTTAGTAAGATTTGCGTTTCATGGTAGATGCCGCCCATAATTTTGTGTTCCATCTCTTCTTTTAAGCGGCTATAGAGTTCTGAATGATGACTATTTGCTTCAAAATCAACCACTTCACCAAGCTTTACACCTAAGTATTTACATATGGATTCAAGTGTTTTTAAAGAAACATAATCGCCTTTTTTAAACTTTGCTCTTATGGCTGAAGAAAGCGCTAAGTCATCAGACATTTTAGAAAGCTTAATATTCTTCTCCTTAAGCTGTTTAAATAATCCATTGTAGTTAATCGCCATGCTAGTCACCCCTTTTGTGAATATTATACCATAAATGTTTATTTTTATAAATATTTTTATTGAAATATTTATTATGAAGAATATCGTATATTAAAAAATTCATTTATCAATAGTATTGACAAATGAACTTTATTTACTATTTGGGTTGAATTACCTATTTTAATACAAGTCATCATCAAAAAATTCAGAATCGATCATATATTCCAGAAGCTTTTCCTTTAACTCTTTTTTTGTTAGTTTATTTACATATTTCTCAATGTCTTTTGTTCGTTCTTCTCGCATTATTATTGATTGTTTGTTGGAAACGTTCTTCTTCCTCTTTCTCATAACGCTCAATTTCTTCAATGTATTCTTTTGCTTTTTCTGGGAAAATAGCAAAGTATGATGATACCATATGTTTGCAAATAACTCTTCTTCCATCTGCAGGAGGACAGTTACATGTAGATTTTCGTGGATGATTTAAGTCTAAGTGAATATTATATATCTTATTTTCATCATTTCTTACTTTTGCATTAAACTCTTGATCGTTCAGTTTCTCTATTTCTAAAACATTTCCTTGTATGTAATAATCATACCCTTTCCACATGGACCTATAACTACTTAACTCTTTCAATCCCATATTTGCCTCCAATAATACAATAGATTTTCACATTTAGGTGGTGTATTCTTCCTAATTGCATCTTTATATTTTCTAGCGCATGCATTAAGCTCAATTGGATTTAAATAATCAATCAACTTAATTGTCTTTTTGTTTTGCTGAAGAGCACTAATGAAGTCTTTTTGCAGTTTTTTTAAGCATTCAATAAGTTCATTTTCTTTCTCAGATTCTAACAATGGAATCGTTGATAGTAACAATCCTGCAAATAATGATTCTCTCACCTCCATGATTTCTTCTATTGTATGTTCATCTGATCAAAATTCAATTATATCTACCACATACTTATCAAGGTATCCAATTGAATGGTCGTATAATTCTAACTCGGGAGATACAATTTCAGGATTATGAGTAATATATCCTATCGTGACTTCATCATCAAGAAGATCAAGTAACTCATTTTCTGAATAAACAAAGAAATCCAGAGCACCATATTTCTCATAATGAGGGTTGAAGAATCGAAACAGTTGCTTATCTAATGGACAATATACCATAGCATGTTTACCAGTCTTCAAATTCATTCCGATCATTAGTTTTCGCACTGATTTCTTAATTACAGTTATAGCATCAACTTTATTATATTTAATTTCACCAAACTCTAATGAATGTCGATTCAGAAATAAATCAAACCATCTTTTACCTTGTAACATAGCACCGGATAAGTATTCATTATTCTTAGCTCCATTGTAAAAGAGATATGCCAGTTTCATTTCTATTGCAATATTTTTGTCTGTATAATCTAAATCATAGTCCTCTATCATATATGCTAAACATGTATAAGAACATGAACGATTAAAACTCATATATTTCATTTAAAAAACTCCTTTTCACTTGATTGAAATTTTCGATTTATCTTAGTAATCAAGACCAACCTTCCCTAATAGAAAATCAAACAAACCAATCGTTATTACTCCATTTTCATCTCGTTTAGGCATAATATTATCTTTTACAATAATAACCTTTTTAAATGAATCAGGTATATTTAGTAGAGATCTTTCTTCTTGTTTTCTTTTTTCTATAGTACTCATTTCATAAGCTGACTGAATATAATATTTTTTATTTCCTCTTTGAGCAATAAAGTCTACTTCTAATTTTTTCTTAAGTAATTTTCCTTTATGTTGTTCTCTAACTTCAACTACACCAACATCTAAATTAAATCCACGAACTTTTAGTTCGTTATAAATTATATTTTCCATAATGTGATTTTCTTCTTGTTGTCTAAAATTCAGTCTACCATTTCTTAATCCCAAATCAGTGAAATAATACTTGCTTGGAGTTGATATGTACTTTTTGCCTTTTACATCATATCTCATAGACTTTTCTATTAAAAATGCATCTTCTAGATAAGTTAAATATGATTTGATTGTTGGTTCTGTAACAGACACTCCTTTAATACTTTTAAATGTATTCGATAACTTCTTTGGGTTAGTTAACGATCCAATATTTGAAGCTAGAATATTTACTAATTCTTCTAATTCATTAATATTTCTGATATTATTTCTATCAACAATATCGCTAATATATACTTTTTCAAACTGTTTTACTAAATAATTAGATTTTTCTTCGTGTTCAGTGAAATTAAGCGTTAAAGGTAAACCGCCATATGTATAGTATTGATTCCATGCTTCATTTACATCACCATCAAATACGGACGTAAATTCTTTAAATGTTAAAGGGTAAACTCGTATTTCATCACTTCTTCCCCTAAACTCAGTTATCAAATCTTTTGATAAAAATTTCGAATTACTACCTGTAACATATGTATCAACGTTTTTAATATGCAGCAAACTATTTAAAACATCTTCAAACTCATCAACCATTTGAATTTCATCTAGTAAGATGTAATATATATCATCATCTTTTATCCCTTCATCAATTGCATTTAGTAATTCATCAGGGTTTCTTAACACTTTGTTTCTTCTGTCATCTAATGCATATGTTATTATATGGCTTTTATCAATTCCTATACTGATTAGATAGTCGTAAAACAAGTTAAACAAAAGATATGATTTCCCTACCCTTCGCATACCTGTTACCACTTTAATCAATCCGTTGTTTTTATGCCTTATTATTTTACTTAAATAATCATCTCTTTTAATTACCATTCATATCACCTGTTTTATTTTCCGGGCAATTTACCCCTTTTTATAAAATAAGTATACCACAAATCTTAAAAAAATCGAAAACTATTTTACTTTTGGGGTTTATTTCCCATTTAATAAAATATAAAGTGTGCAATCTATAATCGTGTAAATTCATTTTAAATCGTGTATTTCAAACTGTAATCGTGTAGAAATTCTATTGAAACATCTAAAATTCAGTAAAACCAGAGTGTTTTTAGGCTCCATAAATATGAGCAGATGGAGAAACGGCCCTATATAGCGCAAAAAAAGGCCTGATACAATTGTATCAAACCTATGCTTTCAATATCAATCAGCTTCCCTTTTATAGTACAATACAAAAATATATAAATGTCTTTATTAAGACAAAAAAAGCCTGATACATAATCGTATCAGACCAATGCTCGTCTAATGTGAAAGACTACCTATTTTGATACAATTGCGCACCCCAAGAAAAATTTACAGCACCCTTCATA
>RECF01000062.1 GCA_007694145.1 Acholeplasmatales bacterium | reverse complement strand
CCCACCCGTCGCAAGCATCGGATCTAGTAACAGCACGGTCGCCGCAGCGACATCGGGGGGAAACTTCACGTAGTAACTGTGTGGCTGTAAGGTGGTTTCATCGCGGTACAAGCCGATGTGACCGACTTTAGCGGTTGGAATCAGTCTATGGATGCCTTCAACCATACCAAGACCGGCACGGAGAATGGGAACGAGTACGACCGTTTTATCGAGCACGTGTCCGGTCATCGGTTTAAGCGGTGTCTCAATCGCTTGAGGGCGCGTGGTCAAATCACGGGTTATCTCATACGCCATCAGCGCGCTGATCTCCGAGACGTTTTCCCGGAATGTCTTCGTGTCGGTCGTCTTTTCACGGATATGGGTCAATTTATGTTCAAGCAGGGGGTGGCGCAAATGAATCAGTTTTCCCATAAGTCACCTCACTGATTGTTTTCAAGTTTCGCAATCCGGCGTGCATGGCGCGCTTCACCGGAAAAGGGTGTGTTGATCCACGTGGCCACAATCTTGAGTGCCAACCCTTCTCCCACGACACGACCGCCCATCGTCAAAATGTTTGAATCGTTGTGGGCCCGGGTCGCTTCAGCGGTGTAGACATCACTAACAAGCGCCGCCCGGATACCTTGGAACTTGTTGGCCTGAATACTCATGCCCACCCCAGTGCCACATATCAAAATGCCGCGCTCGACCGTACCAGCGCGGACAGCGAGGGCGACATCTTTCGCCGCATCATTGTAATCACAGGCCTCGGTGCCATGGGTTCCGGCATCGTGCACTTCATGACCCTGTTCTTGCAAAAAACGCACGATGGTCTGTTTGAGTGCGTACCCACCGTGGTCGGCACCAATCATCACTTTCATCGCGTTCACTCCTTAGACGCAGTATCATGAACATTATATCAAAGCACTTCGAGAATACAACCAATTTATACTATCTTATATTATAATCCACTTTCGATAGTCTGTCTCCACAGGACCCATGGCGGGTGATGAACACGCAATCGGGCTAGGGCAACCCCCGTGGATTTCTTACAAACAGCGGTGAAAGCGTTTGATATGGAAACGGGTCGACTTTTCACATTTGACCTTGATTATTGTTGCGGTCTTCGTTATAATGTAGATAAGTTAATAACCGCCAAAGAGAGAAGAGAAAAAGCCGAACGATTTGATTCGCGCCTTTTTCTCTTCAATTTATTTTCAAGTATTTTATCATTTTTTCGTGTATGAAAAACGAGAGATTATCGCTTGATAAAGCGCTTTCAAAACAAGCCTCTCCCTGCCTGTGTGTGACGCGTTACCGACGGACGCACACATCTATGATATCCTCCGACACGCCCATCATTTGACCCGAGGTGCTTTCATGATTGACTTCAAAGCAACACCCGATGGCTTAGACATTTACTTCAAAGACCACCTGATTCTCAGACACACCGCTGAGCTTCCTTGTTTTTATCTAGGTCGTGGCTATGACATGATCACCGCCTATCGCGGCAACTATCACATCGAGGATCATGTGATCAGCCGGGTGCCTTTGCCACGCTATGAAATCGATGGCGACACTGTGGTATTTTCCTTATATGACACGAAGCTGGCCGTCACTTTCACGGTGTTGAAACAACGGTTACACCTTTCGTTTTCAACGGCCGATGCCATCAACCGTCTGTGGATTCGGCTATTTGCCGAACCTGAAGAGAACATTTACGGTTGTGGCGTGCAAGCCTCTTACTTCAATTTACGTGGCCGCAACTACCCGCTTTGGACATCTGAAGCCGGTGTCGGGCGCGACAAAAAATCATTGATGACGTTTTATGCCGACTTGCTTGATCGGGCAGGCGGCGATTACCATACGACCTACTATCCTGAAACGACGTTTATATCGACACGCAAGTACTGGTGCCATGTGCACACCACCGCCTATGCCCAGTTTGATTTCCGGGCCCCCGATTTCCATGAACTGCATATGTGGGATGTGCCGGAAACGATGGTGCTCGAGTTTGCGCCGGATTATCCGTCCTTGATAGAACGCTTGACGGATTTTACCGGCAGACCCCCCAAGTTGCCTGAATACTTACATGAGGGGATTACGCTCGGCCTACAAGGTGGCACCGATACCGTCAAACGTATTCTTGAAAACACCGAAAAACAAGGGGTCATCGTCAATGGCCTGTGGTGTCAAGACTGGGTAGGACACAACTATACTTCGTTTGGCAAACGGCTGTATTGGAACTGGATTTGGAATGATCAACTTTACCCGGAGCTGGATCAGTTCATGGCATCACTGCGCGATAAAGGTCAGCACCTCATGGGGTATATTTGTCCGTTTTTACTCAAGGACGAGACGTTGTTTAAAACCGCAGAAGCCCATGGTTATCTCGCTTTGAACAAAAAGGGGCAAACCTATATTGAAGATTTTGGCGAGTTCGACTGCGGTATTGTCGACTTGACCCATCCCGATGCTTTTGCCTGGTACAAGGCACACATCAAAACACACCTGATCGATTTTGGGTTCAGTGGTTGGATGGCTGATTTTGGCGAATACCTGCCTGTGGATTGTGTGCTTCACAATGGCATCGATGCAAAGAAAATGCATAACGCCTGGCCGGTCCTTTGGGCCCGCTGCAACTATGAAGCCGTCGAAGAACGGGGTAAACTGGGCGAAGTTTTCTACTTCATGCGCGCCGGTGGACATGGCTCGCAACGCTACGCAACCACCATGTGGGCGGGTGATCAAAGTGTCATTTGGGAAGAGCATGACGGCATCGCTTCCGTCACGCCGATTGCCCTCTCAAGCGGGATGACCGGTATCCCTTACATGCATAGCGACATCGGCGGTTACACAAGCCTGCATGGCAACATTCGCACGCAGGAACTGTTTGAGCGTTGGTGTGAGATGAGTGTCTTTTCAGCGTACATGCGTACACACGAAGGGAACCGTCCCGCCGAAAACTTCCAGTTTTATCACAGTGTCGACACGTTGCGTTTCATGGCACGCATGACCCGTTTGCGTCGTGTGCTTAAACCTTATATCCGCCACCTTGTCGATGAGGCGGCTGACAAGGGTTTACCCATGCAACGACCCCTGTTCATGCATTACCCAGATGATCCGCGTTGTTATACAATTCAGAATGCTTTCTTGTTTGGTTCAGACGTTTTGGTGCATCCGGTCGTCAAAGCTGGTGCCGTTGAACAAACGGTTTACTTGCCAAAGGATCGTTGGGTTCATGTTTTCTCCGGCACCCGTTATGAAGGCGGAGACGTTACAGTCAACGCCCCGCTGGGTCAGCCGCCGGTCTTCTACCGTGAAGACGCAACCATGCAGGATGTCTTAGCACGTATGAAAGACATCGATACTGAATACGAGGAGCGGTAACATGACAGATTCTCCCCCGGTCAAGCAACGTCGTCGTGACAGTTACAAGTACTACATTCTCAAGCAAAAGATCGTGCCGTATATGTTTCTTCTGCCGAACCTCTTGATATTTGGCCTGTTCATCATCACACCGGCCATCATCGGCATCTACTTCTCTTTCACGCTCTTCCGGGGACTCGGTGACACCCCGGTGTTCAATGGGCTCGACAACTACCGGACACTGTTTGGCGATCAAGGTTTCCGCGATGCGATGCGCAACACGATCTTTCTGGTTGCGGCCACCTTGCCAATTGTCTTCTTCTCCTCATTGATGCTCGCTTTGCTGCTGGCGCAGCCGCTTCGGGCGAAAGCCTTCTGGCGGGCAACCTATTACTGGCCTGTCATGATTTCCTTCATCGTCGTCGGCCTGATCTGGCAATGGATTTTAAGGGACTCGAGAGGTTTGCTGAATGGTTTGGTGGTCACCCTCGGTTTCGAGCGACTGCAGACATTGCTCAATCCCCGGTTTGCCTGGTGGAGTGTCGTGTTTGTCTTCACCTGGTCACGGGCCGGCTACTACATGATTATGTTTCTTGCCGCCTTGCTCAGCGTGCCAGTTTCGCTCTATGAAGCCGCTGAAATCGATGGCGCGAATCGACTGCAACGCTTTCTTTACGTCACCTATCCGGTGCTGAAACCGGCACGAACGATGGTGTTCATCCTCGCGGCCATGGAAATATTCAAAATCTATCCACTTGTTGTCTCATTTACAGCCGGCGGTCCCTTCAGGGCTACGGTGTTCACCGTACAATATATTTATGAAACAGCCTTCCAATACCGCCAAGTGGGCCTAGCAAGTGCGATGAGTGTCATCATGATTTTGTTCGTCATGGTGTTTTCCGGCGTCAATATGTACCTTGCGAAGCGAGGTGGTGAAGTATGAGACGCCACCGTACACCATGGTTCACGTATCCGCTTGCTGTTTTCTTCGCTGCTTTCTTCCTTATCCCAGTCATTTATGCGGTCATGTCCGCCTTTAAACCTGTTGCGGAACTGCGTTTGATTGTTCCCACATTTTTCCCAAGAAGTCTCACGCTTGATAACTTCCGGTCGGCATGGAATGCCGTTCCCCATTTCCCAACCGTCCTGTTCAATACGTTCTTAGTCGCCGTTTCCAGTACCGCACTGGCCGTCACCATCAATACGATGTCGGGCTATGCCTTGGCTAAGTTCCGCTTCAAGGGCGATACGTTGATTTTGATGATCATTCTTGCGACCATCATGTTGCCGCTTGAAGTCATCATGGTACCGATTTTCCGTGTTTTGCGTTTCTTCGGAATGTATAACTCGTTGTGGGCGCTGATCATTCCACCCGCTGCCACACCGGCCGGTATCTTCCTCATGCGACAGTTCTTGCTCACCATTCCCAATGATTTGATTGAATCGGCCCGAATCGATGGGGCTTCGGAATGGAAAATCTTTTACAAAATCATCGTGCCCAATGCCAAACCGGCCATTGCGACGATTGCTATCTTCTCCTTCATGTGGCGCTGGAACGACTATATTTGGCCACTGATTGCCATCAGTTCTCCAAGGAAGTACACGTTGCAACTAGCCATTGCCACCTTCCAAGGGCAATACCAGACCGACTGGAGTTCGTTGCTGGCCACAAGTGCCATCTCGATGATTCCGATGCTGATTATCTTCCTCATCTTCCAGCGTCAGTTTGTCCAAGGCACTGTGGAAACCGGTATGAAAGGTTAATTGATATTCCCATGTTGTAATCTCTTGCGGATCATGTATCTGCAATGGATATAAAAAATTAGGAGGATTTCCATGAAAAAGTTTTTGGTACTGAGTCTTACTCTTTTCACCGCTTTTGTTGTGGCCGCTTGCGGCACCAGCGACCGACCAGATTTTCAAATGATGTGGTTCAGCGATGGTACAGAAGGTCAGGTCATGCGCGAACTGCTCGAGCGTTATCGCGATGAAACTGGCGTCTACATTGAGCTATTTGAGATTGGTTGGGACGTTTATGAAACCCGTCTTGGCACCATGATTGATGGTGGCGAAGCCCCAGCACTCGTCCGGACTACCGAAGGGGTCATGAACAACTTCAAAGACTTACTGATTGAACTTGATGATGTCTTTGACACAACGGCGTACACCAACATTTTCTACAGCGCCAACAACCTCCCCCTTGGTTTACCGATGGATGTTACAGCCAATGGCTTGTTCGTCAATACCGATATTCTTGACCGCTGCGGCGTCGAGTATCCGGTTCGTGGCGACGAAGACATTTGGACATGGGATGAGTTCACGACTGAAATGGACAAGTTACGCGACTGTGACGATGTGTCCGTACCTGGCGTATTCGACTTCCAAGGACACCGTTTCATGGCCATGATTTATCAACAAGGCGTAAAAATTTGGAACGAGCCTTTCACAGATTCGAACCTGACATCGCCTGAGGCGGTTCAAGCTCTAACCATTCTTCATGACTTCTACCAAAACGGCATGATCAGCAAAGAAGTCTTCGTATCGGGCGGCGCTGCCGCTGAGATGTTCCAAACCGGTACCGTTGGTTTCCACATGTCCGGCAACTGGCGTGTCAGCGGTTATGGCGATAATGACTTCGAATGGGCCGTCATCCCAATGCCAACAGGACCTGAAGGCCATCGTGCCACTTTGCTTGGTGGTAAAGCGATGAGTGCTGTTCAAGGTTCCGGCAACGAACAAGCTGCTAAAGATTTCATCGCCTGGCTTGCTGAACCTGCAAACCATGACGAGTTCAACAACTTCGTACCATTCTTGAGTGCCCGTATCGGTGCTGAAATCGACTTCGGTGAGTTCCAAGAAGCTTACAGCATGTTCCAAGATGAAATCAATGCGACCGACCCTGCCTTTGTTTCAGATTGGCTGACACAAACACAAATTCCCGGCATGTACCCGATGATCAACTTGATGACTGACCGGGCGGCCGAAGGTGTCATGACACCGCTTGAAATTCTTGAAGCGCTTGAAGCTTCACTGATTGCAGCTATGGAATAGTCTTCACCCTGCACACTTGCTTTGCAAAAGATTGACTCGGGCGCTGCCACTTGCGCGGCGCCCGAACCTTCTTTGCCCGCGTGTTTTTTTTTGAAATGATGTCATCAAGAGGAGTATGATTATGTCCCTGTTAACGTGTCTTTATTTGCCGGTCGGTGTCCCGACCTTCCATCTTGAAACGGCGCACAAGCAGTTTCAAGCTTCCTTGAAGATGTTGCATACCCTTGCACCAGACATCGTGACCCCGACAGAACCGCTCTTGTCGATTGAATCGCTTCGGGCGTTTTTAGACGGGAAACACCCTGATTTGGTCATTTATCAAAACCTTACCTTTGCCCATGCCGCCTACGCCACTGAGGTGATGCGGTTAACCGACGCACCAATGTTACTTTGGACACTTGCCGAGCCTGAGGGCGATGGCGGGCGTTTGAAGCTGAACAGTTTGACCGGGGCTTTTTCAGCCGGTCATGCCCACAAAGCCATGCGCGGGACACCCCTTCAGTATGTACTCGGTGCCCCTGACAACCCTACTGTGAAAACAACCGTGTCTGCCGTCATCGCGGCGGCCCGTGTAAAAAAGAGCCTACGTTCCCTAAATCTCGCCATGATTGGTCATACGCCAAGCGGTTTTGGATTCGGTCGGGCACTCGACACTGAAATGGCCCAGGTTTTCGGTGTCAACTTGGTGGCCATCGAGTCGCGTGAGCTGACCAAAGTCGCGCGCGAACTACCCGATGAAGCCTTGCAAACGGCCAAGGAGACGGTTCAGTCGCGCATGCTCGGCTTTGATGCCACCCCGCGCAAAAACCATGATGATTTGATCCGTCTATACGAGGCGTACCGACAGTTTGTCAAACAACATCAAATCGGCGCCCTCGCTTCGCGCTGCTGGCCCGACTTCTTTACAGACTACGGGACCCCGGTATGCGCCGTGTTGGGCATGCTCAATGAAAACCGCGTGGCCGCGGCCTGTGAAGCCGATGCTTGGGGCGCTTTGTCGATGGTGATCGGTGAACGTTTGAGCGATTTACCGACTTATCTTGGTGACCCGGTCGCCATCAATCCTGAAGAAAATACCATCACGTTTTGGCACTGTGGGACCGGCCCGTGTAACCTCGCAAGACAACCTGAAGGCGCCCAAACCGGCGTCCACCCCAACCGGAAAATCGGCCCGACCATGGAGTTTGGCTTGCGCGCGAGCGACCGAGCCACCCTCTTCCGCATCGGTCGGTTGCCGGATGGCCGTTTTCGCTTCTTCATCCATGAAGGTGCCATTCTTGACAAACCCAAACAATACTGCGGCACCTCACTCGTCTTCAAGGCGCACACACCGGTTGAACCGCTCATCACGGCGCTCGTCAAGGACGGATTCGAACCCCATTTCGTCGTCATTTACGACCATGTGGCCGAAGCGCTCACCATTTTGGCCGAGATGCTCGGGCTAGACATTACAAAATACTGATTTTTTCCAAGGAGGACACGATTATGGATTACCGAGAAACACTTGAAGCGCACGCCAAGGCCATTCGGCAAAACACCATCCGTTGTATCGCCACACTCGGCATCGGCCATGTGGGGGGCAGTCTATCGATTGCGGATGCCCTAGCTGTACTCTACTTCGACATCTTGCATGTCGACCCAAACAACCCGCAAAAACCAGACCGGGACCGCTTTGTTCTCTCAAAGGGCCATGCCGGACCGGCCGTGTATGCAGCCTTGGCCATGCGTGGGTTCTTTCCGATGCAGTGGCTTGACACCTTGAATCAACCCAACACCCTTCTCCCCAGTCATACCGACAAAAACAAGACCCCCGGCGTCGACATGACGACCGGTTCGCTCGGACAAGGTTTTTCCGCTGCGGTCGGGATGGCTAAGGCCGCGAAGATGGACCAAAGTCCGTTTCGTGTGTATGCCATGATCAGCGACGGTGAAAGTCAGGAAGGTCAAGTTTGGGAGGCGGCGATGTTTGCCGGAAATCAAGGCCTTGACACCCTCATCGCGTTCACAGATTACAACCAGATGCAAATTGACGGAACCGTCGATGAAATCAACGACCCCGCACCGCTTGATGATAAATGGCGGGCGTTCAATTGGCACGTCCAGATGATTGATGGCCACGATGTCGTAGCCATTCGCGATGCCATCCTCACTGCTCAAAAAGCAACCGGCAAGCCGTCGATGATTCTACTCAAGACCATCAAAGGCAAAGGGGCCTTCTTTGCGGAAGGTCAGGTCGGTTCACACAATATGCCGGTGACCCAAGAACAGGCCGAACAAGCCATCAAGGAGTTGAACTGAGATGAAACTTACAGATCGGGCGATGCGCGACATTTATGGCGACCTGCTTATTGCGTATGCCAAACAGTATCCGAACCTTGTCATTCTTGATGCCGATTTGCGCAAAGCGATCAACTTGCAGCCCTTTGCGAACGCCTACCCTGAGCGCGCCATCAATGTCGGTGTCGCTGAAGCCAACATGATCGGCGTCGCAGCCGGTTTGGCGAACATGGGGAAAATCCCCTTTACCCATACCTTCACCCCGTTTGCATCACGTCGGGTCTTCGACCAGGTGACCCTATCGGTAGCCTATGCTGGCTTACCAGTCAAGATGGTCGGATCCGATCCCGGTATCATGGCGCAACTCAACGGCGGGACGCACATGTGCCTTGAAGATCTCGCCCTGATGCGCAGTTTGCCCGGCATGGTAATCGTCGAACCGGTTGATGGGGTTCAGCTCGCCGGTTTGTTCGATGCCATCCTCACCTGTCCGCATCCTGTTTACCTGCGGTTGATACGTCAGGATTTCGATCCGATTTTCCCTGAAGGTACGACTTTTGAACTCGGCAAAGTCTCGCTAGTAGAAGACGGCGAAGACGTCACAGTTTTTGCCTCTGGTATCATGGTCAAGGAAGCACTCGATGCGCGCGACATGCTTGCAAAAGAAGGTGTTTCGGTGCAGGTTATCAATGTCCATACGCTCAAACCACTCGATGTCGAAGGCGTGGTCGAGGCCGCTAAGAAGACCGGGGCCGTGGTGACCTGTGACAACCATAATATCATCGGTGGATTAGGGAGTGCGGTCGCTGAAACACTTGGCGAACATGTTCCGGTCCCTATGCAACGTGTCGGGGTCAAAGACCATTTCGGTGAGGTCGGCAAAAAGCCTTTCCTGATGGAAAAATTCGGTCTAACCGCCACCCATGTCGCGCAAGCTGTGCGTGACGTGCTCGTACGCAAAAACACCTGACATCCTAATTTATCAAGGAGGTATCATCTTATGGGAACATGGTTTATCGGCTCCGATTTATCGGGCTATACGCTTAAGGAAGCCATCAAGGAACACGTGCAAAATCTCGGTCACACCCTCGAAGACATCGGGACGGTCGACACGGACAATCCCTTGCCGTTTTTTGACGTCGCTGCACGGGGTGCTAAAACCATTCAGGATGGCACCCACACAAATGGCATTTTGATTTGTGGCACCGGCATGGGCATGTCGATTGTCGCCAACAAGCACGAAGGGGTCCATGCGGCAGCCTGTGAGTCTGTCTATGCGGCGGAAAAATGCCGGGCCATCAACGATGCCAATGTCCTATGCATGGGGGGGTGGATCATCGCACCGATGCTCGGCATCGCGATGGTCGACACGTTCATGAAAACCGGCTTTACTGAAAATCTCGAAGACTGGCGGGCGGAACGTTTGAAGAAAGCCCGTGTTGCCGTGCGCGAACTCGAGAAAGATAGTTTCAATCGCTGAGATTGTCGAACCTGCTTAAAAGGAGTACGCCATCATGAGTCTTGAACTGTTCTCGCTGCTCAGCATCCTCATTGCGGTGGCCATCGGCTTTTGGAAAAACATCAATGTGGGGATCATCGCCCTTGTTTTTGCTTTGTTCATCGGCCACTATTTGGGCAACATACCCATCAACACTATCATCGCCTATTGGCCCATGCGTCTATTTTTCACCACCGTCGGTGTGACGCTGCTTTTCAGCATCGCCCGCCTGAACGGCACCCTTGAGAACTTGTCTCGGCTCATGATCTATCAAAGTCGGGGTCGCAAAGCGCTGATTCCGATCATCTTTTTTGTCTTAGCGCTTGTGCTTGCAAGCATTGGCCCCGGCAATATCTCCACAAGTGCCTTGCTTTTACCGATTGGACTGATGATTGCCGCGTCAACCGGTATTTCGATTTTGATGATGTCGGGGTTGATTATCCTTGGTTCGATTGCCGGTGGGTTGTCGCCGATTGCCCCTAACGGCATCGTCGCCTTAGAACTCGCACGCACCCATGGTGTTGGCGAACTGGGTTATGCCATCTATTTGACCAATGTGTTCGCGATTACCTTGTTCGCATCCGGCATGTTCATCGTGCTTGGTGGGCTCAAACTGAACGGCCAACGGGTAGAAACCGTCAAGCCCGAACGTTTCAACCGGCTTCAACTGTTGACACTGGCCAGCATTTTCTTTTTAGTTGTCTGGGTCGTGCTCACTGGCATCAACGTCGGTTTCGCCGCCTTCGTCATGGCATTTTTCCTGTTTCTGTTCAAAGCGGCCGATGAAGGTGAAGCGATCATCGGCATTCCCTGGGGCACGTTGATTTTGATATGTGGCACCGCCGTCTTGATCAGTGTGACCGATGCGGTCGGGGGTGTGGCGTTGTTGACGGACTTTTTGGCTAGCTTGATGGGGCCGAGAACCGCCGTGCCCATTTTGGCCGTACTCAGTGGCGTCTTCTCGATCTTTTCTTCAGCGGTCGGCGTCGTCATGCCAACGCTCATCCCGACGACGGTCAGTTTATCCGATGCCTTAGGCGGCAGCGCTTCCCCCGCCCTGTTGACAACGACCATTGCCGTTGGGTCCCACATTACGACCACCAGTCCTTTTTCGACCATGGGCGCGTTGGCCTTAGCCAGTGCACCCAAATGGGTCGATCGTAAGAAATTATTCAGAGACTTGTTCATTTTGGCCTTCGTCGCCGTCGTTTTCATTGCCTTGCTTGGCATGATCGGTGGCCTCGGCTATTTTGTAGATTAAAAGGAGTGACGTTTGATGGAACAACACGAAACCACGATTGAACAACTCGTCACGGCAGCCCGCGCAGCACAGGAAAAAGTCGCGGACTACACCCAGTCGCAAATCGATGCGGTTTGTGTGGCCATCGGTTGGGCGATGTATCACGACAAGAACATTCGCATGCTGGCAGAGCAAGCCGTCGCTGAAACCGGCATGGGGAACGTGGGCGACAAGATTACCAAACACAAAAACAAAGTGCTCGGTGTGTTAAAAGACATTAAGCATGCGCGATCTGTGGGCATCATCGAACGGGATGAGGCAAAAAAGATTACCCGCTATGCCAAGCCGGTCGGTGTCGTCGGTGCCCTGACGCCGGTCACCAACCCCACTGCCACCCCCGCTTCCAATGCCATCACCATTTTGAAAGGCCGGAACGCCGTCATTTTTGCGCCGCATCCAAAAGCTGAACAATCGACGACACTGGCTGTCGGGTTCATGCGGGCGGCTTTACGGAAAGTCGGTGCCCCCGAAGACCTCATCCAAGTTGTCACAGCGCCTTCGATTCCGAAGACACAAGCACTGCTTAAAGCTGTCGATGTCATTTTGGCAACGGGTGGATCGGCCATGGTCAAAGCTGCCTACAGTTCCGGCACACCGGCTTATGGTGTCGGTCCGGGTAATGCGGTGCAGTTGATTGCCGAAGATGCCGAGATTGAAGACGCTGCGGAAAAAATCATGATGAGCAAGCGGTTTGACTATGCGACATCTTGTTCAAGTGAAAATGCTTTGGTCATCCATGAATCCGTCTACGATGCCATGATGCAGGCGATGGTTTCACGTGGGGCTTATCGCGTTCAAGGTGATGAACGGGCGCAGCTGAAGGCCCACATGTGGGTCACCCATCCGAAAGGCCACCGCGTCTTAAACAGTGCCATCATCGCCCAGTCGGCCCAAAAAATCGCCGCCGATGCCGGCCTCGATGTCCCGGCTGACACGGATGTATTGCTTGTTGAAGGCGATGCCGACACGATTGAGACCGATCCCTTTTCTGAAGAAAAGATTGCACCGGTGCTGACCCTTTATCGTTGCGCATCTTTTTCTGAAGGTGCTTCGTTGCTTGAACGGTTGACCAATCATAGTGGCACCGGGCATTCCTGTGGTATCCATACTTTCAACACATCGTATATCGACGACTTAGGCAAACGGATGAAAACGAGTCGTATCATGGTCAATCAGCCGCAAGCTGCTGGCAATGGCGGCGCCTTTTTCAACGGCATGCCTTCGACCGTATCATTGGGCTGTGGCTCATGGGGCGGCAACATTACGTCGGAAAATATTCACTATAAACACTTTTTGAACATTACCTGGGTCTCTGAGTGGTTCCCACCACAAAAACCTTCAGAGCGGGAAATTTTCGGTCATTGGCTTGATGAAACGGAGGATGCATCGAATGAAACTGCATGAATATCAAGCGAAGACACTTTTTAGTGAACATGGCATCTTAATCCCAAACAGCCGCCTGATCGTCGACCTCACTGAGTTAGAGGATGCCTTGGCTGTCGTCGGCTTTCCTTGTGTGTTGAAAGCACAAGTACTGAGTGGCGGCCGGGGCAAGGCCGGCCTAATTGTGTTTGTGCGAACACCGGCAGAAGCCCGTGAAGCGGCTGAACGACTATTTGGTCCAACACATCGTATCGGCCGTCTACTCATCGAGCAGGCCGTTGACATCGCACAGGAAATCTATGCGGCCGTCACCATCGATGCGACGCTTGCTAAAGGGTTGCTGATGGTCAGTGCCGAAGGCGGTGTGGACATTGAGACGCTCGCTGTCGAACACCCTGAAAAGATCCACCGGGTCACATTTGACTTACGTGATGGCCTTGCACCGTATCAGGCGACCGGCATCGTTTATGCACTAGGGTTTGACAAAAACGTGTCGCGAACTCTAGCGAATGTGTTGATTAAAATGGCCGAACTTTTCATGCGTCTTGATGCTGAACTGCTTGAAATCAATCCGCTTTTCATCACCACCGAGGGTAAGATTGTCGCTGGAGATGGCAAATTGATCATTGATGACAATGCCCGGTTCAGGCAAGTCGAGTTTGATGAAGAATTCTTAGAAGAAGGCGATGAAGCCGCCCGTGAAGCCCATGCGGAGGGCATCCCTTTCATCCGTTTTACAGGGGATATCGGTCTGATGTGTGCCGGTGCAGGCCTGACGACGACCGTCTATGATTTGATTCTTGATGAAGGGGGCACCGTGGCGAACTATCTTGAGTTCGGTGGCCCGAACTACAAAAAAGCCGTCAAAGCGATGGAAATTTGTCTTAAGGTGCCGTCCAAAGTCATCTTGATTGTGACATTCGGTACCATTGCACGCGCTGATGTCATGGCTGAAGGCATCGTGGATGCGATCAAACGACTCAAACCCGATCGACCGATTGTCACCTGCATTCGTGGTACCAATGAACAAGAAGCAACCACCCTGCTTGAAGCGCACGGTCTCACCCCGCTCTTTGATACGGAGGAAGCCGTGAAAAAAGCGGTTGCTTTGGCAAAGGAGGCGACGTCATGAGCATCTTCATCGATGCAACAACGCGTGTGCTTGTTCAAGGCATGACCGGGCAAGAGGGACGTTTTTGGAGTGAACATATGATGAGTCTGGGTACACAGGTAGTTTGTGGTGTCACACCAGGCAAAGCCGGTGAAACCGTCCATGATCGTCCCATTTACCATACTGTTGAGCAAGCCCTCCGCCACCACACCGTCGATGCAGCCATGGTTTTTGTGCCACCCCGTCTCACCAAAGACGCGGTCTTAGAAGCCTTGGCGGCTGGCATAAAAAAAGTGGTGACCATTGCCGATGGCATTCCACTTCATGATACGGTCATCATTCGGCAAAAAGCACTCGAATGCGGTGCTAGGGTGATCGGTGGCAACACGTCGGGTGTCATCACACCTGAAGTGGCGATGATGGGTAGTTTTCCACACTGGATTGAACGGGTCTACAAGAAAGGCACCATCGGTGTCATGACCCGTAGTGGGTCGCTTACCAATGAGGTCACGGCCATGATTGTCGAGCAAGGCTACGGGGTGTCGACTTTGGTCGGTGTCGGGGGTGATCCCGTACCCGCGACACGTTTTGCCGAACTGCTTGCTGATTATCAAGCGGATGATGACACGCATGCCGTGGTCATCATCGGCGAACTCGGCGGCACCATGGAAGAGGAAGTTGCCGACACGATCCAAAGCGGTCGCTTCACCAAACCGCTCGTCGCGTTTCTCGGGGGTCGCAATGCCCCCAAAGGGCAAAAGATGGGCCATGCCGGTGCCATCATCACCGGCGGAAAAGGATCGGTGGCCGATAAAATCAAAGCGCTGGAAGCTGTCGATGCCCATGTCGCAAAGCGGCCGCGTGAAGTCGGTCTTTTACTCAAGCAACTCGGTGTCAAACCATAAGGCTTTACAAAGCGGTTGTCATGACCGCTTTTTTCCTGTATGATGGCTCTATAAAGACATAGTTCGCGGAGGATTCCTATGCGTACCAAAGAAAATCGATTACGTTACAAACTCGGGTATGGCATCGCTGATCTATATGGAGGTGGCGCGTTCCTCATCATCTCCATCCTTTTCATCTTTTTCATGACGGAAGTGGTGGGCATGAACGCAGCCCTTGCCGGGTCGATTCCTTTTATCGGCCGGACTTGGGATGCGATTACCGACCCTTTCATGGGGGCTTTGGTCGATCGCACACGGTCAAAGTATGGCGCAAAACGTTTTTTCATTCTGATTGGTAGTTTTGTGGCGGCGTTCACCTTCATGCTCGTCTGGGTGAGCATCGGTGGTGGCCCTGGGTTACAATACCTCTACTACCTGTTGGCGTTCATGCTCTTCTCAACAGGCTTTACCATCGTCATGGTCCCATACAATGCGTTGCTGCCTGACATGGTGCACAGCTACCATCTTCGTGGTCAGTATACAGGCATCCGGATGGTGTTCTCCGCCCTGTCGGCCATCCTCGGGGCGCTTTTGCCCGAAATCATCATCGGTCGATTCGGTCCAGATCGCGTTAAAGAAGGCTATTTGGTGATGGGCATCGTGTTTGGCTTTATCTTTTTGATTAGTTTGTTGGTGACGTTTTTTAATACGTTTGAGGACCCATTGCCTGAAAAGAAACAACCCAAACGTCCCAGTATTCGGGAAAACGTGTATGTTTTCAAAAATCGGGCGTTTAGAATGTATTTGGGTATTTTTCTCTTTGGGCAAGGGTCGGTTGATTTCATCTTAGCTCTCATCCTCTATTTCCTCACCTACGTACTCGTACAGCCCGATCAGTACATCACCATCATGGCAGGGGTCTTGGGCGCGCAACTGTTTGCGATGGTCCTCTATCAGTTCCTGTTGAAGTACCACTCGAAGAAAGTACCGATATATGTTGGTATCCCCTTGCAAATTCTCGCTACGGTGCTCGTGGTCTTCTTCGCCTATGAGGGCGCACCGATTTGGCCGATTGTCGGTATTGCCGTGTTGCTTGGTTTCGGTACGGCTGCCTCGACTGTCACTCCGTTTGCCATCTTGACGGATTTGGCGGATGTCGATGAACTCATCTCAACGCAGCGGCGGGCCGGCATGTATGCCGGGATGGCGACCTTTTCACGAAAAATCGCCAATGGGGTTGCTTTGGGACTCGTCGGGTTGTCACTTTGGCTTTTCGGGTTTGACAGTAACGCGGCGGTTCAGTCCGATCTTGCCGTGTTTGGCATCGTCTTTGTATTCGTGGCGTTTCCGCTACTCTTTTTGATCACCGCCCTGTTTTTTACAGCACGTTATCCCCTCAACAACCATAACTTCCCCATCTTGAAGGCGGAGCTGTTGCGGCGACGGGCCGACGGTACACCAAGTGATGATCCTGCCGTGCGTGACACGTTGGAAAAAATCACCGGTTATCCTTATGAAAAACTTTGGCGTGTTGAGAATGTCGACATCTAAAAAACTGCCTTACCCGCTAGACTTTGTCATCGGCCAGACCGCTTTGATTCTTGGACAAGCCGTGCCGCATTATCGCACCCGGCGCGGCATAACCCGTATTCGTGACCGCGTGGTGCAAAGCAAACGTCTGACGCTTGTGCAGATTGACGGGGAAATCTTCACATTCAGTGCGGGGGACCTGAAGGTCTCGCTTCGCGTGCTGGTGCACACCGACATGACGACCATCTTGTTTCCTGAAACACTTGCTTTCAACCGGATTACGCTACTGCTTTCAGGCACACCGGATGAATGCATCGTCGGCTGTGGCGAACAGTTCAGCACGTTGAATTTGAAAGGCTTGACTGTTCCGATTTGGGTGAGTGAACATCATGCACTCGGCAAGCTTGTCGGCAAGTTTGTCCGTGAACGAATCCGTGGTGTCAATCCGTCTCACCGTCGCCCTTATGCGGCGCATCATACCTACTATGCCCAGCCGACATACCTTTCTAGCAAAGGCTATGCGCTCCATGCGGATGTAGACAGCTACGCCGCTTTTACATTCCACCCCACTGAAACCCATTTGCATTTTCACAGTGTGCCCAAGTCAGTGACCGTGTTTCATGCCAAAAACCCGCAATATCTTGTCGCGGCGCTGTCTGATTATCTAGGGCGTCAACCGCCCTTGCCAGAGTGGGTTCATGAGGGGGCGATTTTGGCCGTTCAGGGTGGCATGGATGCGGTGATGGAGAAACTTGCTGTGACGAAGCTGCATGACAGTCCTGTCAGCGCCGTGTGGACACAAGACTGGTCCGGCGCTCTACACACCCGTTTCGGTGCACAAGTTTTATGGCATTGGCGTGTTGATGAGACGCTGTATCCGAAACTCGATCAACAGATCGCCACTTTGAAGGAACTTGGTGTCAGGCTGTTAGGTTATGTGAACCCCTATTTGCGGAAAGGCACACCGCTTTGCGATGAAGCCATTCAGCGAGGTTTTCTCGTCCGGAAACGCTCAGGAAAACCGTATTGGTTTGTCTCGACAACATTCAAAGCAGGTATGATTGACTTGACACACCCGCAGGCCTATCAATGGTTCAAGACACACATCCAAACTGAGATGATTGATGTGGGCTTTTCTGGTTGGATGGCGGACTTTGGCGAGTACTTGCCACCCGATGCGGTGGTCTATGCGGGTCAAGGGGCCCTCTGGCACAATCGCTGGCCTGTTATATGGGCCAAGCTTAACCGGGAAGCCATTGATGAGCGCGGGCTTAGAGATACGGTGTTCTTTTTCAGTCGCGCCGGATATACGGGTATCACGGCTTATACGAACAGTCTTTGGACCGGTGATCAACATGTGGATTTTTCCGAAGATGACGGCTTGCCCTCGGCACTACGCGCCATGCTTTCGATGGCGGCGAGTGGTGTGGGTGTCAGTCATAGCGATATCGGTGGCTATACAACCATCTTTCACATGCGTCGCAGTCCCGAACTGTTCATCCGTTGGGCTGAAATGGCTGTCTTCACGCCACTCTTTCGCACCCATGAAGGCAATCGACCCCCAGTCAATGCCCAGTTCGACCATCCAGATGTTTTGCCGCACTTTGCGCGCTTGAGTCGGCTGCACAAAGCTTTGAAACCGTATTTGCGCCATGGACTCAATCAGTATCAGAAAACAGGCATCCCTGTTATCAGACCGATGTTTTTTGCCATCCAAGACCCTCAATCTTGGTTGGTGGACACGCAGTTCATGGTTGGGGATGACATGGTGGTGGCACCCATCTTGAAACCAGGTGAGACACAGCGGGATTGCGTGTTACCTGAGGGGCGCTGGTGGCGTTTGTTCACCGGTCATTCGCATGATTTAGGAACCCATGTCATTGAAGTGGCTCTAGGGGAAACGGCCTGCTTCATCCGCGAAGGCAGCGACTTCGAACCGTTGTTCAAGCGTTTATCCGAGTCGTGAAATGCCATAGAAAAAGTCCACCGAGTGGACTTTTTTTGGTTTGATTTAGAGTGATGGTGGTATGGTGTTCACTAGAGATTGAACCGCCCTTGACGCTCTGACGCTTCGGCAACCGGTGCAAAAGAACGACGATGCTCAGGGATCGGACCGAACTGTTTAAGTGCGCTAAGATGTTCAGGCGTCGGGTAGCCTTTATGACGCTCAAACCCGTACTCGGGGTACTGTTTGCCTAGTTCAACCATGTACGCATCACGCGCGACTTTGGCTAAGATACTTGCGGCCGCAATGGTTGCGCTGATCTGGTCACCTTTGATCAAACTCAAGGATGGGCAGTTCAGTTTGAGCGGCATGGCGTCGCTGAGGACATAATCCGGTGGTGTGTCAAGTTGGTCGAGTGCTAACATCATACCGTGTCGACTGGCTTGATACACATTCATATCGTCGACATCCGTTGCCGTGATGAAGACAACCGCATAGGCGCGTGCTGCCTGTCGGATGCGGGCATCGAGTCGCAGCCTTTTGGCTGGTGTTAGTTTCTTGGAGTCGTCAAGCCCTTCAATGGTGTGACCTGGATCAAGGATGACAGCCGCACAGACGACAGGACCGGCAAGCGGTCCGCGACCAACTTCATCGCATCCGGCGATGCTTTGATACCCTGCCGCAAGCAGTCGTGTCTCATGCTCATACATCATGATCCAACCCATCAAGAACAATCGGGCCGAATCGGCCGTGACGCAAATCGTGTAAGTACAAGTCATAAACTCGGTCGTAATCAATGAGGCCACCTTTTTTCAGACAGCCGCGCGCACGACCGATTTGATCGAGCACTTCAAGCGCATCCATCGCTTCGGTAAAACCGTAATAGGTGCCCATGCGATTCGGATAGTAATCAAGCAGCCAACGGATGGCCATCAGAACAATGTCGTCAAGCGGCACCACGTGCTCTTTGATTGAGCCAAGCAGCGCCAGTTTGACGGCAACTTGTTGATCTTCAAACTTCGGCCAAAGAATCCCGGGCGTGTCAAGTAAATCGAGATGTTCGTGAATACGGATGACTTGCAATTGCTTTGTAATGCCGGCAACATTCCCCACTTTGGTGACACGGCGTGAGACCAGCTGGTTGATCAACGTGGACTTGCCAACATTGGGAATGCCGAGAATCATCGCTCGGACCGGTCGCATGAGGCGTCCTTGTCGCTTTTCCTTCTCGAGAATCGGTGCCGCAAGCGTGCGGGCCATGCGGACAATCTTCGGCACATCAAGGCCTTTCAGCGCATTGATGGCAAGGGTGGCGTGTCCTTCGGCTTCGGCTTCGGCCATGAACGGCTTAAGACGCGTCAAATCGGCCAAATCGGCCTTGGTATAAAAAATGAGCCGGGGTTTGCCCGAGGTCAAATCATGCATCATGGGATTGCGACTGGCTTGAGGCGCCCGCGCATCAAGCAGTTCGAAGATGACATCAACTTGTGTCAGTCTTTCACGTATTTGCCTGGCCGTCTTGGCCATGTGACCCGGATACCACTGAATCGTTTTCATATTACTGCACCGGTCCGATGGCGTCCGCTGGGCCAATCCGGAATGACACCCGGCCGAACACCTGCTCTAAAGGGATGGGACCAATACCGTTGTTGCGGCTATCGGTGGAGTTGTCACGATTGTCTCCCATAATGAACACGTGACCTTCTGGGACAGTATACTCACAAGGCGTATCACCCGAACACGTGACGGTCCCGCTTTTTAGATACGGCTCTTCATACACAACCCCGTTGATGGTCAATTGGGCGCCTTCAAAGACGATGGTATCGCCGGGCATGCCGATGATGCGTTTGATGTAGTAGACATTGCGGTTGATGTTGACGACGACGAGGTCGAAGCGCTCATACTCAACATCAAAATGGCGAAGGATAATGCTGTCAAATGGCTGCAGTGTTGGTTCCATGCTGCGTCCATCAACCGTCGCAAAGGAGACAAAAAACGTGTTGATACTGACTAAGACTGCCAACAAAAGTGCGATGAAGGCAACGAGATCGGTGACGGATAGATGACGTCGTAACCATCTTTCACTGCGCGGTGTAGGCTCAGTAAGGTTTTGCCGGACACTCAAAATAGCAATCAAGACATAAAGGACCATGAACAAAAGCAGATACCGGAAAATAGGGGAGTTGCGAATGACATCAAAGTCACGGTAACGTGGAAAGACAAACGGTAGGAACATGACCACAGCCATGCCGAAAAAAGCGAGGACAATCTTGCGTGTCAACCGACTCGCAAGACGTCTGGCCAAATCTCTTTGTCTTAAAATTTCGGTGAGTTCAGGGTTAAAGTAATCATCTAGTGTGATGGGGTCATGATCCATCGTATCATCCCTTCAGCTGGCGTAACAGCGTACCTATTTCCTCTTCGCTTACTAGAACCTCACGTGCTCTTGAGCCAAGGTTTTCACTGACTATTCCGGCCTCTTCAAGTGCTTCGACAATGCTTTGGGCACGGTTGAAACCGATGCTGAACTGTCTGCTGATTTTGTTGATGGAAGCTTCTTGTGCTTCCACGACAAAGACGGCTACGTCTTCAAACAGTTCATCGCGTTCAAAAGACTCGGCGATATTTTTGACAAGCATCTCTTGGTCGAACAAATAGTTCGGTTTTTGTTGTTCACGAATGAAATGCGTAACCTTTTCGATGTCCGCATCGGTGATGTAGGCACCTTGGACTCTGATTTTGTTTTGACCGTTGCTCAAAAACAACATGTCCCCGCGACCGAGCAGTTTGTCGGCCCCACTCGCATCGATGATGGTCTGTGAATCGACATGGCTTGAGACGCTGAAGGCGATCCGTGTGGGAATGTTGGACTTGATGGTTCCTTTGATGACATCGGTTGAAGGGCGTTGTGTCGCGACAATCAAGTGGATGCCGCACGCGCGCGCTTTTTGGGTCAGACGCTTGATGGCGTCTTCAACATGTTGGCTTGAAACCATCATGAGATCGGCCAACTCGTCAATGACCACAACAATATAGGGCATGTGCATTTCCGGATCGCTTTCGTGCTTGACATTGTAAGCATCGATGTCCCGCACACGTTGTTCGGCAAAGACGTTGAAACGGCGATCCATTTCTTCAACGAGCCAGCGCAAGGCCGCCGTGGCGGCTTTGGCATCGGTGATGACGGGGGTGAGTAAATGGGCGATATCATTGTAGTTGGTCAGTTCAACCATCTTAGGATCGACGAGCACCAGTTTGAGCTCGTTTGGTTTGTATTTGATGAGCAAACTCATCAGAATCGTGTTGACACAGACACTTTTACCGCTGCCGGTCGCACCGGCAATTAGACCATGTGGCATCGATTTGATGGAGGCATATACAGGATGGCCATCGATGTCAAGACCGAGGCCAATCGTCAATGCCTGGGCGGCCTTTTGATACATGGACGTATTGATGATATCATAAAAATGGACGGTTTCGACAGTCTCGTTAGGCACTTCAATCCCGACTGTACTTTTGCCGGGAATGGGCGCCTCGATACGGATTTGTGTCGCCGCAAGTGCCATTTTCAAGTTGGCTTCAATCTGGGTGATTTTGCGGACGTTGACACCGGAATCAAGAACGATTTCAAATCGGGTCACGGCCGGTCCCTGTGTATGGCGATGGACCTTAGCACCGATCCCAAACTCGGCAAATGTTTGATTCAAGGTTTCGATATGTCGCTCGATAGATTCGGACAAATCGATCTTTTGCTCAGGTGGGCGGGTGAACAATGACATCGGCGGAAGACGGTAACGTTCTGAGGCAGCCGCGTTGGCACGAACAAAGGTGTCGGGTTGTGGCATCGGCTTGACCTCTTTAACGGGGGGCGCGCTCTGGGGTGTCTCACTCGAAGCCACAGGTTCTTTTGGGGTGGGTTCTGTCGTCTCGGTCTGAGGCGAATAACTAGGATGATGCACCGGGGGTGCGGCAGTTTCGCTCTCGGGTGTTTCCATCGGTTCTTCGGTCAAAATGGTCGCCTTGGTCTTGGTGCGATTTTGCCAGGCCAAGGCTTCTTCGAGGTTCTTGCCACGGACAAGGTCGAACTCGGGGTAGGCGGTCCCGTATTTCCGGATACGCTCTTCCTTGGTCAGCTTCGGTTGGGTTCGAAAGTTGTCGAGGTTGTCGAGGTTGCGCCTAGGATTGGCCATGACGGGTATGACGATTTCATCTTTGACGTTTCGACCGAAAATCGGTGAAACAAAATGATCTTTCTCATACTTTGGTTGTTGATTGGTTTCGCGAATTTCATACACCTGAAAAGGCGTATCATCGACGGTACGCTCAAGTGGTGGAATCATTTTACGAAGTCGTTTGAACATGCGTTATCACCTTTCCTTTGTAAGACCGGCATCGATGAACGTCTTGACATCGATGAATGGTTTTGGATTGCGATCGGTCCAACGTTTCAGCAAAATACCATCCTGAAAAAGCAAGAAGGCCGGTACCCCTTCAATCGCCAGGCTAACGACTGTTTTTTTGAGTGCGACACGGTTGAACACATGTATGGCGAGTTGGGGATAAAAATCTTGCAGGACCGGCAAATAACGGCGGACGCTGGTACAATCGGGACAGGTATCGCTAAGGATGATGCATAAATGTATGCCCGGTTGTTTTATCAAGGTGTCGAAATAGGCATCGGCCTCACAGGTCATCATCGTCGATTTCACCTTTTTCAAGTCGTTCAAGGGCTTCATCGACCAAGTCGAAGTCCAAATCGCGGTCGAACAGCTTCTTCGAGTAAATCTTGCTTGTTTCTTCACCGACCACACCGATGACAGTCAGACAGATTTTCTTAGTCAGTGCATCCAACGTGGTGTTGATGACCAGCTTTTTGAACCAATAGCCGGGATTGACGACGTTGACGGCGGCGGCGGTCACTTTAATGGTTTTCTTGACGACTTTGTTTTTGTAGGCACGGACCAGCTTATTTTGATCGATTAGTTTCTTTTTCTCATAAGCCTGAACCACTTTGGTGATGCGCACATTACGGGTGTTTTTCAGGACGGGTTTCTCTAGAATCGTGTCGATGCGTTGGGTGATGTAGCGGTTCAAGGTAATCAGTTCGTTCACACTCAACTCAAGCGTTGCGTGTTTTGATTCAGGGTAGTAATACTGGGCAATCTCTTCAAGCAACTCAAATGACAACTCAAATGTCAGTTTGCCCACATTGATGTCGCTTTTTTTGTACGCGCGTTTGAAGGCACGCTGCTTGTCAAGGATCAAGACTTTCAGGTCTTCCTCATCGACATCGGCACTTGGCTTGTGAACGACACTGGTATCGAGGTGTTTGCCCCGGATGGAGAAGTAGACAAAGGTGAAGGTAAACAACATGAGTCCAGAGACAATGCCAAAGAGAAAATAGATCAGTCTTCCGTAATCGAGGGACCACATAGCCGTCATCCTTTCGCGTTATCATAATACTCTATTATATCACAATGCGCAGCCATCTGTATGCAACAATCCGGCAAATGCATGGGGAAAGCTTGGGTGATTTGGATTGATTATCGGTGGGACATGTGCGATAATGAATGCGGTGATAACATGAAAACTTACTTGATTGCTCTCGACCTCGATGGCACCCTACTCTATGACTGGGAAACACTCCGTGAAGATACAGCCGACTACTTGAAACGCCTCAAGGCGGATGGCCACAAGCTGGTTATTGCGACCGGAAGGCCTTATCGAAGCAGTCAGCGTTTTTACGATATGCTTGAACTTGACACACCGATTATCAACTATAACGGTGGCTTGGTCACTTGGGCGCAGAACCCTGATTTCACACCTGTTAACTTGTTGTTGGACAAAGAGGACGTCCTCGCCATTTTCGATGCAAACAAGGACCATATCTACAATGCCTTCTGCGAAATCAATGATGATATTTACCTCATCGAAAAGCGGGATGACATCATGCCGCTGATCCATTTTTTCAATGGGGCAAAGCTCCATGTCGGCCCGTTTCATGAGACGTTGCCGGGCGGTCCAAACGGCTGTATTATTGTCGCCCACAAAAACCGTGGCCAACATATTGAAGCCTACATAAAAGAACATTATCCCGACAAAATTCTCTCACGAAACTGGGGCAATGACTACCGTTTCATCATCGAACTTTTCACGCCAAAGACCAACAAGGCCGAAGGGTTGAAAGTGGTGGCGGAAGCACTTGGGTATCCGCGTGAACGGGTCATCGCTTTTGGTGATGGACACAATGATGTGGAAATGTTGCAGTATGCCGGAGTTGGTGTGGCCATGAAAAATGCCCACCCAGACTTGTTGGCCGTTGCCGATGTCATCAGCCCTTACCGGCATACCGAAAAGGCCATTGAACGGTTTCTAAAAACATTTCTAAAGTAACAAAACCTCAACGCCTTAGATAGAAAACACCTTCGTTCCGGCTTTTTTAAGACGGATGCAAAGGTGTTTTTTGATTGGGTCGTTAGATTCTGAAACCTCCGCGTCCTTTACCTTTGCCTTTCTTCTGCCTTTTTTGGGTGGGGGCAAGGCTTTTGGCTGCTTGGTTTGGGTTCATGGTAGCGGGATCCATGGTGGACATTTTTTTAAACGCTTGCATTTGTTGCTCTAGTGATTGGATGAGACGGTTCACTTCCGCAACGCTGCGACCGGCACCGCTGGCAATGCGACGACGTCGACTGCTACTTTGCTTGATGAGATCCGGCTTTTTCCGTTCTTTTTCGGTCATCGAACTGATGATGGCTTCGACGAACACGAGTTGTTTGTCATCAACATCGACTTGCTTCATCATCTTGCCCATGCCAGGAATCAGCTTCATGAGGCCACCGAGTGACCCCATCCGCTTGACCATGCGCAGCTGTTTGCGAAAGTCGTTGTAATTATAGTGGCCCGACATCATCTTTTCCATCATGTTCATCATGTCGGCTTCATCCACATTTTCGGTCACTTTGTCAATCAGGGTCAACATGTCTCCCATGCCCAAAATGCGTCCTGCCATCCGCTCCGGATGGAAGACATCGAACTGATCGGTTTTTTCACCAAGACCCATGAACTTGATCGGCACATCGGCGACATGCCTAAGCGACAGCGCCGCACCGCCGCGTGTATCGCCGTCAAGCTTCGTGATGACTGCACCACTGACACCGAGTGATTGGTGAAAGTGTTCAGCGACACTGACTGCATCCTGCCCAGTCATCGCATCAAGCACCAACCAGATTTCATCGGGTTTGATCGTGTCCTTGACCCGCTGCAACTCATCCATCATCGTCGTGTCGATGTGCAGCCGACCGGCTGTATCGAAGATGATGAAGTCATACTGCATCGCTTGTGCATGCTCAAGGGCTTGCTTGGCAATGATTTCGGGTGCAAGGTCCGTGCCCCGTTCAAAGACGGGAATATCGAGTTGTTTGCCGAGTGTCACAAGTTGTTCAACCGCTGCTGGGCGGTACACATCGAGGGCGACAAGCAAGGGTTTGACACCGTGGTTTTTCCGGACATAGCGCGCGATTTTCGCAGCAGTCGTCGTCTTCCCCGAGCCTTGCAAACCCGACAACATGACGGTTGTCGTCCCGTGGCCTTTGAGGGCGAAGACGCTGGTTTCGCCCCCTAAAAGGTCGGTCAACGCATCATGGACAATTTTGACGACTTGTTGGGACGGATTGAGACCCTTGAAGATTTTCTCATCAAGCGCTTGTTCCTTGACTGTGTTAGTAAAGGCCTTCACGACCTTGAAGTTGACATCCGCCTCAAGCAAGCTGAGACGAATCTCACGCATCATCTCTTCGATGTCTTGCTCGGTGAGACGGGCTTTGCCGCGCAAACGGCGCAGGGCCATCTGCATCCGGTCTGACAGTTGTTCGAATGCCATGTTATTCCACCTTTTTCAGCATTGCGAGCGCGGCTGAAATCTCGGGGATGTCCTGGTGTGCTTCAAGCAGGGCCATCGCCTTTGACAGGGCCGCCTGTTTTTCAAGCAGCTGTAGTTTACGCTCGTACTCTTCTAGTTTTTTGACCGTCCGACGCAACAGATCATGGACTGCGTTGCGGCTGATGGCCTCTAAATCGGCAATTTCAGCGAGGGTGTAGTTGTCAACGTAATAGTAACCGAGAATAATCCGTTGCCTGTCAGTCAGCAAGGCACCGTATGTTTCAAGGTGCGCATTGACAGCCATATGTCGATCGAGATCGTTCATAATAAATCAGAAAACAGGCCATAGATGTATTCTTCAATGTCGAAATACTCGATGTCTTCGAGTGTTTCGCCAAGGCCGACCAGTTTGATGGGGATGTCCAATGCTTCTTTGATGGCAAGGGCGATACCACCTTTAGCCGTGCCGTCAAGCTTAGTCAGGACGACGCCGGTCAAGACGGTCACTTCATGGAAAATCCGTGCCTGGCTCATGCCGTTTTGTCCGGTGGTCGCATCGAGCACCAATAAGGTCTCATGTGGCCCATCCGGTACTTCTCGGGCGATGACTTTACGGATTTTTTCAAGTTCCTTCATCAGGTTGGCCTTGTTTTGAAGACGACCGGCCGTGTCGCAAAGCAACACATCGATACCGTGGTTGCGCGCATACTGGATGGCATCGTACATGACGCTTGAAGGATCGGTTCCTTCAGGCTTCTCGAAAAAATCACTGCCTGTTCGTTCACTCCAAATACGCAGTTGATTGATGGCCCCGGCCCGGAAGGTGTCACCGGCTACCATCATGACTCGTTTTCCGGAATGTTTGAGCAGATGGGCCACTTTGGCGATTGTCGTTGTCTTGCCAACCCCGTTGACCCCGACAAACAACAGAACGCTAAGCGGATGACCCACATCGAGGTTCGTATCGACAATGGCATCTTTGACATAACGTTTAAACATCTCTTCAACAATGATTTCACGAAGGGACTCGGCATTTTCAATGCGGTTGACTTCGACGGTTTCACGCAGGTGGTTCACCAGCGACAACACGGTATCGACACCGATGTCGGCCATGATGAAAATCTCTTCGATATCTTCGAAGAGTGCTTCGTCAATCCGCGCGCCTTCGACTAACAACGCATCTAGACGTCCTAACACGCTCTCACGTGTTTTGGCCATGCCTATCTTATATTTCTGGGCTTGTTTTTTTCGTTCTTTTGATTGAAACAAATTTTTAAAAAATCCCATGGCTCATGCACCACTTTCTACAAGGTTCACCTTGTATTATAGCACATTCGGCGTACTCTCAGAAATGAAAAGAACCCCTTACAAGGGAAAATCCGCCTCTCGGCGGATTAAGGAAGGGGATGTGTGAATAAATGAATTATTCACCATGCTATGTAAGGGATAAGTTCGCGACTTCTCAGCCGCAAGTCAATGATAACATAGGCTTATTTACATGTCAATATCTACACTCAAAAAAATGTACAACCTACAGAAAACAACCGCTGGCCTTCACGACGCACGACGATATTGGCATGTTTCCTGATCGTCGCACTGGATGATGCCATCGTTTGTTTCAACGAGTGGTTTGGCACAACTTGGGCACGGTTCGTCGATGGGTCGTCCGCTCATGATGTGCTTGCAGCGGGGGAAATTATTGCATGCATAAAACGTGTTGCCCTTGTTGCGACCCCGAGTAGAGGTTCGCTCGACGATGGTTCCTTTGCCGCAAGCGGGACACGTAACACCTGTTGATGTCGGTTCTTCTTTCGGCGTGTTGTTGGGTTTGATGTACTTGCAATCGGGGTAACCGCTACATGCTTCAAACGTCCCATACTTCGATTCGCGAAACACCATGGGGCGTTCACATTTCGGGCACGCTTCACCCGTCAGTTTCGGTGGGGCTTTTTCCATTTCCTTGTTGGCTTTGTCAACGAGCGGGACAAACGTATGGTAAAAGTCACTGATGATTTGCGTCTGTTCCGTTTCACGGGTTGCAATGTCATCGAGCACTTTTTCCATATGGGCGGTATAGTCGACATTGATGATGCGGCTGAAGTAAGCATCCAGTTTTTCGATGGTCAACCTGCCTTGTTCGGTCGGGATGAACTTTTTGTCTTCAACTGCTACGTATTTGCGGTTCTTCAATGTGGACACGGTTTGTGAGTAGGTGCTCGGTCGGCCGATGCCGAGTTCTTCCATTTCCTTGATGAGCTTCGCCTCGGTGAAACGCGCTGGGGCTTGGGTGAAATGTTGGCTTTTCGTGAACGCTTCAGCATCGATGACTTGTCCCTCTTTAAGTTTAGGGATGGCTTTGTCTTCGATGGTCTCATATTCACCACTTGCCTTCAAATAACCCGGGAAAGTCAAGTATTGACCTCGGAGTTTGAACACGGCGGCGCCTGTTTCAAGGCGGATTGTTGTGGATGTGAAACGTGCAGAGCGCATCAAAGACGCGAGGGCACGCAAATAGATCATTTTGTAAAGGCGGTACTCATCGCGGTTGAGGTGGCTTTTCACCGTTTCAGGGGTGTATTTGACATCGGTAGGACGAATGCCTTCATGGGCATCTTGGCCTTTTTTACCGCCCTTCGGTTTACGACGCGACACAAAATCGTTTCCGTAAATGTGGGCGATGTGCTGTTTGGCCGGTTCAATAAAGGAGGTGCTCATGCGGGTGGAATCGGTTCGCATGTAGGTGATCAGACCGACTGTTTCGTTTTGAAGGTCGATTCCTTCGTAGAGTTTTTGGGCAATCATCATTGTTTTTTGGCTGCTAAAGCCAAGCCGATTGGATGCTTCCTGCTGGAGTGATGAGGTCGTGTAAGGCGGTTTGGGTGCCCGTTTGCGCTCCCGTTCTTTGATGGACTCGACGGTGAATGTCTTCGAAAGCTTTTCAAGCAACGCATCGGCCGCTGCTTCATCGGGTAGTTTCGCGCGCTTCTTTTCGAGGTTGGTCAGTTCGGCTTCAAAGTCGCTGAAGACAGCCTGGATTTTCCAATACTCTTCTGGTGTGAACGCTTCGATTTCCTTCTCGCGGTCGACGATGATCTTAAGCGCTGCCGACTGCACCCGGCCGGCCGATTTCGACTTGATTTTATTTTGCAGTAGTTTGCTTAGTTTAAAACCGATGATACGATCGAGAATGCGGCGCGTTTCTTGGCTTGAGACCAAGCCGTGGTCGATTTCGCGCGGGTTGTCAAAAGCGGCGCGAACCGCCTGTTTGGTCACTTCGTTGAAAATAACGCGATACGTTGGTTTGTTTTTGGCATCAAGCACTTGTTCGAGATGCCAGCTGATGGCCTCACCTTCGCGGTCAGGGTCGGTGGCGAGATAAATCTCGTCAGCTTTCTTGGCCGCTTTGGCCAACTCTTTGACGATACGCTCCTTATTGGCGATGATGTCGTACTTCGGTGCGAAATTGTTGTCGATGTCTAGCCCAAGTCCCCCAACGCCAGAAATCGAAAGATCACGGATATGACCTTTCGATGATAAGACCTCAAAATCACTGCCGAGGTATTGTTTGATAGTTTTGGATTTGCTTGGTGATTCAACGATAACCAACTTTTTCATTTACTTCCCCTCCATATCGCTCGTATTATGCCACAGCATCTAAAAGCGTGTCAAGCCTCGACACGCTCTTTATATTTATATAAACTTTTTTTTAACCTTTCTTGAGAACGAACGTCATCCGGTCCTTGCCTTGCATGTCCTTCTTCTGAATGATACAAACATCGGACAAATATTTCTTGCATAATTTTTTCAGCTCGCGTGCTTTGTCATAAGCATGCTCGAAAGCGATGATGTAACGTGGGTTCAAGATGCGTTCAGCGTCTTTGAGGATGGCCCGATAAAAATCAAGACCGTCTTCACCACCAAACAGTGCCAAGTGTGGCTCATGGTCCTTGACGAGTGGGTCGAGGACTTCTTTGTTGGGAATATAGGGTGGGTTGGACACTAGGATGTCGAACGTTTGCCCAAGCACGGGATCGAGCAAGTTACCTTCATGGAATAAGACATCAGCCTGCAAACTATCGGCATTGCGTTTGGCCACATCGAGCGCTGCGGGGCTGATTTCAGTCGCCTGCGCTTTGATGCGTGGGTTCTCAAGTGCGAGCGTGATGGCAAGACACCCTGAACCGGTGCCTACGTCAAGCAAATGTAGCGGTGTGTCCGTTTTCGTGAAATACGTTTCGCTCAAATCAAGCAAATACCCGACAAGTTCCTCGGTCTCAAAGCGGGGAATCAAGACATGGTGGTTGACACAAAAGCGGTAGCCATAAAAGGTTTCGCATTCGGTGATATGCTGTACAGGTCGGTGGGCGATGACATACTCATCGACCATCTTGCGAAACTTCAGATACTTTGCTTCGTCCATCGGTTCATCTTGATGACTGAGAAAATCCGCACCGCTATAGCCGCTAATGTGCAACATGAGCAGTCGGATGGCTGAAGGTTCTTTGTCATTATTGAGGGCGTAGTCTTCGTGGACGTTGAGAGCTTCTTTGTATGTGGGCATATGATCTCCTAACCGGGTTTATCCAGTTGTTGCTCCGGAAAGCTTGCGTTGGAATTCTTCTTCGATCAACGCGTCGATGATGGGCTCAATCCGGCCTTCCATGACACGGTCGAGCTGCTGGATGGTAAAACCGATCCGATGATCGGTAATGCGGTTTTGAGGATAGTTGTAGGTACGTATTTTTTCGCTGCGGTCGCCAGTACCGATTTTAGAACGGCGCTCTGCACCTTCTTTTTCAAGCTGTTCTTGCATGAACTTATCGTGCAGGCGGGCGCGCATGACTTTCAGGGCGGTCGCCTTGTTTTCATGTTGACTTTTGCCATCTTGACAGGTGACGATGATGCCGGTTGGCAAATGGGTAATGCGCACAGCTGAATCGGTGGTATTGACGCTTTGCCCTCCTGATCCGCTTGAGCGGAACGTGTCGATGCGTAGTTCGGACATAGTCATTTCCACATCGATTTCTTCGGCTTCAGGCAAGACGAGGACGGTGGCGGTCGACGTATGAATTCGGCCTTGCGATTCGGTTTGGGGAACCCGCTGGACACGATGGGCGCCCGACTCGTATTTCAAGAAGGCATACACCTTTTCGCCACTGACCGTGAACTCGATTTGGCTGAACCCACCCGGGCCGCTTTCTTCTGCGGAAACAATGTCGACTTTCCAACGTTTTTGCTCGGCATATTTCACATACATCCGGTATAAGTCGCCGGCAAAGATATTCGCTTCGTCACCGCCAGCGGCCCCACGAATCTCAACAATGACGTTTTTCTCGTCATTGGGGTCTTCAGGAATGAGCAGTCGGGTCAGATGTGCTTCAAGCTGTTTGAGCGCCTCACGACTTTCGTCAAGTTCAAGCAGCGCCATGTCGCGGATATCGGGGTCGGTGTCCTTAGCCATCTCTTTCAAATCGCGGATGGTATTTTCCGTATCAAGAAACAGTCGATATGTCTCGACAGTTTCCTGTAGGCGGCTTTGTTCTTTCGAAAGCGTCTTCAGCTTTTCGATGTCTCGGGTAATGTCGGGATCACTCAACAAGGCAGTGATTTCTTCGTAACGTTTGACGATGGTTTCAAGACGTGCTTTCATTATTATCACTCCGTGTCAATTATAGGCTATCGGCGTTGCCTTTTCAAGCCCGGTGGTTTCTAGTTTTCGTAAAATTCTGCGGATGACAATGGCAAACAGGATGACCAGAACAACCCCTTTGAAGATTGAACTGATGGTCAGTGCCCACCAAATGCCGTGGTAAGGCACAATCAGGACGGCACCCAGACCGATCGCAAGCGGGATCCGCAAGGCATTGCCAAACATTTGAATGGCAGAGGGAATGGTCGTTTTGCCTAAACCGTTGAAGGCGCCGGCGGTGACCATGTCAAGAATCATAAACAACTGTGAGAGACTGAGAATGCGCAAATAGTCAATGCCTTGTCCAAGGGTAGGTTCGGTGCTGATAAAGGCGCTAAACAGCGGGCGAGCGCCAAAAAAGAGTGACAAGTTCACCAAAATGCCATAGGGTACGAGCAGCATCATCGACAAACGGTAGCCCGTTCGGACACGGGCAAACTGTCCAGCGCCGACGTTTTGGCCGACAAAAGCGGCCAACGCCACCTGAAAGCCCGAGGCGACCATCCAGCTCAATGCTTCAATTTGACTGCCGATACGCGATACGGCGATGACCGTTTCCCCATACTCGGCAACCATGATGCCCAAAGCGATGGCAATGCTCGTCATCAGCATACTCTGCAAACCCACCGGGAACCCCAAGAAAGCAATATTTTTCAAGTCTGTCCGGTTGACATACTGTTTAAGTTTTAGACGGGCGGGGCGATGTTTCGAAAGATACAGTGCGACATAAATAAGAAGGACAACGGTTTGTGAGATGCCGGTTGCAAGCGCTGCACCAGTTACCCCCATCCCCAAACCAAGAATCAACAACGGATCAAGAATCATATTCAACACAAGGCCACTGGCTGTGATGTAAAAAGCATTGATTGTTTTACCTAGACCATCATAGACCCCATTGAACAGATTGACAAGAAAGAAACTCAAACCGAAGGCGGAGACAATCCGCAAGTAGCGCACACCTTCTGCTTGGACATTGGGGTTGGTCAAGTTGAAGAGATTGTAGTAAGGTGTCGCCAGCAATGTTCCAGCAAGTACGTAAAGAAGCCCCAATCCCGTCATGAGCACCAAACCGTTGGTGGCCATGGCATTGACGCGCTCTGCATCATTGCGACCGGCGGCTTGGCTGACCCGTACGCTCACGCCGATGCGGGCAATCAGGATAAGACCAAAACCAAACCACGGCACATAACCCGCCGTTCCGACCGCCGCCACGGCTTCATCATGATTGCCACCAATCAGCGCAACCCGTGACAGCCAAAACAAATCGGTGAGGTTGTATGCCATCTGGACAAGGCTCGTCAACAACATGGGGACGGCGACGACAAGCAGCTTGAGCAAAATGGATCCGCTTGTCAGATCCACCTTGACTTTCATCGGTTTTTTTCGTTCTTGTCCACGCGCCATCGTGCACCCCCTTCATGCCTCGAATCATTATACCACCACACGTCTTAAAATACCATATGGACTCGCGGGCTTTTTCTATGAAAAACCCGCCCTCAAGTTGAGGCGGGCATCAGCCGGATCGTCCGGCGCACATACCAAGCTGCGAGTTGCACCTGAACGACGTACGCCAAGGCGATAACTAAGGCGATGGCCGGACCGCGTTCGGCAAAAACCGTCAAGGCAACCGCAAGCGCGAGTGACAGACTGCGGATCATCGTGCCGTTGATCAAGGCGACGCGATCGGCCCGGTCAAATAGACGCCGACCGATAAAATCGATCGTGACCAGCATGATTAGATAGCCGAGGATGATGGGAATCAACAACCTTGGAAGCACCGCGGGATTGTTGAGGAGCATCGTCGCCCTGAGGCTCATGACAATGCCGATCAACACGACAACGGCCAAGGTTGAAAATATCGGAAAAATCGGCTTGAATGATGTCTTGAATCGTTCCTCTGTAAAGATGGCCACGAGCCCGCGTTGCGTCAAAAAGCCCAGGAACATCGGCAAAAAGACAATCAAACCAATTTGCGAGAGGATGCTGCCGAAGGGCACGGATACCGCTTCGCTGAAAACTGCACCGATATAAAGCGGCGTAATGAGCCCCCCCAGCATCAACCCGATGACAATCATCCGAATCGCTTCCTTGACATTGCCTTTAGCCATCACAGTCCATGAAACCGTCATGCCAGATGTTGGCAGGAGTGCAATGAGAAGAATACCGAGCCGGTAGTTGTCTTCATCAGGGAAAAACACCCAACCAAACACAATCGCCAACAACGGTAGATAGACGAAGTTAATCAGCTGAGTGACCCCTTGCAACTTCCAGTTGCCACGTTCTAGCAAGCTGCGAAAGTTGAGCGTCACCATCATCGGATAAACCATAAAAAAAGACAAAGGGGTCACCATGCGACGCAACCCTTCGGTATCAACGCGTATCCCGATTAAAAAGCCTAACACCATCGCAATCAGGATGCTCACCACGATATGCCGGTGAATCGCCTGTAAAAGTCCCATCATGCAACCTCCTTCTAAAACCGCCATCATTTTAAAACGAATGCAGACGCGATGCAACCAAAATGCTTGTGTCTTCATGTTGCATGCGCTTAATCTACACCTGAAAAGCGTCAGCCTACACAAAACAGACGAATTATGTGCAATGTACTGAATATAATGTAATTGCATGACTATAATTTTACTTATTTTGTATAATCATAGGTTATTTAAATAGTTTTTAAAAAAATACGCGCCGAAGCGCGTATCGCTAATCATCAATATCTTCAAGTTCATCCGGGGCGGTCGTGTGACCGAGTGATTTGTTGCGGAAGCGGCTATAGGCTTTCTTGAAAACAAGCTGGAAACCTTTGGTGTTCACCGCGCCTGAGCGGTTCTTCGCGACCATGATGTCGACCATGTCGCTCAAGCCCTTGTCCTGTTGCTGAGCATAGTAATCTTCCCGGAACAAGAACAAGATGACATCAGCGTCCTGCTCAATCGAGCCAGACTCACGCAAATCGGCAAGAATCGGCTTCTTGTCGGTACGGTTTTCAACATTCCTAGACAGCTGACTGAGCGCGATGACAGGGATTTTGAGTTCGCGTGCCATTTCCTTGAGTGTCCGTGAAATCTCGGATACTTCCTGGACACGGTTCGGCTGATCCTTTGAGCCTGAAAGCAACTGCAAGTAGTCAATGACGACCAAATCAAGTTTGCTCTCTTGGGCCAGTTTGCGACACTTTTGTCGCAAATCGGTCACTTTGACGGTTCCGGAGTCATCAAAAAGAATATTGAGCTGACTCAGTTTTTCACTGGCAACCGAGAGCTGTTGCCATTCGATGGGACTCATTTCACCAGTCCGAATGTGGCTGCTCTTGACATTGGCTTCACTTGAGAGCATCCGTCCAACGAGCTGGTCGACGCCCATCTCAAGCGAGAAAAAGGCGATATATGGTTTGCTGGCGAGTTTGGCGACATTGGTGGCGATGTTCAAGGCGAAGGCACTCTTACCCATTGAAGGCCGAGCGGCAATGATATACAGCTCGCTCTTTTGCAAACCATAGGTATAGTGATTCAGCTCATAAAAGCCGGTGTCAAGACCTTGTAACTCGCCTTTGTTGCTTTTGGCCTCTTCTGTTTTTCGCAAAACATCCTGGGTGGCCTGCCGGAGCGTAATGAAATCAGATGTCCGGCGTGACTTCGCCACATCGAATACGCTTTTTTCCGCATCGTCGATGAACTCGGCCATGTCGGTCGCTTTTAAACCTTCATCGGCAATTTTTTTGGCCACCTCGATCATGTTGCGGATGATGGCCTTGTCCTTGACGATGTTGATGTAATGTTCGAGATTGACGACCGAGGGGGTCGTATCAGCTAAGGCAAAGATATAGTCGGTGCCCCCTGCATCCGTAAGCAGCTCAGTCGTTTCAAGCCGATCAATCAAGGTGGTGTAGTCAATGTCGATATTATCTTGGTACAGTTCGCTAATGGCACTGAATATCAGTCGATGGCGGCGCATGTAGAAATCATTCTGATCGAGTCGGTCGATCAGCGTCCTGATCGTTCCCGGATCGATGAATACGGCACCGAGAACATTTTGTTCGGCTTCGTTGCTGTGGGGTATGCTACGCGTTTCCATGTCAGGCTTCCAGAACCAGCAACTCAAACGATGCGGTGACGTCCCTGTGCAGTTTCACTTTCACTTCATGGGTGCCAAGCGTATCGAGATCATCGGGCATGATGATTTTGCGTTTGTCAACTTCAATCTCATGTTGCTCTAGCAACGCATCGGCAATGTGCTTGGCGCTGATTTTGCCATAGAACTTGCCGGTTTCACCGATTTTTACATACAGTTTGACTGCACGGTAATCAAGACGTTGCTTCAAGGCTTTCATCACTTCAAGTTCCTTGCGCTCAAGTTCTTTGTGACGATCTTTTTCGTCTTCGATGGCCTGCAAGTTTTCCGCTGTGGCCTCGATGGCTTGCTTACTCGTCAGCAAATAGTTCCCGTATCCGGCAGCCACTTCGATGATGGCGCCTTTTTTACCTCTGTTTTTCAAGTCTTTCTTCAAGATGACTTTCATGGGTTTCTCCTCCTGCACTGATTGTTCCAAATAAGTAATCAAATCGTTTTTGACTGCGATGACATCCGTTTGCTCGATTTGCGCCCCGGCGTTGTTCAGGTGTCCACCGCCTCCGAAGGCTTCCATGACAACTTGAACATTGAATCCTTCAAGACTTCTAGCACTGATGCCCACCGTTGTGCTGTCGAGTCGACCGATGGTAAATGCGGCCACCGTATTGTCGATTTCTAACAAATCATCGGCAATCTGAGCGAGCAAACTGCGTTCGGCGCCGATTGTTTCAGGGACGACGACGATGGAGAAGCGTTTTTTGACAACTTCAGCCAGCGACAACAACTGCGATTTGATCTGGATGTCTTTTAATGATTCACGCAAGATGTTTTTAACCTTGTATGTGTCGGCACCGAACTTTCTAAGCAGCGCGGCGGCTTCGAATGTTCTTGAACCGGTGCGGTACATGAAGTTGTTTGTATCGACGATAATGCCCGAGAGCATGATGGTCGCTTCAAACGGGTTGATGACCACTTCAGCCTTGAAGACGTTGATCATCTCGACAACAAGTTCGGTGGAACTTGAAGCATAAGGCTCGATGTAGCTCATTTTTGTCCCTTCAAGATAATCTTGCAGCTTGCGGTGGTGATCGATAATCACCACGCTTGGAACGCGCCGATACAGTGCCTCATCGATGAGCTGGCCACGTGAATGATGGTCGACGAGGACCAGCACGGTGTCGCGGTTGATGAGTTCTTGTGCTTCCTCGGGTGTGATGAGATAGTCGAGCAAGGCGACATACTCGTACTCCATCAGCTGGATGATCTTGCGAACAGTCTTGTCAAGCGCTTCAAAATCAAGAACGATGCTTGCTTCCTTGTTCAAAGCTTGGGCCATTTTCAAGATGCCGATGGCACTGCCGAGTGCATCGGTATCGGGATGGGTGTGGGGCATGATGAGAATGTGATTGGCCGGTTCGAATAGCTGCGCAAGGCGCTGGGCATTGATGCGGCTTGAGATGCGGGTGCGCTTTTCTTGGGTGTTCGTGTTGCCACCAAAGACTTTCGACGGTTCGCCGGGCATGTTGACAACGATCTGATCGCCGCCTCTAGACAAGGCAAGGTCGAGGGCGGCTTCAGCCAGTTCTCCAAGTTCTGAGAGCGGGATATTTGCACAGGCAAATCCACCGCTCAACGTAATCATCAGCTCGTTCTCCTTGGAAATTTCCGCAATGCTGTCGATAATTTTGAACTGGTTCGTAATCAACGTATCCAGATTGTGCCGATGCATGAACACAATCAACTTCGAGGTGCTGAGTGGAATGATGTAGAACCCTTTGTCATAAGCCCAGTCGTCTAAGGCACCGAGATACTTGCCTTGAATTTCATTGCGTTCCTGAACGTCAAACACATCGAGTGCATCGGCTAGGTTATCAAGATGCAAAACGCCGACGACTGCGATACTTCGATAGTGGTTCCGTTTGATTTCTTCCCGTTCAGTGACTTGGTAAAAAAACACGGCGCGTGAGGAACGTTCATAGCGGATATCATACCAGTGTTCATAGATTTTCATCGTGATGCCATTGTCGGTATCCTCAAGAGCCAGCGTCTCTTTGAGTGGTTTATGGATCATGGCCAAGTTTTTGCCTTCAAGTGTATTCTCAAAAATCGCTTTGGCGGCGTCGTTGGCCCACTGGATATCGTACTGCTCACCGATGAGCATGATACCGGTTGGGACCGCGACAATCAACTGTTCCTCGACCCGTTCTTTTCGTTTGACGAGCCGTTCTTGTTCGCGGATGGATTTACGAAGCAAGAGAATGGTATCCTCACGATGGCGGATATAGCGTACGACGAAATACGCGTTGAGCACGATAAACAGTGCTGCCAGCGCTAAAATGACTAAAACAGGTGTTTGGTCTCTAAACACAATCGCCACCACAGCCAGCGCAAAAAGGATTAGGCTTGTCATGATACCAGCGCGTTTTCCCACAGTTTCACCCCATCGTGTTTGACTTAAGCTATTATACCATACCGCCCGACAGAAAAAAACACTCCCGACTTCATGGGCGTTGACAAATCCTCGCATTCACGCTACAATAGCCCAGAATCACGCAGTTCGAAACCATCCTGCGCTATCAAAACTAGGAGGCTTGACCATGAGCAATGAATGGATTTGGTTTTTATTTGCATTGACTAATTTCGCCCTGATGACAGCCGCATACAAGCTGTTTGGCAAGACGGGTCTGATTGTCTGGATTGCAACCGGCACCGTGCTGGCCAACATCCAGGTACTAAAACTCGTTGAGTTATTCGGATTGACGGCCACTTTGGGCAACATCACCTTTGGGTCGATTTTTCTTGCCACCGATACCTTGAGTGAGAAGTATGGCTTAAAAGTCGCAAGACGCTCTGTTTTCATTGGTTTCTTTACGTTATTGAGTGCGCTGATCATCATGCAGTTTGCGGTGTGGTTTCAGCCGGCTGAAGGGGATGAAGCCCATGATGCTTTGGCATTTCTATTCGCTTTCAACTTTCAGGATTTCAGCTTTTTACGGGTCGCGCTGGCCAGTTTGACGGCCTATCTCATCAGCCAGTTGCTCGATGTGCACCTGTTTCAAAAAATCCGGCAACGTTTCCCCGGACAACGCAGGTTGTACATCCGTAATATCGGTTCCACCGCTGTCAGTCAGCTTGTAGACTCACTGATATTTGTCCCCATTGCCTTTCTCGGTGTCCTTGAGACGCCCATCTTGATCGACATCATCCTGACAACCTATTTAATTAAGTTGATTGTCGCCTTAATCGATACACCGTTCGTTTATGCGATGACACGCATCAAACCTATCGATCTGTAATGAAAAAGTACGCCGATGCGTACTTTTTTTAAAACCATTTCATCCGCTTGAACAACCAAAACATGAACAGCGCCACGAGGAAACAAGCACCGATAAAGACCGCCAGAGCGTGTTCATAAGCCAAAATATCAAAATGTACGAAGTTCATCCCAAAAAAGCCTGTCAAAAATGTAAGGGGTATGAACAAGGCGGAAAAAAGCGTCAGGGTTGTCATAATCCGGTTCAAGCGATTCGATTGATTGTTGATGTGAAGGTCGAGCAGGTGACGCATGAGTTCACGTTCTTGTGACAAGTGATTGTCAAGACGCAACAAATGATCCTGCAAGTCATCAAAGTATGGTTGATTGTCAGGATGAAACAGTTGCGTGTTCTTGTTGAGGGTACGATTGAGTTGTTCAAGCGTCGGGGTGACGCATTGTTTCAGTTTCAGAAACTGCTTGCGCAGATGATAAAACGTCTCTTGCTCGACTTTCCCCGATTCGAGCAACACCGCTTCAACGACACTCGCTTGCTCATCGAGAAAATCGTAGACATCAAGATGGCCGTCGGTAATCATGTCTAAGATGAGATACATGATGTAATCCACGGTGGCCTGCCGCAAAGTCAGGTCTGTTTCAAAAAGACTGTGTACGGCTTCCTTAAAGAACGGTGGCGTTTCATGAAAAGTCACGAGCGTGTCCTGTGTCATGATCAAGCTCATGTAATCGTCTTTGATGGCACCGTTTTGAAGCTTGTTCATATGAAACACACCAAAGAGGATGCCGTCGCGCCATTCGATTTTGTTGCGCTGGCGGACATTGAAAACATCTTCCATCATCAGGTTGTCAACGTCAATATAGGACTTGAGCGAACTGACTTTGTCAATGTCATTGAGGCCCACCACTTCGATATAATGTTTCGCTAGCGGCAATGGCTTGAAACTGTTGGACATTTTTAATGTCGCCGCATCATAATGATAATGCGTAATGCGCGTTGGCACATCCGCATGCTTGCCGGTATAGACTGGTTTTTTTGTGCGAAAACGGTTGAACATGACACCACCCCAACGGTTGTGACTTACTCTTATTTTAACGTGTTTCACCAAAAACCTCAATGCCGAAATCGGTCAAGGCTACCAAAAAACACCACATCGTATCCTCGACACGGTGTGGTGTTTAAAATCAGTCTTTGACGAAGGGGAGCAGCGCCATGTGACGGGCGCGTTTGATGGCAACGCTCAGTTTTTTCTGATAACCAGCTTTGGTTCCGGTGACGCGCTTGGGCAAAATTTTGCCCCGGTCGGAGATGAACCGTCTCAGTGTATCAGCGTCTTTATAATCGATGTAGTCGATTTTATTTTCAGTGAAATAGCATACTTTTTTCCGACGTTTGCGGAATGAGTTGTATCGAGCCATGATAAGCCTCCTTTTTTAGAATGGCAGGTCGTCTTCGCTGATGCTGACATCAGGGATGCGATCTTGTTTGGTTTGCTCTTTGTTTTCTTGCTTGCGTGGTTCATTGCGGGATTCATACCGCTTGGGTTCTTGTGGGGGCGGAGCGTCTGAAGAAGATTGTTCGCTCATTGCCCTAGTTTCAAGAAATTGGACACTGTCGGCGACAATTTCCGTGATATATTTACGGTTGCCGTCTTGATCGTCGTAACTCCTTGTTTGAATCCGGCCTTCGACACCGACGAGACTCCCTTTTGACAAGAAGCGTTCAACAGTCTCGGCTTGACGACGCCAGACGACACAGGGAATGAAATCGGCTTCACGCTCGCCGCTTTGATTGGAAAATGGGCGGTTGACGGCCAAAGTAAAGGTCGCCACAGGAATATCGTTGGCCGTATGTCTCAGTTCGGGATCTTTGGTCAAGCGACCAACAAGCACTGCTCGGTTGATCATACTATCACCTTTCTAGCGGACGTCTTTGATCATGATATGACGGATAACATCTTCACGAAGTGCGATGACGCGGTCGAACTCGGCTCGCGCTTCTTCAGTGGCTTTGACATCCATCACAACGTAGTAACCTTTTCGATGTTTTTGGATTTCGTAGGCCATGTCCCGAAGACCCCATGTATCAACTTTGACCACTTCAGAATCGCGTGATGTGAAGATGTTTTGAAACTCTTCAATCAAGGCTTGTCGCGTTTCTTCAGGTGTGGTCGGACGGATGATAAACATGATTTCATACTTGGTCATGTGTGTATACCTCCTTGTGGTCTGATGGCTGCTTGCGCAGCAAGGAAAAGACGCGAGCGTTCTGCTCACGGTGTATCATTATATCATATCACTGCATGGTTGTAAACCATTTTAAACAGGTTAGACACTCAACAGCGACAAAAGGGCTTCGTGCATCTCGACAGAAATTTTATGGGCGGTGGGGAACGTTTGAAAGAGGATGTTGCGGTGGGGGTTCTCAAGCAGGAAGGATTCGCTTTGCGAAGCGGGAATGACGGGATCGTCCGCGCCGTTAAGCATAATCAGCCGCCGGTACTGCATCGCATCGGGACGACTTGAGGGGTCAAGCGCTATAACTTTGGCCCGGCTCTTTGCTGTTTCTTCAGGATACAACACTTGTTTTTCCGGAGGAAAGGTGTGTTCGGCTGCCTCAAGAAAGCGGGGGCTGCTGATGAGGGCCACCAGCGTATCCAGTCTGTTTGTCAGTGTGGAAAGCAAGTAGGCAATCAAGCCACCCATGGAAACGCCCACGATGTCAAAGCTGGCGTAGCGGTCCTGGTAATGCTGGGCATAGAGTTGTTCAATCTCTTGTGCTGTCCGCTCGACGACTTCCATCGTGGCGAGCTCACACAGGTCGGGGTGGCCGCTTTTAAACGGTTCTTCGGCCCGACTGCCGTGCTTGTAGGCATCGATGCCGACCACTTCGTAGCCAAGCCGTGCTAGCGAAACCCCAAGCAGCTGCATCGGGCTGTCTTTTTTTGAGCGGATACCATGTTGCAAAAACAAAAGCCGTGCAGGTGTATCGGGTCGGTAGGTGAGCACTTCAAGACCGTTACGGGTTGTTTTGTCAATCCGTGTCTTCATGCATGAGCGCTTTCAGGACAAGATAGAGGCCGTGCACGACAGCTTTATGGCGAATCATCTGTCGATCACCGGAAAACACCTTGTGTCGTGTCTTGGTCTTCCCTTCATGATGGACACCGAAATAGACCGTTCCCACGGGTTTGACCGCTGTACCCCCTGAAGGACCGGCAATCCCGGAAATACTCAAGGCGATGTCGCAGTCGGTACGCTGGGCAAGGTGATAGGCCAGCTCATAGACGCACGCATCGCTCACGGCGCCAAACCGTTCAATCACAGTTCCATGGACACCGAGTTGTTTCATCTTGGATGCATTGTCATAAAGCACATAGGATTCGCGAAACACTTTGGAGGCATCAGGGACATTCACAAGACGACCCGCCGCAAGTCCGGCGGTGCACGATTCGGCGAAACTGATTGTTTTTTCCTGGTGCATGAGGGTCTCAACGACCCGCTGTTCTAGTGTCTTGTCGTGTGGACCGACAATATAGCGGTCGGCGATTAACCTGAATGCATCCATAGCCTTCTCAAGCGCCTCTGGATTATCGCTCTTGAAGAGATAACGGATTTCAGCCAAATTGGCGTAAGACGCTACATCGACATCGGCATGTTCCGCATAAAACGCCTGCAGTTTTGATTCCATGTCGGATTCACCGATGCCTACAAGCAAATACCCGGCCTCATGGCGGGGATCTGTTGAAAATCGCCCTTGCAAATAATCGAGCACCTGCACAAACATGGGTTGCATTTCACTTGGTGGACCGGGCAAAAGGACAATGGTGCGCTCCTCCGCCTCGAAAATAGCCCCGGGTGCCGTCCCGAAACGATTGGGCAATATGATGGCATCCGCCGGGAAATACGCTTGTTTCGTGTTGCTGTCGGCCATGTCTTTACCGAGTTTTGCGAAGTAATTTCGGATCCTTGACAACGACTCATGATGCAAGACGAGTGGCAAGCCGTAATAACGGCAAACACCTTCTTTCGTTAGGTCATCGTGGGTGGGCCCGAGTCCACCCGTCAGGATAATCAGTGGCGTATCAAGGCGTTTCAGTTCGGTTTGAATCATCGGCTCTGAGTCGCCGATGGTGACGGCCCGCCGCGTCTCAATACCGATACTTTTCAACGCTTGGGCGATATGGGCAAGGTTGGTGTTGACGGTTTGACCACTCAACAGTTCCTCACCAAGGGTAATAATCGTGGCCTGCATCATAGATGCCTCCATTCTTTAAAGGGGATACACGGTTCGTAGCCGCAGTTTATGTTCCGATGACACCCAATAGCTGTAGGATGCCGATGATTAGCACAGGCACCATCAAAATTGCGGACAGAATCATCGCGGTCGTGACAATCCGGTCGTTGTGTCGACCGAAAAAAGCTTGTCGATCTTCAATCTTCACAATTTTGGTGTAAATCACCGCGATAAGGTAAAACATGAAAATGAAGATGAACACGAGAAAAGCGTATCCGACACCGGCAAGGGTCAGGATACTGATCACGCGGTTCAAGATATTCTCACCAAATGGAGAAAGATCAAAGGCAAGGTGCAAAAAGATGATGAGCACCGTGAGGGTTCCCACGATGATGTAGTGTTCAAACAACCCGCCTTGTTTATAGCTGAACATTTTTTGTGGCACAACGGTTTTAGTCCGGATGTACTTCCAGAAGACACCGGCAAAAAATGTGATAAAAAACATGAGTAGTATCAGCGAAACATACTGTAAAAGCATACAATCCTCCTCTAGACGTTGAAGCGGAACAAGATGACATCGCCGTCCCGAACGATATAGTTTTTCCCTTCGGAACGAATCTGACCGGTTTCTTTGGCTTTTGTGAGCGTGCCAACGGTAAACAATACCTCACAGTGAATGGTTTCAGCGCGGATAAAACCGCGCTCAAAATCGCTGTGGATAATCCCTGCACAAGCAGGGGCTGTCAACCCTTGCCGAAACGTCCATGCACGTAAAATCGACGACTCCGTCGTGAAGAATGTCGCCAACCCAAGCAGGGCGTATGTCGCCTCGATCAACGCCGAAAGACCGCTTTTATCCAACCCGAAATCAGCGAGATAAAACTGTTGTTCTTCACCGTCTAAATCGGCCAGGTCATCCTCGAACTTCGCACTCAAAATCGCCGTTGTGCCATGATCCGTGACGGCATCTAGTACAGCTTGTACATGGTTGTTGATCCGGTTTTCAAGAAAATCTTCTTCGGAGACATTGCACAAGTACAAGACTGGTTTGGCGGTCAGGAAACCATACGGTTTGATTACCGCTTCTTCAAAGGCGTTGAGGGGGAGTGAGGAGACCGGCTTGCCTTCAAGAAGGCAGTCGCGAACAGCCATGAGTACCTCGTACTCACGGGTGATGTCGACATCGACCTTGAGCCATGCCTTTTTTTCAATTTTCGGCAATCGTTTTTGCGCGGTGTCTAAATCGGCAAGCATCAGCTCACTTAAGACCGTATCCATATCCCGGACCGGGTCAACCGTTCCGTCGACATGGCTGACATCGCCATCTTCAAAGCAGCGTAAAACATGGATGACGGCATCGACATTCCGGATATGGGCCAAAAACTGGTTGCCAAGCCCCTCCCCTTTGCTTGCACCCTTGACAAGACCGGCGATATCGGTGAACTCCACCGTCGTTGGGATGGTCTTCGCAGGATTGAGCATGCTTGCAAGACGCTCTAGACGTTCATCGGGTACGACAACGGTGCCGACATTGGGTTCGAGGGTGGAAAACGGATAATTGGCCGCAAGCACTTCAGCGCGCGTCAAAGCATTGAATACCGTGGATTTGCCGACGTTGGGCAAACCGATGATTCCAGCAGATAAGGGCATGTTATGGCCTCCTCATTAACTGTCTACGCATCGTCAGGATGGGGGTTCAGTTCGGTTGTTGGTGAGGTGAATGTCTCACCATCACGAATATACTCTACGACGACTTGGTCGCCGACACGCGAGTTTAGAATGGCTTCGCGCAAATCATTGAAATTGAAAATGGGTAAGAACGCTTCTTCGCTTGCGTGGCGATAGCCGATAATGACATCACCGGGACGCAAACCGGCCGCGGCTGCGGCACCGCCTGCGATGACTTCGCTGAGGCAAACCCCATAGTCAAGGCCGCATTCATTCACCAAAACCGCTGAGGAAATACCGAGGAACGGGCGGATGATGGTGCCGACCTCTTCAAGATCTTTGGCAATGCGTAAGACGGTATTGCTCGGTATGGCAAAGCCGATGCCCGATGCCACTGAGTCAATGATTTTCATAAAGTTGATGCCGATGACTTCACCGTTGATGTTGAAAAGTGGACCGCCGCTGTTTCCAGGACTCAAGGCCGCATCGTGCTGCAAGACGGTGGCGTTGAAATCACCCTGTTCCATGAAACGGGTCGTGCCAGAAAGCACCCCCTGGGTGACAGTACCATAGTAATTGAAACCAAGTGGATTCCCCATCGCGATGACGATTTGGCCAACCTGCAACAAATACGAGTCCGCAAACGGGGCGACATCAAACGCTTTGTCCGATACAAAAGACAACACCGCCACATCGGTGGTGGCATCTGAACCATAGAAGGTAATATCGTCGAAGCCGATGGTGAACAAGATGCCGTTGCGCTCATAAATCACTTCAATCTCGGTGTGATTTTCAATGACATGATGGTTGGTGATGACATAATAGCGATTGCCGACACTTTTGTAAATGACACCAGAACCCGTGCCACCAGTTAACCCGCGCAATGACTGGATGCCAACGAGGCTATTTGCCCGATCGGCGACCATGTCGACGAGGTGCTGTTCAAATGAGGCCAGGTCGTATGTCGTCGTGTAACGGTCTTCAGGCATCAGGTCGATAATCAGATCGAGTATTTCTCCTCGGGTCAAGTCCGTCGGAACGTACTCGGTCACGATATCGGCGATTTCCTGAGGTGAGAGTGTCGCCGGTAAGAGACTGTTGATCAGTGTAACAAGCTGGGCTTCGGTGATGTAAAGCAAGTTCTCATCACCACGGTTGGCGATGTGATCGTCAACAATATTGCGGATTTGATCTTCAGTGAACCCGGTGCGCTCACCATCAAAATTGTAATCACAGGCCGCAAGTACCATCAAAGACATGAGACTGAGAAGTAGGAAAATGCGTTTCATTATGTCGCCTCCTTGAATAGGAAAAGTTTCCGTGCATTACGGGTAGTAGCTTCTGCCACTGCTTCATAGGTGATACCGCGTTCATCGGCAATCGCCTGGGCAATAAGGGGGAGATAGCCTGGATGATTCTGCTTCCCCCGGTAAGGGTGGGGGGCTAGATACGGGGCATCCGTCTCAATCAAGAGACGCTCAAGCGGGACGATGCGGGCGACCGCTTTAGGGACGCGTGCATTTTTGAAGGTGACCGGACCGCCGAGGGAAATGTGCATGCCGAGTCCGACGAACTTTTCGGCCATCTCCGCCGACCCACTGTAACAATGCATGACACCGACAAGCGGTGCGTACGGTTTCAACGTTTCATACGTTTTTTCGGTCGCATCACGCATGTGAACGGCAATGGGCAACCGACGGGCCTGAGCCATTTCAATTTGTCGTTTGAACACCGCGACTTGGGTATCATGATGGGTTTTGTCCCAGTAAAAGTCAAGCCCGATTTCCCCAAGGGCGACAACCTTTTCGCACTCAAGCCACGCAGCTAAGGTGGCATAGTCGGCTTCTTTAACTTTCGTTGCCTCAGTCGGGTGAAACCCAACGGCCGCATAAAGCGGTGTATGCGTCTTCGCAAGCTCAAGGGCCTTGAGGTTACTTGCCGGGTCATACCCGACTACCACCATGGTCTTTACACCGGCCCGTTCGGCTTTCTCAAGCACGGCGGGTAAGGTTTCAAGCAAGGCGGGATTGTTCAGGTGGACGTGTGTATCAATGAGCATGACATCAACTCCTTGTAGTACCATTATACGCTTTTTCGCACTAAATTTCAGGCGAAAGACAAAAAAACGGACCGCTTTTTTCGCGCGGTCCGCCAAGGGTGTCTACTTGCGTTCTTCTTGAAGCTTTTGTTCTTCGATAATTTTGTCGATCAGGTTGCCAGGTACCTCTTCATAACGGTCGAATTCACGGGTGAATGCCCCTGAACCTTGGGTCATCGCCTTGAGGTCGATGGCATACTTGACAATTTCGGCTTCGGGAATATCGGCAGAGATGACTTGTATGCCACCGCCGATGGGTTCCATGCCAAGCACACGACCACGACGCTTGTTGATGTCGCCCATGACATCGCCGACATAGTCGTCTTTCACGGTGATGCGCACTTTCATGATGGGTTCAAGAATGGTCGGCTGTGCATCTTTGCAGGCGTTGCGGAATGCGAGCGACGCTGCTAGTTTAAAGGAAATCTCATTGGAGTCGACTGGATGGTACGACCCGTCATACAAAGTGGCTTTGACGCCGATGACAGGGAACCCAGCAAGCGGTCCGGCTTCGAGTGTTTCAACCAAACCTTTCTCAACAGCGGGGAAGTAGTTTTTCGGAACGGAACCACCGACAACTTGATCGGTAAACTCAAATGTTTTTTCATTGGAGTTGAGTGGCTCAAAACGAATCCAAACATCGCCGAACTGACCGGCACCGCCCGATTGTTTTTTGTGGCGACCTTGCGCTTCGGTCCGCTTCTTGATGGTCTCACGGTAGACAATCCGCTGATCGGCGGTGTCGACATCGACTTTGAACATATTTTTCATTTTCTCAAGAATGAAGCCGATGTGCGTGTGCCCTTGTCCACCAATCAAAAGCTGAGCCGTTTCCTTGTTGCGGACGACTTCAAAGGTCGGATCTTCGGTGCGTAGGCGTTGCAAGGCGGATGAAATTTTATCTTCATCTTGTTTGTTCTTCGGCTGGACGGCCATGTAAATCGTTGGCGTAGGAATCTCGGCCCCTTCGAATACAACCGGATGTTTCGGGTCGCATAAGGTGGCACCAGTGAAAATGTTGTCGAGTTTCGCTACCGCACCGATATCACCAGCACTGATGGTTTCTAGCGGCACCTGGGTTTTGCCCGACATCGTGAACAGCTGGCTCACTTTTTCGGTTTCCTTGTTGTTGGCAACGAGAATTTCGCGCCCTGCCGACAAGGTGCCTGAAACGACTTTGAACAAGTTGACAGCACCGATGAACGGGTCGACGGTTGTTTTGAATACATAGGCTGAGAACGGTTCGTTGTTGTCGGTTTTACGGATGACGGTCTCGCCGGTTCCCAGGTCTGTGCCCTTCATCGGCTTTAACTCATCCGGTGCAGGGAAGAAATTGCCAAGCATGTCGAGCATGGTTCGCATGCCGAGTGTCTTGGTCGCGCTGCCGACAACGATGGGATAGAGTTCGGCAGCCATGACACCGGTACGCAGGGCAGAACGGATCTCATCGAGTGTCAGTTCTTCCCCTTCAAAATACTTCTCAAGCAGTTCTTCCGATGACTCAGCGACGGCTTCGACAATTTGCTCACGCCAAGATGCCACCTCATCGGCGAGGTCTGCCGGCATGTCGACCGGCTGGCTTGCATCTTGCGAATCGGTGACACGGGCTTGCATTTCAATCATGTCTACATAGCCATTGAAATCAGCGGCTTCGCCAATGGGCCAGGAGAAGGGAACCACCTGCTTGCCAAAACGTTCGCGGATGTTGCTGATGAGTTCGTTGAATTTGATGTTTTCCTTGTCGAGTTTGTTGATGAAGATGATGGTCGGAATGTGGCGTTTGGTCAACTCAATCCAAATGCGCTCCGTTCCAACTTCAATGCCCTTAGCACCATCGATGACCAAGATGGCACCTTTGACCACGGACAGGACCTGATTCAGTTCACCGAGGAACTCTTCACTACCTGGTGTATCGATGAAGTTGAACTTGTAGTCTTGCCACGCACATGGAATGAGACTCATGGCCAATGTGGTTTGCCTCGTATGCTCTTCAGGCAAGTAGTCGGCAACGGTATTCTTCTTTTCAACTTCACCTTTTTTGCCGATCGCACCGGTGACGTATAAAATGGATTCGGACAAGGAGGTCTTGCCTGAACCGAGATGTCCGAGGATGGCGATGTTACGTATTTTAGCGGTATCATACTGTTTCATGAAACATTTGCCTCCATGGAATATTTGACTTCATGTCTATTATAGCACAGGCTGTGGCCGCTTGAACGACGTCTTGAAAACACGGCCCGCTTGTGCTGGAAAAAAAAGGCCATAAAGATGAAAGATCCGATCAGATCCTTAACTTTATGGCCTTAAGACGCTTGGAAATCAGACTACTTGATGACTTCGGCAACGATGCCGGCGCCGACTGTACGTCCACCTTCGCGGATCGAGAACTTCGTACCTTGTTCAAGGGCGATGGGGTGAATCAGGTCAACGATCATCTCGACGTTGTCACCAGGCATGACCATCTCAACGCCCTCAGGCAGTTCGATGACACCGGTCACATCGGTCGTACGGAAGTAAAACTGCGGTCTGTAGTTCGAGAAGAACGCCGTGTGGCGTCCGCCTTCTGCTTTAGAGAGGACATAGACTTCACCACGGAATCTTGTGTGGGGGGTCACGCTGCCCGGTTTAGCAAGTACTTGGCCACGTTCGATGTCTTCACGGCTTACACCACGAAGCAAGGCGCCGATGTTGTCGCCAGCTTCACCGCGGTCAAGCAGTTTGCGGAACATTTCAACACCGGTTACAACACATTTGCGTGTGGCACGGATACCAACGATCTCAATTTCTTCTTGGACTTTGATGGTTCCACGGTCGATACGACCCGTTGCAACCGTACCGCGTCCAGTAATGGAGAAGACGTCCTCGACAGGCATCAGGAACGGCTTGTCGGTTTCACGGATAGGATCTTCGATGTACGTGTCGACAGCTTCCATCAGTTCGATGACATTCTCTTCATAGTTTTCGTCGCCTTCAAGCGCTCTGAGGGCAGAACCACGAATGACAGGAATGTCGTCGCCTGGGAAGTCGTATTCGCTGAGCAGTTCGCGAATCTCAAGTTCAACCAGTTCGAGTAGTTCTTCATCGTCGACCATGTCGACTTTGTTCATGAAAACAACCAGTTTTGGCACGCCGACTTGGCGGCTGAGCAGGATGTGTTCACGGGTTTGCGGCATCGGGCCGTCAGCGGCGCTGACCACGAGAATCGCACCGTCCATTTGGGCAGCGCCAGTGATCATGTTTTTGACGTAGTCCGCGTGGCCGGGGCAATCAACGTGCGCATAATGGCGCGCTTCAGTTGAATACTCGATGTGTGCGGTGTTGATGGTGATGCCTCTTTCTTTCTCTTCAGGCGCATTGTCGATGGAATCATAGGTTGCGGCCGTTGTTCCACCGATGCCCCGTTTGGCCAAAATGGTCGCAATGGCGGCAGTCAATGTCGTTTTTCCGTGGTCGACGTGGCCAATGGTGCCAATATTGACATGGGGTTTTGTACGTTCAAATTTTTGTTTACCCATTAGTGTTTCCTCCTTGATTTGGTCTTATATCATAGTTATTTTAACTTAAATCCATGGTGATTGCAAGTCATTCGTGTAACTGGTCCGCCGTGTTAGCCGTTACGTTTTTTGATGATTTCTTCCGAGATGGATTTGGGTGCCGATTCATAGTGTGAAAAGTTCATCGAGTAGTTGGCACGGCCTTGGCTGTTTGAGCGGAGACCGGTCGCATAACCGAACATTTCCGACAAGGGTACTTTGGCCTCAATTTGATGCGCATTGCCGCGTTGCGACTGCGCTTCGATTTTACCGCGACGGGCCGTCAAGTCACCGATGATGTTGCCGAGATAGTCGTCAGGTGTGATGACATCGACATCCATAATCGGTTCAAGGATGATTGGCTGGCATTTCTCACGGGTCGCCTTGAGCGCGATGGAAGCGGCAATCTTAAACGCCATTTCCGATGAGTCGACATCGTGGTAGGATCCGTCATAGAGCGTTGCTTTGATATCGATGAGCGGATAGCCGGCCAACACGCCGTCTTCAAGTGAGTCATGCAGACCTTTGTCAACGACCGGGATGTATTCTCGTGGCACGACGCCGCCGACGACTTTGTCGACGAATTCATACCCTTTGCCAGGATTGGGTTCGAAGGTAATCCAGACATGGCCGTATTGACCACGACCCCCGGACTGACGCACAAAACGTCCTTCGATGTCGGCTGCTTGCGTGATGGTCTCGCGATAGCTGACCTGTGGGGCCCCGACATTGGCTTCTACTTTGAACTCGCGACGCATCCGGTCGACGATGATGTCAAGATGCAGTTCACCCATACCGGCAATGATGGTTTGTCCAGTCTCTTGATCGGTGTAGGTTCTGAAGGTGGGATCTTCCTCAGACAGCTTTTGCAAAGCTATCCCCATCTTGTCTTGGTCGCCTTTTGATTTCGGTTCGATGGCGACGCTGATGACCGGTTCGGGGAAGTTCATCTTCTCAAGGATGATATCGTGGCGTTCTTGGGCAAGCGTATCGCCGGTGGTGGTGTTCTTGAGGCCGATGGCTGCGGCGATATCGCCGGCATACACTTCATCGACTTCTTCGCGGTGGTTCGCATGCATGAGTAGAATGCGGCCGATACGTTCCTTGGTGCCTTTTGAGGTGTTCATGACGTAAGAGCCCTTTTTGAGCGTACCGGAATAAATCCGGAAGAAGGTCAGTTTGCCGACAAACGGATCGGTCATAACCTTGAAGGCGAGCGCGGCGAACTTTTCTTCGTCGGTTGAGGGCACGAGGACCTCATCGCCATTTTTCATGACGCCTTTGACTTCAACAACGTCGGTGGGTGAGGGCAAATAATCGATGACCGCGTCAAGCATCATCTTGATGCCTTTGTTTTTGAAGGCGCTGCCGCAAAGGACCGGGAAAAACTGGACACTGAGCGTGGCGGCACGCATCGTTTCTTTGATTAACTCGACAGAAATCTCTTCTTCTTCAAGATACTGCATCATCATCTCTTCGTTGAAGTCGGCGAGTTTTTGAATCAACTCATCCCGTTTTTCCGCAACAATATCAACGAGTTCTTCGGGAATGGGGATTTCTACGGATTTTTCTTCGGCTGAACCATCGAAGCGATAGGCTTTTTGCTCGACTAAATCGACGATGCCTTCAAACTGATTTTCAGCACCGATCGGCCATTGGATGGCAACACCCTCAGCGCCTAAGCGGCTGCGGATCGATTGGAGGCTGTAGTCGAAATCAGCACCGATTTTGTCCATTTTGTTGATGAGTACGATGCGGGGAACACGGTACTCTGTCGCCTGACGCCAGACCGTCTCGGTTTGGGGTTCGACACCGGCTTGGGCATCTAATACGGCGACAGCGCCGTCTAGGACACGTAGCGAGCGGGACACTTCAACGGTGAAGTCGACATGTCCTGGGGTGTCGATGATGTTGACACGGTGGTCTTTCCAAAGGGCGGTCGTAGCGGCCGAGGTGATGGTAATGCCGCGCTCTTGTTCTTGGGCCATCCAGTCCATCTGAGAAGCCCCGTCATGGGTTTCACCCATTTTGTGAATTTTGCCGGTATGAAATAAGACGCGTTCGGTTGTCGTGGTTTTCCCCGCATCAATATGAGCCATGATTCCAATGTTTCGTGTTTTTTCCAAACTGAATGTACGCGCCATATTGTGTTCTCCTTCCTACCAACGATAATGCGCGAAAGCTTTGTTGGCATCAGCCATTCTGTGCATGTCTTCACGTTTCTTGACGGAAGCGCCCAGTCCATTGGCTGCATCGATGATTTCCTTGGCAAGTCGCTCTTCCATGGTCTTTTCAGTTCTGAGTCTTGAGTAGAGTACGAGCCATCTGAGTCCAAGGGTGTAACGTCTTTCATTGCGAACTTCTGTGGGAATTTGATAGTTTTGACCCCCGATGCGGCGGGAACGCACTTCGAAGACGGGCATGATGTTGTTTAATGCGTCCTCAAATACTTCCAGCGGCGGTTTATTGGCGGTCTCTTCAACGCGTTTGAAGGCGTTGTACAAAATTTCTTGCGCCGTACCTTTCTTACCATCTTTCATGATGCTGTTAATCAATTTAGTGACCAACTTTGAATGGTAGATCGGATCGGGCAGGACATCTCTTTTGGGAATGTGGCCTTTACGAGGCATGGCATATTCCTCCTTTCAGATAACATGGAAAATTAAACATAGCCGACTTGGTCAGCTATTAGCTTTTCTTGGCGCCGTATTTGGAACGCCCTTGTTTACGTTTTTCAACACCCGTGGTGTCGCGTGTACCACGCACAACGTGATAGCGGACACCGGGAAGGTCTTTGACACGACCGCCGCGAATGAGTACGACACTATGTTCCTGGAGCTTGTGACCGATTCCGGGAATATAGGCTGTGACCTCAATGCTGTTGGTCAAGCGAACACGGGCATACTTGCGCAGGGCCGAGTTCGGCTTTTTGGGCGTCATGGTCGCTACGCGTGTACAAACGCCACGTTTTTGTGGGCTCGGTGTGTCCGTGTACTCCTTCTTAATGGAGTTGAAACCGATTCCCAAGTGCGGTGATTTGGTTTTCTTGACTTTGGAGTGTCTACCTTTTCTCACCAGTTGGTTAATGGTCGGCATATGGGTTCCTCCTCTCTTCATTAATGATGACAACACATCCAAGTGTGCCGGTTTGTTCATAAAAACAAGGGCTGAAGTCCACCCTGATGTTTTTAATCGTCTAGCGCATGGATAATTATATAACACTGAACCAGGTGTGTCAACCCTTATGTTATCAATTTGTAAATCGTGCCGGCGACCTGGGCCGCCGGCACATCAATTATCCGGGTTATTCGTACAAACCGTCTTCTTCATCGAGTACTTCAAGCAACTCATCATACGGTGTTTCGTTCTCGTCTTCTTCATCATATTCGATGTCGCGTGGTCGGGTGACCGTCCGAAGCAACGCTTCCTCGTCGGGTTCTACATCCATTTCCGCTTTTTCATAATCGAAGTGCGTATGTTTGAGGATGCCGGTACCAGCGGGAATCAAACCACCAATGATGACATTTTCCTTGAGTCCGACGAGTTCATCGACTTTACCGCGGATGGCGGCGTCGGTCAGTACGCGGGTGGTCTCTTGGAAACTGGCGGCGCTGAGGAACGATTCGCTGCGCAGTGAGGCGCGCGTAATGCCAAGCAAAACGGGTCGGCCGATGGCTGGCTTCTTGCGCGCGGCAAGCGCTTTGGCATTGGCTTCTTTAAACTCGCGAAGGGAGATTTGGGCACCGGGAAGCAAGTCGGTTTCCCCTTCGATGATGATGTTGACCTTGCGCATCATTTGGTGGATGATGATTTCAACATGCTTGTCGGAAATTTCAACCCTTTGGGCCTGGTAAACTTTTTGTACTTCCTTAAGCAAGTACTGTTGGACCGTTTCGGCATCGGTTGCCTTGAGCAGCTGTTTGGGATCGATGGAACCTTGGGTGATCATGTCGCCGGACTTGACTTTGTCGCCTTGGCTGACAAGCAACGTGACGCCACTGTTGGTCTCATACGTCAGAACTTCACCGTTTTCACCTTCGACAGTCACTTTGTACCGCTCGTTGATTTGCTCGGTTTTGCTGATGACACCATCGACTTCACTGATGATCGCTTTCCCTTTTGGGGTACGCGCTTCAAACAGTTCTTGAATCCGCGGCAAACCTTGGGTGATGTCCGCACCAGCAACGCCGCCAGTATGGAACGTACGCATGGTCAGCTGGGTACCAGGTTCACCGATGGACTGGGCGGCGATGATGCCGACCGATTCACCGACTTCGACCAGTTCGCCAGTCGCGAGGTTTTGCCCGTAACACTTTTTACACAAGCCGTTTTTCGCGTTACAAGTCAGGACGGAACGGATTTTGACGGCTTCGATTCCGGCATTGACGATGTCAACGGCAATGGCTTCAGTGATGTACGTGTTGCGCGGGGCAATGATTTCACCCGTTTCCGGATGGACAACAGTTTGTTGGGTGTAGCGGCCACTCAGGCGGTCGCCTAGTGGCTCGATGATTCTGCCATCATCGTCGATAATGGCACTGACGACGACACCACGATCGGTGTTGCAGTCGCTTTCAGTGATAACGAGGTCTTGGCTCACATCGACGAGTCGACGGGTCAAATAGCCGGAGTCGGCTGTTTTGAGGGCGGTATCGGTGGACCCTTTTCGGGCACCGTGGGTCGAGATGAAAAACTCACTCATTGTCAACCCTTCACGGAAGGCGGCTTTGATGGGCAGTTCAATGGTCTTCCCAGTCGGGGTAAACATCAAACCGCGCATCCCGGCAAGCTGGGTGAAGTTCGAGGCACTACCGCGTGATCCGGAATCGCTCATCATGAAGATGTGGTTGTCGTGCGCCAGCTCTTTAAGCAAGCCACTCTCGATGACTTTTTTCGTGTTTTCCCATACTTTGAGCACTTGATTGTAACGCTCATTTTCAGTAAGGAGACCCATTTCAAACAAGTCTTGGATCTTTTCAACGGCGGCATCCGCTTCGGCGAGCACTTCAGTCTTGCGGCTGTAAGGGGTAACGTCAAAGGCACTGACGGTGATGCCGGCGTAAGTCGAATACTTGAAGCCGAGGTTTTTCATCTTGTCAAGCATCTTCGAGGTGTCGTTGATTTTGAAATCGACAAACACACGGGAGATGATGGCGGACAGGAAATTTTTCTTAAACGGCTCGATGACAGGCATTTCGCGAATACGCTCAGGAATGTTTTCACCGCGTTTGATAAAGTATTTGTCCGGTGTATTCTTGGCGAGGTTTTCCTGCGTCGGTTCGTTGAGATAGGGGAAGCTTTTCGGCAAGATTTCGTTGAATGTCAGTTTGCCAAACGTGGTCACAAGATAGCCAGATTTCTGTTCGGCTGTGAGGGGTGCGTTGCCGAGGGCATCCCCGCGGAGGGCGATGCGGGTGTGCAAGGTGATGGCTTTGTTTTCAAAAGCGATCATCGCTTCATTGTAGTCACCGAACACTTTGCCTTCACCTTTAGCGCCAGGGCGCTCGAGGGTTAGGTAGTAATTGCCGAGGACCATGTCTTGTGAAGGCGTGACGACGGGACGACCGTCTTTGGGGTTTAGGATGTTGTTAGAGGCCAGCATCAGAACACGGGCTTCCGCTTGCGCTTCTTCACTCAAAGGAACATGGACGGCCATTTGGTCGCCGTCAAAGTCAGCGTTGAAGGCCGGGGTGACGAGCGGGTGCAGCCGGATGGCTTTCCCTTCGACAAGTTTGGGCTCGAATGCTTGGATACCGAGTCGGTGCAAGGTCGGGGCCCGGTTAAGCAGGACGGGATGTTCTTTGATGACGTCTTCAAGCACGCCCCAAATGACGGGATCGAGCTTCTCAATTTTGGCTTTGGCACTTTTGATGTTCGACGCAAGTTCCCGGATGATCAGTTCGCGGATGACGAACGGTTTGAATAGGGAAATCGCCATTTCGCGGGGCAGACCACATTGATACATTTCCAGATCCGGTCCGACGACGATGACGCTTCGACCGGAGTAGTCGACGCGTTTGCCAAGGAGATTTTGGCGGAAACGTCCTTGTTTCCCCCGGAGCATATCCGAGAGCGATTTGAGCGGACGATTTTTTTCCACCACAACTTTACGGCCGCGCTTGGAGTTGTCGATGAGGGCATCGACGGCTTCTTGCAACATCCGCTTTTCGTTCTTGGTGATCAGGTGGGGGGCGTTTTGTTCGATTTGTCTTTTCAGACGGTTGTTGCGGTTGAGTATCCGGCGATACAGGTCGTTGAGGTCGGTGGTAGCGAAGCGACCCCCGTCAAGTTGCACCATCGGTCTGAGTTCCGGTGGAATGACCGGCAAGACTTCAAGTACCATCCATTCGGGCTTGTTGTCAGAATGGTTGAATGCTTCGATGACTTCAAGACGTTTGATAATCTTTTCTCGTTTTTGTTTTGAAGCAGTAGGCAGCTCCTTGCGGAGTCGATAGACCGCTTCTTTGAGATCGATTTGCTGCAAAAGAATCTTGACGGCTTCCGCCCCGGTCAAGGCGCGGAAACGGTGTCCGTATTCCATATATTTTTCGGTATACTTCGCCTCGGAGAGAATTTGCTTGTACGTCAAGTCGGTGTCACCTTTGTCGATGACGATGTAGGAGGCGAGATAGACCACTTCTTCGAGATCTTTTGGTTTGATATCAAGCAGGGTCGCAATGCGCGAGGGCGTGTTGCGTAAGTACCACGTATGGACGACGGGGGCGGCGAGTTTGATGTGCCCCATCCGTTCGCGGCGGACTTTGCTTTCTGTGATTTCAACGCCACAATGCGGACATTTCTTGCCGCTTTGTGAGCTGCGCTTAGATTTGTTGTTACAGGCGCACTGGAAATCTTTGGTCGGGCCGAAGATTTCTTCACAGAAAAGACCTTTGCGTTCGGGTTTCAACGTCCGGTAGTTGATGGTTTCGTGTTTCTCAACTTCACCGTAGGACCATGATAGCATCTCTTCGGGTGAGGCCAGTCGAATCTTGTAGTGCGAGAATTTTTTACTCATCGTTTCACCTTACCTTTAGGAGTTGAACCCGTATTTGTCCAAGTAGTCCTCGACATCCGAATCTTCCACGAGGCTCTTGTTTGCTTCATTCCGCTTGGTTTCACGGTTGATTAGCTCGACGTAAATGCCTAAGGACTGCAATTCGCGTGTGAGGACGCGGAAGGACTCCGGAAGGCTCGGGCCGGGAATGCTCTTGCCGTCGACGATGGCACGGAAAACCTTATTGCGACCGATGATGTCGTCACTTTTGACGGTCAACATCTCCTGCAAGCAGTACGCGGCGCCGTAAGCTTCAAGGGCCCAAACTTCCATTTCACCGAAACGCTGACCGCCGTTTTGTGCTTTCCCGCCCATGGGTTGCTGGGTGACGAGGGTGTAGGGGCCAACACTTCTAGCATGCAGTTTGTCGTCGACCATGTGGTCGAGTTTGATCATGTGCATGACGCCGACAGACACTTCGTTGTCATATGCTTCACCGGTTCGACCCGAGTAAAGGAGGGTTTTGCCGTTCGCTTGCAAGTTCGCCTCTTTCATGATAGCCACTAAATCGTCATTGGACACACCGTCAAAGACGGGGGTCGCGATATGAACGCCCAGTTTCTTCGCGGCGAGGCCAAGGTGGATTTCAAGTACTTGACCGATGTTCATGCGTGAAGGTACGCCCAGTGGGTTGAGCATGATGTCAACAGGGGTTCCATCAGGTAAATACGGCATGTCTTCAACCGGTAGGATTTTCGAGATAACGCCTTTGTTTCCGTGACGGCCGGCCATCTTGTCCCCTTCGGAAATTTTCCGTTTCTGGACGATGAATACCTGCACGATTTCATTGGCCCCAGGCGGTAGCTCGTCGTCGTTCGCACGGGAGAAATACTTGACGCTTTGCACGATGCCGCCCCCACCATGTGGTACACGGAGGGACGTGTCGCGCACTTCGCGGGACTTCTCACCAAAAATTGCCAGGAGCAACTTGTCTTCGGGGGTCGGATCGGTATGGCCTTTCGGGGTGATTTTGCCGACGAGGATGTCGCCTTCTTCAACTTCGGATCCGGGGATGATGACGCCACGCTCATCGAGATAGCGACGGCCTTCCTCACCGACGTTGGGAATCTCGCGGGTGATTTCTTCCTTACCGAGCTTGGTTTCCCGGGCTTCGGCCTCATATTTTTCAATGTGGATGGAGGTATAGACATCTTCCTTGACCAGCCGTTCGCTGAGGATGATGGCATCTTCGTAGTTGTAACCGTTCCACGTCATGAACGCGACGGTAACATTGCGGCCAAGCGCGAGTTCGCCTTCGTCCATCGAGGGACCATCGGTAATGATGTCACCTTTTTTGACGGATTCGCCAACTTCGACAATGGGCACTTCGTTGACGCAGGTGCCTTGGTTGCTGCGCTCAAACTTGCGCAGTCTGTATATATCGGTCTTACCGGTATCGTTTTTGATGCGAATGGTTTTCGCATCGACATACTGCACGATTCCATCGTTTTCCGCAAGCAAGCAGGAACCCGAATCTTGGGCCGCCTTGTATTCGATACCCGTTCCGACAAAGGGGGCTTCCGGTCTAAGTAACGGAATAGCCTGGCGTTGCATGTTGGCACCCATGAGCGCACGGTTGGCGTCATCGTGCTCAAGGAAGGGGATACAGGCTGTTGAGATGGAAACGATCTGTTTAGGAGAAACGTCGATGAGTTCGATGGTTTCGCGTGGGAACATTTTCGTTTCACCCATGTGACGGGCAACGACATTGTCGTTGAGAATCACTTTGTCATCGCTCAGTTCGATGTTAGCCTGACCGATTGTGTATTGTTCTTCTTCATCGGCCGTCAAGTAGAGCATCTCATCGGTGACAGTCAGTTTTACGTCATCATCCGGCAACTCTTCCGACTCAACACGCAAATACGGTGTTTCAATGAACCCGTATTTGTTGACACGGACATACGATGCCAAGCTGCTGATAAGGCCGATGTTTTGTCCTTCAGGCGTTTCAATCGGGCAAATACGGCCATAGTGGGAGTAATGGACGTCACGGACTTCAAAGCCGGCCCGATCACGGGTCAACCCACCTGGACCAAGAGCCGATAGACGACGTTTGTGGGTCAGTTCATCGAGCGGATTGGTTTGCGACATGAACTGCGACAACTGACTCGAACCAAAAAACTCTTTGAGTGAGGACGTCAGCGGACGGATGTTGATCAGGTTTTGCGGGGTCACTTCTTGGGTCATGCTTTGGGTACTCATGCGGTCCTTGACGTTTTTCTCGAGTTTTGACAAACCGATTCGGAACTGGTTTTTAAGCAGTTCGCCAATCAGGCGCAAGCGGCGGTTGCCAAGATGGTCGATATCGTCGAGTCGACCGTAGCTGGAAAACAGATTGAGGTAATACGCGATACTGGCGATGATGTCTGAGGGCACAATGTGTTCTTTGTCTTCGGTGGGATCGTTCCCGATGATACGCACGACGACCTCTTCATCTTCACGGGTCAGGTGATTAACCTCGAGAATCTGGACTTTCGCTAATTCTAGGTATAGTTTTTCATTGGCCAGTGTTTCTTCAAGCGATGTAATCATGTTGCGGTACGCTTCTTGGCCATGCGTTTCAACATACTGTTTTTTGTTGGTGATTGTCGCCTTGAACATAGCTTTGACGTACCCTTCGGCCGTCAAGTAGCTTTGGTGACGAATGTGATGGAGCTTTTCTTCGCGAGTCAGGAAATCAAGGGCCGGGTTGGCATCAAGGATCTCGAGTTGGTCTGCGAAATCATAGTCAAGGCCACTCCGTAACACGCCGGGAACCACTTGGGTGAACAGGTGGCGGTTGGCATGGAGAATATCGCGTAATTTGCGGTTGATGCGCACATCTTTTTTGACGAGCACTTCACCGGTTTTCGGGTCGATGAAATCGCGGGCGAGTGATTTGCCGATGACATGGTTGAGCACGTCGAGTTTCTTGTTGACCTTGTAACGGCCAACTTCGGCGAGTTCGTACCGTTTGGAATCAAACAATCGACTCGTGAAAAACGTCATCGCACCTTCGATGGTGGCGGTTTCGCCCTGGCGGAGCTTCGAATAGACCTCAAGAATGGCTTCATTTGAGTTCTTGGTCAGATCCTTTTCGAGTGTCCCAACGAAAAGCGGCTGCTCACCGTAGAGTTTAATCATTTCATCGTTACTTGAAAAACCGAGGGCACGCAAAAGCGTGGTCATCGGGATTTTTTTCGATCGGTCCAACTTGACGAAAAGAATGTCTTTCGTTCCAATCTCATATTCAAGCCAGGCACCACGGTTAGGAATGACCTGGCCAAGGTACTTGCGTCGCAAGGTCTTTTTGTCGATTTCTTCGGAAAAGAAAACCCCGGCGCTCCGGACAATTTGTGAAACGATGACACGTTCGGATCCGTTGATGACAAACGACCCCGTCGGGGTCATGAAGGGGAAGTCTCCCATGAAGATTTTTTGTTCTTTGATCTCGCCGGTCGCATTGTTCACAAGTTTTACAAAAACCCGTAACGGCCGGGCGTAGGTCAAATCTTTGTCTTTCGATGTACGCAGGTCATATTTGGGGTCGTCAAACTCGAACTTCTCAAAGTAAAGCTGCAGGTCCTGAGTAAAACTTTCAATAGGGGAAATATCTTCAAATAACTCGCCGAGTCCATGTTCGACAAACCATTTGAATGAATCAGTTTGGACCTGAATGAGATTAGGCAGTTCAATGTTGGACTTGACGCGGGAATAGTTTCTTCGCACACGTTTTTTACCGTATTGTACAATCTTATAGTTCACTCGTATACACCCCGTTTTTTAGTCGAAAAATGACGACAACACAAAAAAGCGCATTGTATCGCATTTTGATATTTTATCACAGTCTTGTCAAATAGTCAATCTTTATCGCATCGTAGGACATGGAAGCCTTTATGCCGTCGCACAAGGGTTGTGCGGGTTTTCGTTGCTAAGTGTTGCAAGGTCGACAGCGCCCCATGTTTTTTATGAAGCACCAGCCTTAGGCTTGCCTGTGGTTTTAGATGTTCGATTGCCGCGTCGTTAAGCGCTTAGAGTTCTGTTTTCCCGATGCGGATGGGCGGATTGGTGATGATGGCGTCAAACTGATTATCGATTTCGGTGAAGCCATCGCTTGCGATGCAGTGGACAGACACGTGGTTGGCCTTGGCATTTTCATCAGCCAACATGAGGGCCCGGGTGTTGACATCGGTCAAAGTGACCTGAGCCTGGTCGCGCTTGGCGAGGACGATGCCGATGACACCGTAACCACAACCAAGGTCCAGTGCTTTTTGTCCGGCATCAAGCCGGACGGTTTCAATCAACAGGCGCGTTGCCTCATCCACATGACCGTGGGAAAAGACGCCGTGGTCCGTCATGAGTGTGTAGTGCTGCCCCTCAAGCTCGAAACTGATGCGGCGTGGTGCACTTTTCACGTTGTCTTGATCGGCATCATAGTAATGCGACATCGTGCGACCTCCTTCCGTGACCCCTAGACAGGCAAAAACCTGAGTTTGCACTCAGGTCTTCAGCTCGTGTTGTCCGTTTATTTGAGTTCGACGGTTGCGCCGGCTTCTTCAAGTTGTTCTTTGATAGGTTTCGCATCTTCGGGATCCATGTTTTCCTTGACAACGGCAGGGATGTTGTCAACGAGTTCTTTGGCTTCCTTGAGGCCAAGACCTGTCAGTTCACGCACGACTTTCAGTACGCCGATCTTTTTCGCGCCGACATCGGTGATGACGACATTGACAGAAGTTGGGCCGGTATCTTCGGCAGCGGCACCCGGTGCGGCGACAGCGACAGCTGAAGGATCGACACCGAATGTTTCTTTCATCATGTCGACAAGTTCTTTCAGTTCAAGCAACGTTTTTTCTTCTAACGCCTTGATGATTTCTTCATTGGTTAATTTAGCCATGTTTTTTTCCTCCTTGGATTAAGCGTTCTGCTCAAGATTTTCAATGTGCATGGTGAGTCCGATTGCCACTTCCTTGATAGGTTGCAGCAGGCCGCCGGCAATCATGGTCAGGAGTGCTTCTCTTGACGGGATGGTGGCGATGGTGGTGATTTGATCATGGTTCATGAAGACGCCGTCGACGATACCAACCTTCAGTTCAAGGTTTTTGTGGTCTTTGGCGAAGTCATAGATGACTTTGGCCGCAGAGACGGAGTCGCTGTTGGAAAACGCGACCGCGTTAGGTCCAACGAGATGCTCGATCATTTCACCGAAACCGGCCGCTTCAGCGGCGCGACGGGTGATGTTGTTTTTGATGACTTGCATTTCGCAGTTGTTGTTGTACAGTTCAACGCGAAGTTTGGTCACTTCCTCAACCGTCAGGCCAAGGTAATCGAGAATGACGACGGATGGCGTTGACTTGATTTTTTCAGTCAGCGCTTCGACTAGTAACTGCTTTTGTTCGATAGCCTTTTGTGACACGCTTTTACACCTCCTACAGTGAGCGATGAAAAACCTCTCCTGTCTGACGACAAAAGAGGTCTATGAAATCATAGGTCTTTCGTCTCGGCAGGTTATTAAGCCCTTAGGCACCTGAGTCTTTGACAGTAAGTGAGAGTTTTTGCCATTAAGTGGGGTTACTTGAGTACGGTGCTGGGTTCGACTTTGACGCCTGGACCCATGCTGCTAGCAACGGAAAAGGTTTTGACGTAAACGCCTTTAGCGGTTGCTGGTTTGACTTTGATCATGGTGTCGTAGAAGACACGCATGTTTTCAAGTAGTTTATCGGGGGTGAAGGACACCTTGCCGATGGGGACGTGGATGTTGCCGACCTTGTCGGTACGGTATTCGATTTTACCGGCCTTGATTTCTTCGACAGCCTTTTTGACATCCATGGTCACGGTGCCGGTTTTCGGGTTGGGCATCAGTCCGCGGGGACCGAGAACACGACCGAGTTTACCAACTTGTGCCATCATGTCGGGCGTGGCGACGACAGTATCGAAATCGAACCAGCCGCCTTGGATTTTTGTGACGGTTTCTTCATCACCGATGAAGTCTGCGCCGGCATCCTGGGCTTCTTTGATTTTGTCGCCTTGTGCGAAGACAAGGACGCGTTTTACCTTACCGGTGCCGTGGGGCAACACGATGGCACCGCGCAAGTTCTGATCGGCTTTCCGAGGGTCGATGTTGAGACGGGCGACACATTCGACGGTCGCATCGAACTTCTCAAACGAGAGACCTTTGACAAGCTCAAGAGCTTCAAGGGCCGGGTAGCGTTTGGTCCGGTCGACCTTCTCCATTGCCGCGCGGTATTTTTTACCTTTGGCCATGATAATTTCCTCCTAATGTGGTCTGACGGAATCTGGTGAAGTCTCCTCCCACAGTCAGCTGTGCGGGACAGCTAAGTGTTCAGTCTTTGATCAAGATTCCCATGTTTCTCGCAGAGCCTGCGATAATGTTCATTGCCGCTTCAACGTCATTTGCGTTTAAGTCGGGCATTTTAACTTCGGCGATTTCACGTAATTGCTGACGGGTAACGCTGCCGACTTTCTCTTTCAGCGGGTTGCCAGAGCCTTTGGGGATTCCGGCCGCTTTGAGCAACAAATTTGCCGCTGGTGGCGTCTTGGTCACAAAGGTGAATGAACGGTCGGTAAAAACGGTGATTACAACGGGAACAACATTACCCATTTGCTCCTTGGTCTGGTCATTGAACTTGACACAGAACTCCTGGATATTGACACCGGCTTGTCCGAGCGCTGGTCCGACAGGGGGAGCGGGATTCGCTCTTCCGGCGGGGATTTGCAACTTGACGACAGTCTTGATTTCTTTAGCCACGATAGACACCTCCTCTTGGTCGTGATGTGGTCAACGGATGGCAGCCATCCTTCCACTCAAAAAACGCATAGACATACGCATGCTATAGCATTATATAATGTCGGGACGCTTGTGTCAAGCAAAAATGCCACCAGAATGGGGATTCATGAAAAAGACTTGCCACTTGACAAGCCCTGGGTTGTTTTACTGTGGGTCGATTTCATCGAAGGTGAGTTCGGCGGGTGTTTGCCGACCAAACATTTCAACAAGCACGGTCAGTTCGGCCTTATCATGATCGATCGCATCCACGATGCCAATCTGATTTTTGAACGGTCCACTGTTGACACGGACACTTTGACCGACCTTGACGTCGATTTTCGGGGTTTGGAGAATCCCGACTTTCTTAAGAATGGGGTTGATCTCATCAGGTGGTAGGGGAATCGGCTTCGTACCGCCACCACTACTGCCTAAAAAGCCTGTGACACCTGGCGTATTACGCACAACAAACCATGAATCATCGGTGACAATCAGCTCGATGAATACATAGCCGGGATAGAGCTTGACCAACTTTTCCTTCATGGTGCCATCCGCTTTTTTTTCCATCCGGATTTCTTCGGGAATGACAACCTGGAAAATCAGGTCTTCCATCTGCATCGACTCGATGCGTCGCTCGAGATTGATTTTGACGGAGTTTTCAAGACCGGAATAAGTCTGAACGACATACCACCGTTTATCTGGAAGTGCTTTGTTCATGGTCGGCGCCTCAAAGGCTTTCGATCCAGCGGAAGAACGGACGCAAGACGATATCGTACAAGACAAACATCACACCGACAAAAGCCATGAATCCAAGAACGCGGGAAGTATGGTTGACCATGGTGCGGCGATTTGGCCACGATACGCGGTTCATCTCTTTCAAGCCAGGAATGAAGAAGGGCGCGAATGCCATGATGATGGCGCCAGCACCAATCACCATAACGACCGAAGAGAAGATTTGAATTTTCAGTGGTGAGTCAAACAGCCAAAAATCGGTAAAGCGGATTTGCAACACTTCCGCCTCGAAAATGTACACACCCAGCAAGAAAACGAGGATGCCCAAAATACCGAGCAAGATCCCTTCAAAAGGATATTCAGTTTTGAGGATTTCAATGACGCGACTCGTTTTTTTCTCAGGCTTCGCACTTGCAGTTTTTTTCACTTCAGGTTTAGTTGGTTTTTCAGCCATGGTGACACGCTCCTATTTGCTTTCTTTGTGGATAGTATGTTTCCCACAACGTTTGCAGAATTTTTTGATGGTCAATCGTTCTTTAGCATCCTTGTGTTTCATCACGCTGTAATTGCGCGATAAACATATTTCACAAATCAAGGCGACTTTTTTTCTCATTGCATCACAACCTTGCAAATATATAATTTATCAAAAAGAACCCTATTTGTCAAGGTTTTACGCCTGAAAGTAACGACGAATCTTCGCCTTGGCACGATGTAGGGCGTTGTAGACGGACTTGATGGGAATCGCCAACTCGGTGGCGATGGCATCTACAGTCACGTTTTTCACTTCCCTTAATATATAAACACGATACTCGGTGTCTGTCAAAACATTTTTCAACTCCTTGAGGTGAAGCGGGAAATAAACGGAGCTTTCCCGAACGCTGTGCACGCTCTGATGAATATCTTGTTTATGAAGAAACTCGACTTCAGAACGCATTCGGAAATGCGTGACGGTTGTAATGAGATACCGTTCGTAATTCATCTCAAAATAGCGGGTGAAGGTTTTATTGAAGGTCGGGTTGAAGGTGATGGCTGATTTATACAAAACCATCAAGCCTTCCTGGTACATGTCATCAAAAACATAAGCCAGGTTGAACTTATGGATTTTTTTTGCAATCATCCGACCGTACTTCTTAGCAAGCAATGTCACGGCATCGGCGTCGCCTTCTTGGATGAGGCCGATGATTTCGTAGTCATTGTGCCGAGGGTAACGGTTCAGGATGGTCACCTTCTTCTGAGAATATCGTAGAGCACGATGCCACAGGCCACACTGACATTGAGACTGTTGGCCTGTCCCGACATCGGAATGCGGACGAGATAGTCACACTGACTTTTAAGCAGACGTGACAACCCTTTGCCTTCGCTGCCAAACACGACTGCTAAGTCTGTGTCCGCATGGATGGCCTCGAGGGTTTGATCGGTGTCGAGATCCGTTCCGACAACCCAAACATCATGGGCTTTAAGGGTTCGAACTGCCTGATTGAGGTTGGTGACGGTAATAAGATCGATGTGCTCAATGGCGCCCGCCGACACTTTGACAACCGTCGCTGTCACGGCTGCACTGCGATGCTTGGGGATGATGACCGCGGTGACACCAAATGCTTCGGCGTTGCGGATGACCGCACCAAGGTTGTGTGGATCCTCAACATTATCAAGCATGACAAACAGTTTCGGCCCGGGACGTTTTAAGACCGCTTCTAGTGTCGGCCCAGTGTAGTCGCTCACTTCGGCCGCGATGCCTTGATGTCCCTTGGGAAACTGGGCGTCCATCTTCGCTTTGGACAAGATGGTGCGCGGGATGGTGTCGATGGCAAATGGCGCAAAGACATGAAGATTGAAGTTTTCCTGAACGTACAGGGCCTGGATTTTACGCCCTGCTTTCAGTGCTTCGAAAACCGGGTTTTTGCCATGAATCAACATACGTCTTTGTCTCCCCTTTTCAGTGTATCATACGATGGTTGGACCTGTTCTTGAAAAATCGAGGTACTTATTGAACCCCGTCCAGCTTGGCGACGATGATCGCAAACACAGCCTCAATTCGCGCTGTATCCCCCGCAAGAAACCAGTAGCCAAATAAGGCTTCAAGCGCTGAGGCACTATGGTGGACATGAAGCGGTTCTGTTCTTGGTTTGCGGGAAAGGCCACCGTTGCGCCCGCGCTTCAAGATGGCGGTTTCTTCCAAACTGAGCGCTTCGACAATCGCTGCTAAGGCACGCGCTTGACCGGCAGCACTCGTAAACCGGACCGCTTCAGTATGGAGACGGTCGGCGGTGGTGAAGCCTTGACTGATCAGGTGTTGTCGTACTCGGAGTTCATACACGGCGTCACCGAGATAAGCGAGCGCACGTGCACCTGGATCACTCATGCGAAAATCCCTTTCTCAACGAGTTGCGCGCGTAGACGGTCAGCTTTTTCAAACTGTTTGTTCTTACGGGCATCGGTCCAAGCAAGATAAATGTTGCGTGTCGCTTTGCTCATGCGCTCAACATCGGGATTCAAGCCCAAAATCGTAAAGAACGTATCAAAGAGTCTGACTGCCGCAAGCAAGGCGTCGAGGTCTTGCTTGCCTCGGAGCTGCTGGTTGGCATACTTGGTCAAATTCTGCAGTTCGGTGATGGCGTTTGGGGTGTTGAAGTCTTCATCCATCGCGGCCATGAAACGACGATCAATCGCCGCAATTTCGGTAAATGTTTTCGGTTCTTCATCGAGGTACTCTGCCAGATCAAGCGCATAAAATGCTTGAGCATACGCCCGTTTGATCTTTTTCCACTCATTCATGTAGTGATCAAGTGTTGCGTCGGTATACGTGATGGGACTGCGGTAATGATTGCCCAGTGTGAACAGCCTGAATCCCATCGTATCAAGCCCCAGTTCTTTAACCAAGATGACATTTCCCTCGCTCTTGGACATTTTCTTGTCGCCAAAATCCAAGTGCCCGTTGTGCATCCAGTAGCGGGCCAATGGGCGCTTGTGCAAGGCTTCGTTTTGGGCCATTTCGTTTTCATGATGGGGGAACTTCAAGTCAACACCACCACCGTGGATGTCGATTTCACCCCCGAAGATATCTTCAATCATGGCCACACACTCCGTGTGCCAGCCCGGTCGCCCTTCTCCCCATGGGGAGGGATAGGTCACGCCGACTTCTGTCTTTTTCCACAACGTGAAGTCGAGGGGATCTTCCTTGCGCGTATTGATGGCGATGCGGGCACCGCTTTCAAGTTCTTCCGTCTTGCGTCCTGAGAGTTGACCGTAACCTTTAGCATGCGCTACCCGGAAATAAACATCCCCCTCAACCACATAAGCATGACCCGCCTTGACGAGACGGTCGATGTAGTCGATGATGGCCGACATGTACTCTGTAACACGCGGGGCGAGATAACGGGTTGAACTGCCGAGTCGGGCAACGTCTTCATAAAAGGCTTCAATGAACTTCTCAGCCACGTCCCGCTCCGATTGTTCCTCTTCGATCGCCTTGACGATAATCTTGTCATCGACGTCGGTGAAGTTAGAAACGAAATTGACCGTATAGCCTAAGTACTCGAAATACCGGCGGACGACATCAAAAAAGATAACCGGCCTGGCATTGCCGATATGGATGTAGTTGTAGACGGTTGGACCGCAGACGTACATGTTGACGGTGTTTTCGTGCAACGGTTCAAACGGCTCGATCTTTCTGTTTAAAGAATTGTAGATTTTCATGCTTATCACCCGCATCAGAAAACTTCATATTTATTGTATCACACATCCACGCGACTTGAAACGTTCACGTGGTCATGTACAAAAAAAACAGGCCGAAGCCTGTTTCATGCGTCAGATTCACCCAATTTTTTCAACGTTTGAAGCTTGGGGACCGCGATCGCCTTCGGTCACTTCGAATTCGACAGCGTCACCTTCGTTGAGCGTTTTGAAGCCTTCGGAGTTGATAGCGCTGTAATGGACGAAAATGTCTTGTCCTTCATCCGTAGTGATGAAACCATAACCTTTTTCTGAATTAAACCATTTAACAGTTCCTGTCATCTAAAACGAAATCTCCTTCTCTTTTAATGATACTTCGCATTATACACGCTTTTTTGGCAAAATGCAAATCTTTTTGCCCATCAAAACGACAGGTCATCTTGCAAGATATGCGCAAATCGTTGTTTAAGGGTCTCTATACCAAGCAGATGCATCATCTTCGGCAAGTCCGGTCCGTGCATGCTGCCGCTTGCGGCAATACGGATGGGCATGAAGAGATTTTTCCCTTTCATCCCGCATATTTTACCCGTTTCTTTGATTAGATTCTTGTAAGCGTCCGGTGTGGGTGTTTCATCAAGTTCAGTGAGTTTGTCCGCAAAGGTAGCCAAAAGTGGCCGTACATCTTCAACCGACCGCAAGAACTCCCTCGATTCGGCGGAGAGCACCAGATTTTCATCAAAAAAGTCGTGATAAAGCGATACGATTTCCGCACCGTACGTTAAGCGATCGCGAAAGACATCGATCACACTGTCGACGAACGCATCATCCTTGCCTTCAAGTAATCCGGCTGTTTGAAGAAATGGGTGGCACACCGTTTTGAGCGCTTCGCTGTCAAGTAGCTTGATGTGTTGTTGGTTGATGTAGGTCAGTTTGGCCCGGTCAAAACGCGCTGGTGACGTGGACAACCGGCGTGCATCGAAGTGCTCGATGAGTGCGTCTTGGGTGAAAATTTCCGCTTCAATTGGTGGGCTCCAGCCAAGCAGGGCAATAAAGTTGAACAACGCCTCCGGCAAGTAGCCGAGATCTTTATACTGCTCGATAAATTGCAGAATGGCGCCATCGCGTTTGGACAGTTTCTTACCTTGCTCATTGACAATCAAGGTCATGTGCCCATAGACGGGCGGCGTCCAGCCCAAGGCTTCAAAGACCATCATCTGTTTGGGTGTGTTGGTAATGTGGTCTTCACCACGCAACACGTGGGTGATCGCCATCAAGTGATCGTCAATCGCACACGCAAAGTTGTAAGTCGGAATCCCATTTTGCTTGACCATGACCCAGTCACCGATGTCGTCACTTTGAAATGTGACGGTGCCTTTGACCATGTCGTCAAACGTCCACGTGGTGTTTTCAGGTACCTTGAAGCGGATGGCGTAGGGTGCATCTTGAGCGGGCGCATGCAAGCATTTCCTAGAATAGTGCAGCTTGTCATCACCCGCAGCTTTAAGCGCTTCACGTTCCGCTTCGAGTTCTTCACTGGTGCAGTAACATTTATAGGCGTGTCCTTGTTTGAGCAACTGCTCGGCATAGGTTGCGTAAAGCGTAAGCCGTTCTAGCTGGCGGTATGGCCCGTATGCGCCCCCGTGGTCGATGGATTCATCCGGCTCGATGCCTAGCCAACGTAAATGCGCCATTTGACTGGCAATACCGGATTCAACATTGCGGGCAAGATCGGTATCTTCGATACGGACAATGAATGTCCCCGCGTGACGTTTAGCAAACAGGTAATTGAACAATGCGGTGCGTGCATTGCCGATGTGCAGGTGACCGGTGGGGCTTGGGGCATAGCGAACTCTTGGTTTCATACGCATCCTCCTCATGACGATGGTCTTATTATAGTATGTTTTGGTAATATTGTGTAGCGAAATCCGTAAAAAATCCGCAGCGAGGTGTCACAAAAAAAGCACATCGGGGAATGTGCTTTTTCTTGTTTTTAACGCTTGCTGAATTGTGGGGCGCGACGTGCTTTCTTAAGACCGTATTTCTTACGCTCGGTCTCGCGTGGGTCACGTGTGATCAGTCCGGCTGCTTTAAGCTTCGGACGCAGATCGGCATTGACTTCAAGCAATGCCCGGGTAATGCCGAGACGGATGGCACCGGCTTGGCCGGTGATGCCGCCGCCATAGACGTTGACGATGATGTCGAACGTTTGGGCGTTGTCGGTGAGATCAAGGGGTTGCGATACGTCAAGACGTGTCGCCGCTGAGGGGATGTACTGTTCAAAGGTTCTGCCGTTGATGAAAAACTTACCGGTTCCGGGTTTCATCATAACACGCGCAACGGCGCTTTTCCGACGGCCAGTACCTCGATACATAACTTGTTTTGCCATAGTATGCCTCCTTAACCTTTCAACCCGAGGGTCTCAGGTTTTTGTGCTTGGTGCGGATGTTGTTCCGACGCATACACAAAGAGTTTTTTGTACATTTGACGTCCGAGTTTGCCTTTTGGAAGCATCCCTTTGACTGCGAATTCAATCAGTCTTTCAGGATGTTTCTGAAGCATAGTTTCAGCGTTGGTTACCTTGAGTGAGCCCGGATACTGCGAGTGCGTGTAATACTTTTTGTCTTCCCATTTGTTGCCGGTCAATTCAATGCTGCTTGCGTTAATCACGATCACGTAGTCTCCACAGTCTACGTGCGGTGTGAACGTTGGTTTGTGCTTGCCGCGAAGCAGGGTGGCGACTTCGGTTGATAAGCGCCCAAGCCGTTGTCCCTTGGCGTCGATGACGAACCATTTACGTTCGACCGTCTGTGCGTTTGCCATGTATGTTTTCATAGCGGATAGCCTCCTAATGGTTTCATAGTGCGGGCTGGAGGAGATTTTTGAAAATGTACCGTATAACATCATAGCGTAGATAGGGGGAAAAGTCAAACTTTTTGTATGTTTTTTACGGTTATTTCACAATGTCTCCAGCCTTTAGTTTATGGGCGAACAAGACTTCGAGTGTTTCTTTGTTCGACCCAGCTAACAACATGCCTTCGCTGAGCACCCCGCGCAGCTTGACGGGTTTGAGATTGGTCAAGACGAGCACGTGCTGACCAAGCAGTTCTTCGGGGCGATAGTGTTTGGCGATGCCCGAGACAATCTGTTTGGTTTGCCCTTGACCGATGTCTACGGTCGAAACGAGCAGCTTGTCGGCATCGGGATGCGGTTGACAGGTGAGTACTTTTCCGATGCGGAGGTCGAGTTTGACAAAGTCATCGATGGTAATTTCAGGAACGGTGGCTTCGGGTTGGGGCGTAGTCTCTTCGACGCCTTGACGAATCAGCTCTTGCAGTGCCTTGACTTCCTCGTCAACATCAAGTCTTGGAAAGAGCGGCGTCGGCTTGGCAATCACGGTGTATGTCTTCTGTTTGCCGAAAGCGAGACTTTCCCATTCCTGTAAACTATCGGGGACATTCAGTTGCTTGAAAAGGTTGCTAGAGGCATGAATCAAGACGGGTTTCAGTAAAATACCGATTTGCCGAAGCGATTCGGCCAAATGATAGAGCACATTTTCAAGAACCGGTTTCTGTGCTTCATCCTTGGCAAGCACCCACGGCATGGTCTCATCGATATACTTGTTGGTGCGGGAAATCAGACGCCAAACTTCTTGCAGTGCCTGGGACACTTTGAATGTGTTCATTAGAGACTTGGTGTTCTTGATGACGTCGTCGGTCAGGCTAGAAAGTGCCGCGTCATAATCAGTCTGAACGGTTTCATTGATGCGGATTGTACCGGAAAAATACTTGTTGATCATCGAGATGGTCCGATTGAGCAGGTTGCCGAAATCGTTGGCTAAGTCAAAGTTGATGCGCTCGACAAAGGCTTCCGGTGTGAAGACGCCGTCACTGCCGTAGGGCAGTTCACGCAAAAGGAAATAGCGCAGTTCATCAAGGCCGTAACGTTTCAAGATGATGTCAGGGTAAATGACCTGACCTTTCGACTTGCTCATCTTGCCATCACGCATCATGTAAAACCCGTGGGCGTGGAGCTTGAAGTTGACTGGCACACCGAGCGCCATCAACATAATCGGCCAATAGATGGCGTGAAACCGGAGGATATCTTTTCCCACTACATGGACGACTTCCGTGCCTTGCCAGTACTTTTGGTAAAGTTGGTCATTGTCTGTGCCATAGCCGAGGGCACTGATGTAATTGGACAGGGCATCGATCCAAACATAGACAACATGTTTGGGATTGGAGACAACCTTGATGCCCCAGTCGAATGTTGTTCTAGAAACACTGAGATCGTTGAGTCCTTGTTTGATGAATGCAACCACTTCATTTTTGCGTGTTTCCGGGGTGATAAAGTCAGGATGGTCTTCAATGAACTGCAACAGTTTCTTTTGATACTTGGACAGCTTGAAGAAGTAGCTCTCTTCTTCAAGTTGGCTCGTTTCACGTCCACAATCGGGGCAGGTGTGCTGCTCGCCGAGTTGGGTTTCCGTATAAAATGACTCACAAGGCATACAGTAGTAACCCTTGTAGGTGCCGAGGTAAATGTCACCTTGGTCCAACAGTTTCTCAAAAATCTTTTGAACGACGGTCTTGTGTCGCTTTTCGGTCGTCCGGATAAAGTCATCGTAGGAAATTTCCAGCGTATCCCAAAGCGCCTGTGTTTCTTCGGCCATTTCCTTGACATGTTCAAGCGGCGCGACACCACGCTCGGCTGCGACCGTTTCGATTTTTTTCCCATGCTCGTCCATACCCGTCAAATAATAGGTATCGAAACCCCGTAAGGCCTTGTACCGTTTCAAGGTGTCGCACAGCACCGTCGTATAGGTGTTGCCGATGTGCAATTTACCGCTTGGGTAGTAGATGGGTGTTGTGATATAGTACGTTTTGGACATGGCTGTCACTTCCTTTGTTCGCGTTGTTTTTTGGCGCGCTGAAACGCCATATAGACTTCGTTTTTTTTCAAGTGTCTTGCTTTGGCCGCTCGTTTGATGGCTTCCATTTCCGAGTGCCCGTCCGCCATCAACAGTTCGACATGCACAACCGCGTCATCATGGTCAAGCAAAACGTCTGTCGCACCTTCGACTAAGACGACGATTTCTCCTTTGAGGGCTGGCAAGGTCAACGATTGATCCAAGGTGAAACGAAGATAAGACTCAAAGCGCTTGGTCAGCTCGCGGGCGATGACACAGTGCCGCGGACCAAGCACGGCTGTCAAATCCGCAATCATGGCGTCGATACGATGGGGGGCTTCATAAAAGATGAGGGTAAACGGCAACGTCGAAAGCGTCCGCAAAATCTTTTGTCTGGCGGCTGATTTGGCCGGTAGGAAACCATAAAACAAGTACGGTTCAGTCGAAAGCCCTGACGCCGGCAGTGCCGTCAAGGCGGCAGATGGTCCCGGGATGGTGACAACGGGATAACCGGCTTCAATGACCGCTTGCACGATGCGGGCACCCGGATCGCTGATCAGGGGGGTTCCAGCATCGCTGATTAGGGCTACAGACACCCCTGTTTCAAGGTGTTCTATCACGGTTTCAACACGCTCTGCTTCATTGTGTTGGTGCATGCTGATCATCGGGGTGCGGATGCCGTAATGGGCGAGCAGCACTTTGCTTTGCCGGGTATCTTCCGCAAAAATGACCGACACTTCTTGAAGTGTCTCCGCGGCCCGGACAGTCAAGTCGGCAAGATGCCCAATCGGCGTTGCCACGAGATACAAAGTGGCTTGTCCTGCGTCAAAACTCGCTTGGATTTGCATGGCTTCACATTCTTCCGTAGTGGAATATCTTCAAGATTTCGTCACTGTAACGCGTGCCTTTGTGCACAATCAGCGGTGGCAAAACCTTCACACCCGGACGGCCCCCTGATACCGCTTCAAGCAACACCATGTTGGCATGGGTCTCGGCGCGGGGATAGACGTAACGGAGTCGCTTGACTTGCAAGCGATGCGCATGGAGTATTTCGGTCAGTTCAAACAGTCGTTCGGCCCGATGCACCATAAAGAGTCGACCCCGGGTTTTTAGAAGGATTTGGGATACTTTCGCGATGTGTGGCAAATCGATGGCGACTTCATGACGGGCCAACGTCTTGTAGGGACTGTCATTCACATTCGATGTCGGGGTGACTTTAAAAAAAGGCGGATTGCAGGTGATGATGTCAACAGACGATGCCGGTAGGTGTCTTGGCAAATGCTTGATGTCATCGCAGACAATCTCAATTTGATTCTGAAGGTTATTCAAGTCGACATTCCGACGTGCAATGTCCGCGACATCCGGTTGAATTTCAACACCGGTGATTTTGGCTTTTGTCTTAAGCGAAAGAAACAGGGGAATGGGCGCGAATCCCGTTCCTAAATCAAGAATGTGTCGCGTACTGGGGTGGCACACCGTGAAGTCCGCTAGCAAGGTGGAATCGAGTGAAAAATTGAACATGTCCGGCCGCTGGATAATCTTCAAACCATCATAACCGAGCAAGTCATTGATGACTTCGCCGGGTTGCGCCGTTTTCATGAGGGATGATGATTGGACTTGGATTTGTCGTAGTGTTCGATTTCAAGCAAGTCGTCGACTTTGTAGTGGCGAACGAGTCCTTCTTTTTCAAGGAAGACTTTGACCGTCAGGTTGATGATGTTTGCGGACAACACTTTTCCATATCCCTCAGCTGTTTTCACACGGCTGTTGTCCTTGGGGATCCGGAGACGGTTCTCGCTGTAGAGTTGATCCTCATAGCGGATACAACATAGCAGTTTGCCGCATAAACCGGAGATGTTGGCCGGATTGAGCGACAAGTTCTGGTTTTTCGCCATTTTGATTGACACGGCATCGAACTCGCCAAGAAAGGTGTTGCAACAAAGCAAATACCCACATGGGCCGATCCCGCCAAGAAACTTAGCGCCATCGCGGGCGCCGACTTGACGCAACTCAATGCGAACGCGGAAGGCGTTGGCAAGGTCTTTGACCAGTTCCCGAAAATCGATGCGACCTTCAGCTGTGAAGTAAATAATCAGTTTTGCACGGTCGAGTGTATACTCTGCCTCAAGCAACTTCATGTCGAGCTTGTTCTTGCGCACCAGCTCAAACGTAGTCTTCATGACGCCGGGAATCTCAGCCTGGTTGGCTGCTTCCCGTTCCATATCTTTCTTATTTGCCGGTCGGATGACCGGTTTAAGCGAGGCAATGACATCTTTTTCGTCGATGCTCTTTTCAGCTTCGATTACTTCACCGAGTTCCATGCCACGGACTGTTTCAACTACGGCAAAATCCCCGACCTTGAGGGCAAAGTCGAGTGGGTCAAAATAATATTTTTTTCCCGCTGATTTAAAGCGGATGCCTACCACTTGTTTCTTCAAGATCCATCCTTCTTTCCAGTGCCAGCAACAAGTTGTCGAATGCCAGCCGTTCATTGATGTAATGTTTCAGTTTGGCTTTGAGTTCAAGCATCATGTCCAGTTCTTCAAGCAGCATCCTCTCGCTCTTCATCGCGACGATGCGGGCTTGCGTCTCACCGTCTTCGACAAAGACACACTGACCATAATGGTCCATTTTACCATAAATCAAGTCTTTTTGGTAGCGAATCATTAGGTCAAGCAACCGTTCATAATCATCGGTGCCCTCGATGGCTGTGTTGTGAATACGGTGAAAGGTCGTCACCAAAGACTTGCCCTTGATCATCGCTTCATGAAGATGGTTGAGCAAGTCGAGCAGCCCTGTCAAGTTCGGTTCGTTGAGCAATGCCTCTGCATGGGCAAGCGTATGCGTCATGGAAGCAGCTAAGCGTGCTTGTTCGGCAGGATAACCGCCATCAACTAGGCCCTTTTCAATCAACTGACGCGGCATGCTCGTGAAGTGAAGTGTTTGACTTCTTGAACGCAGCGTTTCTAGCAACGCGCCGGCATCGCGCGCGAGCAGAACGCCGTAGAGATTAGGGTGTGGTTCTTCAAGAAACTTGAGCAACGCATTGGACGCATGCGCATTCATGGTGTGGGCATCTTCGATGATATAGATTTTAGCACCATTCTCAAGCGCGGTTTTATTGAAATCCTCCTGTAACAGGCGAATGTCTTCTTTGACGATTTGCCGACGTGCCGGGCGGATGATATGCACATTGGGATGGGTCGTGTTCATGACTCTCCGGCAGTTGCTGCAAACACCACACGGCCGATCCTCGTCCGCTTCGCACAAAAGACGCGCTGCAAGATAAAGCGCCGCCTCAAACGTCCCGGTCCCCGAATCGCCTTCGAAAATATAGGCGTGTGACAAACGGTCCTTAAGGTGACTGTTTTTCAACATCTTAACGACGGCGGGTTGCATCATAACGAGTGTTTCAAACATGGACTCACTCCCTTAAAGAATCGCTTGAATCAGCGTCAGTGCGGCCTGGGTGACTTGTTCAAGCGACGCCGTCCCGTCGACTCTTTTTATGCGACTTGGGTAGGTCGCTATCACCTCTTGGTAACCGCGATACACTTTCTCATGAAACCGGGCACTTTCTACATCGAGCCGGTCGATGTCACGGCCATTGTCAAAGACACGTTTCAACCCAATCGAGGGTGGGACGTCGATAAATATTGTCAAATCCGGCAACCGGTCATGGATGGCGAACCGATTGATGGCGTATACTTCGTCGATGCCGAGGTCGCGACCGACCCCTTGATAGGCGAGACTGCTGTCAACAAAACGGTCACACAGGACAATGCGCCCTGCTTGTAAGGCCGGCAAAACCTTTTCGACCATGTGTTGGCGACGGGAAGCCGCAAAAAGAAGCGCCTCGGTTCGGGCGTCCATTTCCGTGTTGTCGACATCGAGCAAGACCTTGCGAATCTGCTCGGCTATCTTGATGCCACCGGGCTCGCGGGTTGTGGTGATGTCATGTCCGTCTGCGGCTAGTGTGGCAGCGACCGCTTTCATGACTGAGGTTTTCCCCGAGCCTTCAGGGCCTTCAAAGGTGATGAAACGTCCGTTCATAGTTTCACGTCCAGTCTCTATGATGATTCCATTATCGCATACGTCGGTCTTAAAATAAACAAAGGATTGACGGATGAACGCGAGAAAAAACCGCGCGCACATCCATACTAATACTCGATATCGTGAAGATACAGGCCTTTTGCCGGTGCCATCATGGCGCGCCGTGGTTTGAGCGGTTCAGCAAGCATAGCGTGCACCGTATTGACATCATGGCAAAGATCATGTAGGACATGACCGACCATCATGCGTACCATGTGTCGCAAGAAACCGTCACCAATCCATTCAATGATCGTTTCATCACCCAGCGAAAACGCCCGGGCAGCATAGACAGTCCGCACGGTATCTATTTTATCGTTACGAACGGTGAATGCGCGGAAATCGTGACAACCTACGAAAAGCTCGAGTTGCGTGTTCAAGCGGTGCACGTCAAGCTTTTGGTGAACAAGTGCCTGATGGGAAAGGAAGGGATCAACCTGATGGATGAGACGGTAGCGATACGTCTTCTTACGCGCATCATAGCGGCTATGAAAGACATGCGGTACCACTTCGGCGCCGTACACATGCAAATCATCCGGCAACATCCTGTCAAGCAGGTCAGCTAGATGATTCGGCATCGCCGGCAAGTCGGCATGAAACACTTGTTTTCGTGCATGCACGCCAGCATCTGTGCGCGAAGCGGCATGGATGGAAAGCGGGTGCTTGAACAGTTTAACTAGGGCCGCCTCGAGAACGTTTTGAATGGCGCCTCCCTGAGGTTGTCGCTGAAAGCCCCGATAACGTGAACCGTCATACGCCATCGTAAAACGGATTCGATGATGGCCCGGTGGCGGCGCCACGACAACAAGCAACATGACGGCATCTATAGAAGTCACTACCTTGACAAGGACCGGTCGATCCCCCATGCGTAGCTTGATGATCGTATAAGACAAGTACAGCTCAAAACCCTGCACAGAGACAGGGTGTTCGGACAGTCGGTTAACGACCGCGTCTGGACCGTGCACAAGACCTTCCTCAAACCAGCTCAAGGCACAGTCATGGGCGAGCAAAGTCGCCAGTTTTGGCCAGTCATTGGACTGCCAGGCTTCGATGAGATGACTTACCATCCCATCACCCGCACCATGACGACCGCCGTCAATACCACAATCGCTAGGCACAGTGCCACCGTGTCAATGGGTCGCCATGTAAGCAAATGCAAGCGGGTCCTAGGTCTACCCGGCACGAACGAGCGGGCTTCCATGGCGCTGGCCAACTCATCGCTTCGCTTGAAGGAGATGATGAACATCGGGACCAACAAAGAAACAATTTGCATTAACTTGTCTTTCAGTTTGCCTTCGGAAAAATCGACACCTCGGCTCGCCTGTGCCAAGATGATCTTGTTGGCCTCATCAAGCAACGTTGGGATATACCGCAAACTGATGGAAATAATCATGGCCATCTCTTCGGTGTTGACACGAATCAGTTTGAAAGGTTTTAACACCGCTTCTAAGCCGAGATTTAAGTCGGTTGGTTTGGTGGTCAAAGTGAGAATCGTCGATAAGGTGACAATGATGACAAGACGCAACATGATAAACAAAGCCATTTCAAGACCTTGGCTGTACACTTCGATAGTGCTTTCAGCTATGACAGGGCCGTAGCTGAACAGGCTGAGCACGGTCGCTGCGGCCCCTAAAAGCAGGAGAAAGTAGAGCAGTTTGAAAGGCACACGGCGCTTTGTAAGCCACCAAAATGCAAAAAGTAACCCGACAATTCCCAAGCCACCCGGTGAATAGGCAAGCGTCGTCGAAAACAACAGATTACCGGCGGTATTGAAGAAAATTTGAAAGGAGAAGGTGAACAGCAATAAAAACATGAGCGGTCGCAAACCAAGCAAGACCCGCTTGACACTGATTCGACCCGCCAATAAAACGACCATGAGCAATAACAACCCAATGGCAATCAAACTGAGCGAACGTACCAAAAACGCGGATACCATGAGTAATATCAGGACGATAATTTTCGTCCTGGGATCCATCTTGTACAAAAAGCTCGTTCCGGGAATGAAACGGCCTATCACGATGTTTTTCATGATAACACCGCCTCAAGCATCGCCAACAAATCCTCTTCAGTATGCGCGATATGTGGCAGTTTTAAGCCAAGTTCAGCGGTGATGGCTTGTTGAAGCGACAAAATATCCGGTGTTTCAAGGTTCCAGTTATCAATGTTATTGCGAGAAAAGAGTGCACGGGGGTCCCCGTCGTATACCAAATACCCACTACGCATAACCAAAGCCCGCTTGGCATAGCGGTACACGGTGTTCATGTCATGGGTGATCAAGATAATGGTTTTGTTCAATGTGGTATGGATTCGGTTGAACACGGTAAGCAACTCATCCCGCCCCATCGGATCAAGACCACTCGTTGGTTCATCAAGGATGAGAATGTCCGGTTCCATCGCCAAAATGCCGGCAATCGACACGCGTTTCTTCTCTCCCCCGCTCAAGTTGAACGGGCTCCGGGAAAGATAACTTTCATCAAGGCCGACAACTTTTATAATGTCATGGGCGCGTGCGGTGGCTTCGGCATCGGAAATACCAAAGTTTTTCGGACCGAAGATAATATCTTTCAAGACGGTTTCCTCAAACAGTTGGTACTCGGGAAACTGAAAAACCAGTCCAACTTTTTTACGAATCGGATTGAGTTTAATCTGCTTTTTTCGAACGGCTTCTTTCGTCACCTTGACACCGAGTATCGTCACTGAGCCAGTATCGGGAACCAGTAAGGCATTCATATGTTGCACCAACGTCGTCTTGCCTGAACCCGTCTCGCCAATCAGCGCGATAAACTCACCGGTTTCATGAATGGGCAAATTGATGTTGGCCAAAGCCAGATACTTTTGTCCATCCGGACCCTGGTAGGCGAAGTTTACTTGTTCAAACTTGATGCCCATAACAGCGCCTCCAGTCCCGGGTGTCGCACGCCGCGTTCCGTCAAGGCATGACGAATTCTAAGCGGCAACAACAACTCAAGATTCGATTGTTCGAGCATGGCCCGGTTGTTCAGTACTGCCGAAGCCTCACCATCGAGCAATATCTTGCCCTCTTTCAAGATGACAATCCGATCGCTCAAAACCGCTTCTTTCATATCGTGGGTGATCGTCAGAATCGTCACCCCTTCGCGGTTTAGTTGGCGCATGTAATCAACAATCATCCGACGGCCTTTTGGGTCAAGCATCGCCGTGGCTTCATCAAAAATAATGACGTCCGTATCCATCGCCAAAATACCCGCGATGGCGACCCGCTGTTTTTGCCCCCCGGAAAGGGCGTGGGGTTCTTTGTTCAAAAACTCGGTCATACCGACCTTTTGCGCAAACCGCTCAATCCGCTCAATCATATCGTCCCGAGGAACTTGCAAGTTTTCAAGCCCAAAGGCAATGTCATCGCGTACGGTCACTCCGACAAATTGATTATCCGGGTTTTGAAAGACAATGCCAACCTTGCGGCGAATGGCGTGGACTGTCTCATGTGAAAGCGTCAAGCCATCGACGACGACCGAGCCGGTCTTTGGCTTGAGCAGTCCGACAATCAACTTCGAAAGCGTTGACTTCCCACTGCCGTTGTGGCCGAGAATGGTCAGCCATTCACCTTTTTCAATCGATAGGTTGATATCGTGCAAAACCGGCTTACCGGTTTGATATTCGAAGGACAAATTACGGATTTCAATCATGCTTATCACTCCCGGTTGACCCTTGTCATATTATACCAAAAAGTGGTCTGAATAGCGATGAAAAACATCACAATTCAACCACTTGTACAGGTCGAGTTTGTATGGTGGTGCCTTAGCGGGGTGGTTGGCGCTTTAGCAGAACCGGCAAGAACCACCAAAGGACGGCGTATACAGATGCACCGATGAGGGCGCCAAAGACGCCACCCGGTGTGTCAAGCGACCAAAATCCGGCAATGACCATGATGAAGGCAAAGAAGAACGTGCTGAGCAAGGTGTCAATGAGGTGTTTTCCAAACAACAACTTGCCGTGTTCATCCCAAATGGTCGGCCAGGTGCCTGCACGACGCATCCGAATCAAGGTCCCAACGGAGATGATAACGAACAACACCCCGAAGTCCCACAAGGCGACGACATCCTGCCTAAGGATGAACACACGCATGAAAAAAAGGCCCAATAATCCAAAATAAAGACCATAAAACGATACGGTGAAGTCATGGCGAATCGGGTCAGGTTTCTGGTTGGCTTTCATGTTGTCGACCTCCCTTCCTCCTCATTGTAACAAGACCTCCCTAGATGTCAAGGGCACCCTGACAAAAGAAAAGTGCAGCCGATGTGCGGCTGCACTGTACTTTATTCGACAAACTCGATGATGGCCATTTCTGTCGCGTCACCACGACGTGGGCCAAGTTTCAAGACACGGGTGTAGCCGCCTTCGCGGGCCGCAAAACGCGGCGCGATTTCGTTGAAGAGCTTTTGCAGGGCGTTTTGCGTTTCATCAGCATCAATGAAACGGACATACTCTGCGGCTTTCCGACGAGAGGCTAATGTATTCTTTTTGCCGAGGGTGACCATTTTTTCGGCCATCCGGCTCACTTCGCGTGCTTTGGTTTCTGTGGTTTCGATGCGTTCGTGAACAATCAACTGTGTCACCAGGTCGCGAAGCATCGCTTTGCGCTGGTCGCTACGGCGATTGAGTTTACTGTAACCTGCCATACTTACCTCCTATGACTATCGTGTGCGATAGAGTTTAGTGTTTCGCGAGGGAAAGATTGAGATCTTCAAGTTTTTGCTTGACTTCCTTGAGTGATTTTTTACCGAGATTACGGACTTTCATCATATCTTCTTCGGTTTTTTGAGTCAGCTCATCGACGGTATGGATTCCGGCGCGTTTCAAGCAATTATAACTGCGAACAGACAAATCAAGATCTTCAATCTGCATTTCAAGAATTTGCGAGTTTGCGGCGGATTCGCGTTCGACCATGTAATCTTCATCTTGCGCTTTTTCTGAAAGGTCGACGATGACATCGAGATGATTGATCATCATTTTGGCCGCTTGCCCGAGGGCTTCTTGTGGGGTGATGCTGCCATTGGTTTCGACTTCTATGGTCAGTTTATCGAGATCAGCCTCATCGTCAACCCGCGTTTTTTCTACCTCGTATTTAACACGTTGTACCGGGGTATAGAGACTGTCGATGGGAATGGTCCCAACCATTTTTTCTTCCGTGAACACCTTGTTCATCTCGGCGCTGACATAGCCGATACCGCGACGGGCATACATCGTCATGTGGAAAATTCCCTGATTCAAAGTAGCGATGTGTTGGTCTTCATTGACAATGGTCACGTCATGATCATGCTTGATATCTCTCGCATGGATGGTGTAAGGACCCTCGATTTCAATCTCCAACTTCTTCTCGATATCGGGATCATCACTATCAATAGAGAGCACCACATCTTTAAGGTTAAGCACAATGGTTGTCACGTCTTCAACGACACCATCAATCGCGGAGAATTCATGTTGAACGCCCTCGATATGGCAATCGACGATGGCTGAACCGGGCAGGCTGGATAACAAAATCCGGCGCAAAGCATTACCGAGTGTTGTACCATAGCCCCGCTCAAGCGGACTGATGACAAATGTGCCTTTTCGCTCATCGGTTTCGATGATTTTAGTATCTGGTTTTTCAAATTTCAAGTTTTTCAAAAGGTCAACCTCCCTATGTTTTTATCAAAAAACTATCCACGAGGCCGTTTCGGCGGACGACAGCCGTTGTGGGGGACGGGTGTAACGTCTTTGATGGCAGTGATTTCAAGCCCTGCGGTTTGCAGGGAGCGAATGGCTGCCTCGCGTCCGGGTCCCGGACCTTTGACCGACACTTCTACGCGCTGTACACCATGTTCCATGGCGGCCTTGGCGCAAGCCTCGCTGGCAATTTGTGCCGCGTAAGGGGTTGATTTCCGGCTGCCTTTGAAGCCAAGGGCACCGGCACTCGTCCATGCAATGGCGTTTCCGCCTGGATCGGTGATGGTGATGATGGTGTTGTTAAAAGTTGAATGGATATGGGCAACACCCGCGGGTATATTCTTTCTGGCGCGGCGTTTGCCTGGTCTTCTACGAGCCATATTCGTTGCCTCCTATTTCTTTTTGGCTACGGTTTTACGCGGACCTTTACGGTTACGCGCGTTGTTGCGCGTATTTTGTCCACGAACCGGTAACCCTCTACGGTGACGGATGCCACGGTAACTGCCGATTTCTTGCAGGCGTTTGATGTTGAGTGAAACTTCACGGCGCAAGTCACCTTCCGTTTTAATGCGTGTGATTTCCGTACGGATGCGCGTCAGTTCTTCTTCAGTCAGGTCTTTGACCCGGGTGTCTTCAGAAACTTGCGCAGCTGCCAAAATTTGTTGTGAGATCGTTTTCCCAATGCCGTATACATAGGTCAGCGAAATGACGATACGCTTGTCACGGGGAATGTCTACACCAGCGATACGTGCCATTAAAGCACCTCCTATTAACCTTGTCTTTGCTTGTGTTTCGGATTTTCGCAAATGACCATGACTTTGCCTTTGCGTTTGATAATTTTGCATTTATCGCAGATCTTCTTCACAGACGGTCTGACTTTCATGGTAGATTGTCCTCCTTTGGAGCGTGGGATGGTTATTTGTGGCGATAGGTGATACGCCCACGTGTTAGGTCGTACGGTGATAATTCAACCGTGACGCGATCACCAGGTAAGATGCGTATGTAGTACATACGGATTTTACCTGAAACGTGAGCTAGGATGCGATGCCCGTTGCTCAACTCGACCAGAAACTGGGTGTTGGGCAAGGCTTCGATGACTTTACCTTCGAGTTCGATTTTGTCTTCTTTCGCCATATGGATGTCCTCCTTTATAACACAGTGAGAAGCATGCACGCGTCTTCTGTAATCAAAATGGTATGCTCGAAATGTGCGCTCAAGCTGCCATCCGTTGTGACAGCGGTCCACTGGTCCGCTAAAACTTTGACGGATTTGGCACCGATATTGATCATCGGTTCAACGGCTAGGGTCATGCCGGGTTTGAGAATCGGTCCTCTACTGGGTAGCCCGTAGTTTGGTACTTGCGGATCTTCGTGAAGCTGCTTGCCGATGCCGTGACCGACAAACTCCCGAACGACACTGTAACCATGCGCTTCAGCATATTGCTGGATGGCATGGGAAATGTCGGATAGATGTTGGCCGCTTCGTGCGAAGCTTAAGCCTTCATAGAGTGCTGCTTCAGTCACTAGAAGCAACTGTTCGGCTTCCTTGGAGATTTTTCCGACTGCATAGGTCCAAGCCGAATCACCGTGATAGCCTTTGTACATGGCGCCAATATCAACTTTGAGGATGTCGCCCCGCTTCAATTTTCGCTTCGGCGAGGGAATGCCGTGGATGACTTCTTCGTTAACCGAGGTACAGGCACTGGCGGGAAAACCACCATAACCTTTGAACGATGGTTCGGCGCCGTGGTCGCGGATGACGCGTTCAACCACGTTGTCGATATCTGCCGTGGTCAGGCCTGGCCTGATGTGCGTGCGCACCGCCTGGTGGGCTAGGGCAACAATCCGCCCCGCTTCGCGCATCAACTCGACTTCTCGCGCTGATTTGATGGTGATCATGTCAGTTCCTTGAGCACAGCACAAATGGCTTGATACACCGCGTCGAACGATTGCATGCCGTCCACTTCACGGAGAATGCCACGACCTTTGTAATAGGCAAGCAGCGGCTGTGTCTTCGATTCATAAATCTCAAGACGGTTCCGGACGGACTCGAGTTGGTCATCCGGGCGTTGATACAAGGTGCCACCACAGACATCACAGATGCCATCTTGACGGGTGGGCTTGAATGCAAGGTGGTAACTGAGACCACATTGCTTGCAGACGCGGCGGCCGACCATCCGTTCTAAAATGGCTTTTTTATCAACTGTGATGTTGATGACCGCGGTCAGTTTGGAGCGCATTTTGGCGAGCATGTCGTCGAGTGCCTTGGCCTGGGAAACCGTGCGGGGATAGCCGTCGAGAATGAAGCAGCGTTCGGCATCTTCTTTGAGCAGCCGTTTACGAACGATTTCGTTGGTGATATCGTCCGCTACCAGTTCACCACGTTCAATGTAGCGCATTGCTTCGATGCCAAGTGGCTCCTCGTTGCGGTGGGACTCGCGAAACATTTGGCCGGTTGAAATACTGGTCAGTTCGAAGTCTTTGACTAGACGCTCCGACTGACTGCCTTTGCCGGCACCTGGGGGACCCATGAGCAATAATTTCAAGTCAGCGGCCCCCTTACTTGATGAATCCGCTGTAACTTTTACCTTGAACGTCGGTTTTGATTTGTTTGGTCGTTTCGATGGCGACACCCACAACAATCAGCAACGATGTCCCACCAATTTGCACATACGTGGGTAGACCGAAGAAAATGGCGGCGAGGATGGGTAAAATCGCGACGGCTACTAGGTAAAGCGAGCCGATAACCGTGATTTTAAATAACAGTTTCGAGATGTAGTTTTCTGTCTCGATGCCGGGTCTAATGCCGGGAATATAGGCATTTTGCTTTTGCAGGTTGTTGGACATCTTGTCCGGATTGATTTGCACGAATGAATAGAAGAATGTGAAGACAATGATGAGGGTAATGTAAATAATGAGTCCGAGTGGCCTTTCATAATTAAACATTTCATTGAGCAACAGGCCGAAGTTCGTGGCTTGAATTTGCGGAATGAAGTTGATGACCGTCTGCGGCAGACTCAGGATGGTGACGGCGAAAATAACGGGGATGACGCCGGCCGAGTTGATTTTGAGGGGAATATTTGATTCTTGTTTTCCCTTGAATTTACTTGAACCCGGACGATTTGAGTATTGGATGGGTATTTTCCGGTTTGCCGATTGCATGAACGTCACACCGACGAGTACAAGCAAGTACACGATGATGATAATGCCGAAGGTGGCATAAGACGCCAGTCCTGCTGTATCGGAGGTAATGTAATCGGATGTCATCGATGCAAACATGCCGGGAATACCGGCGATGATGCCGGCGACGATGATCATCGAGGTACCATTACCAATGCCGCGCATGGTGATTTGATCAGCAAGGAAGAGCAAGAAAGCTGTCCCTGCGGTGATGACAAGGGCGAGATAGGTGAATGTCAGGAAGTTGGGTTCGCCCCAGGCGAACAGGCCGCCCCCTGATGAAAGTTGGAAGCCATAGGTCATACCAAGTGCCTGGACGAATGCCAAACCGATAGCAAGGTAACGGGTCAACTGGTTGATTTTCCGTTTGCCGGTTTCGCCTTCTTCAGACCATTCCTTCAAGACCGGGAGAATGTCCATTTGCAGAAGCTGCACGACGATGGACGATGTGATGTATGGGCCGATGCCGAGGGCGATGATGGAGAAGTTCGACAGGGCACTGCCTGTGAAGGCATCCATGATGCCTAGGAAGCCGCTTTCAAACAACTCTTGGAACTGTAAAGGATTGATCAATGGCATCCGAATGAAAATCGCCAGACGGTAAACAAGGAAAATCATCAGGGTAAAGCCGATTTTTTTCATGACAGACTTGTTTTTGAATACCGCTTTGATGGTGTCCATTAAATCACCTCAGCGCTTCCACCGACAGCTTGGATTTTCTCTGCGGCTGAAGCTGTGAATTTGTGCGCTTTTACCGTGAGTTTCCTTTCGAGCGTACCATTGCCGAGGATTTTGACGGCGAGGCCGCTTTTGGAAATCAGGCGATCCGCGTACAATTTTTCCGGGGTAATGACGGTGCCATCTTCATACTGATTGAGAGCATCGACGTTGATGATGGCGAATTCTTTGCGATTTTGATTGGTGAAGCCGACTTTACGCAACCGTTTGAAGAAGCGTGTTTGTCCACCTTCAAAACCGAGTCTGACTTTACCGCCGGAACGGGCATTTTGGCCGTTATGGCCGGAACCCGCAGTTTTACCAGTACCGCTCCCGGTCCCGCGACCAACACGTTTCCGTGCATGCGTGGCGCCGGGTACGGGTTTCAACTCATGTAATTTCATGTGGGTACCTCCTATTTTTCCACCACGGTCACGAGATGGGCGATGACGTTGATCATACCTCGTATGGTGGCTGTGTCTGCTTTTTCAACAGTCTTGTTAAGCTTTGACAAACCAAGCGCTTTGGCTGTTTTCTTTTGGTTAGGCAGGGCTGCAATCAAGCTTTTGACCAGTGTGATTTCCAATGTTTTTTCCATTATGACAAAATCTCCTTTGCCGTTTTGCCCCGGGTGCGTGCGACCTGATCGGCCGTGCGAAGGTTTTCGATGGCGTTCATCGTGGCGCGGACGACATTGATCGGTGTGGCCGAACCCAGTGATTTGCTCAGGATATCTTCGACGCCTGCAGCCTCAAGGATGGCACGGACAGGACCCCCGGCGATAACACCGGTACCTTCAACAGCGGGTTTTAGGAATACTTGACCGGCCCCGTGACGACCCGTGATTTGATGGGGGATTGTCGTTCCGTACATAGGCACCTTGACGAAGCTTTTCTTCGCTTCTTCGATCGCTTTCTTGATCGCATCGGGGACTTCTTGGGCTTTGCCGGTACCAAAACCGACCTGACCCTTTTTGTCGCCGACGACGACTAGGGCGCTGAAACGGAAGCGGCGGCCACCTTTGACAACCTTGGTGACACGATTTATGTTGACGACGCGTTCTTCGTAAATATTTTCTTCTCTTCTTTTTCCTTTACGTCCTCTTCGATTGTTCTGCATGGGCTAACCTCCTTCTCTAGAATTCCAGACCCGCAGCGCGTGCGGATTCGGCGAGTGCTTTGACGCGGCCATGGTACAAGTAACCACCACGGTCGAACACAACATTTTTGATGTTTTTTTGTACGGCCCGCTCGGCGATCGCTTTGCCGACAGCTGTCGCGCCTTTGAGGTTGGCGGCTTCATCAGCGGTGCAAAAACCTTCAACTGATGAGGCGCTGGCCAACGTGATGCCGTTGACATCATCAATCAGTTGGGCGTAGATGTGCTTGTTTGAACGGAAGACGCTGAGACGGGGTCTGAGGGCCGTTCCGGTCACAGTTTTGCGGATGCGCAAATGACGTTTCTTGCGCATAACGTTTCTTGATGTCTTATTAATCATGCTTCAGTCACTCCCTCACTGCTACTTGGCAGTTTTTCCTTCTTTACGACGTACGTGTTCATCCACATAACGTATGCCTTTGCCTAGATACGGTTCCGGCTTACGGATGGCACGGATGTTTGCGGAAAATTCGCCAACGAGCTGTTTATCGATGCCGGCAACGGAAATATCCGTATTTTTGACGACTTCGACGGTGATACCGCTTGGAATGGCCAGTTCAACCGGTTGCGAATATCCGGCACTGACAATAAGCTTTTGGCCTTGTGTCTGGGCGCGGTAGCCAACACCAATCATCTTGAGATTTTTCTTGTATCCTTCATTGACACCAACAACGAGATTGTTGATCAGGGCCCGTGTTGTGCCATGAAGCGCTTTGTGTATTTTGGTGTCCGACGGTCTTTCGACAGTCACGATCGATTCGTCGACCTTGACGACGATGGCCTCATGAACCGTCAGGGATAAAGTGCCCTTGGGGCCTTCGACTTCGACATGTCGACCGTTTACGGTGCATGTAACGCCCTCGGGCAGTGTAATGGGTTTGTTCCCGATACGACTCATTTTCGTACCTCCTCTATTTGATTACCATACGTATGCGAGTACTTCGCCGCCGACATTTTGTTTGCGGGCCTCACGGTCCGTCATGATGCCTTTGGACGTGGAAACGACGGCAATACCGAGACCGTTCAGGACTTTCGGAATATCACCGTTACTTGCATAGACTCTGAGTCCTGGCTTGGAAATGCGTTTCAAGCCTTTGACAACGCGTTCGTTTTGCATATATTTCAGTGTGACGCGCAAGATGTTGCCGGGCTTGCTTTCAACAAGCTTGACTTGGTTGATGTAACCCTCTTCGCGCAGCAGTTCTAAAATCTGCAGTTTAAGTTTTGATGCGGGAATGTCCACAGTTTCTTTTTTCATCTGGTTTGCATTTCTGATGCGTGTCAACATATCCGCAATAGGGTCTGTCATGACCATATGATAGTGCCTCCTCCCAAAATATTAGGAATTATAGTTTTACCAGCTTGCTTTTTTAACGCCCGGTATTTGTCCTTTGTAAGCGAGATCGCGGAAACAAATACGGCAGATTTTGAACTTGCGGATGACAGCGTGCGGTCTTCCGCAACGTTCGCAGCGCGTATACTTGCGGACTTTGAACTTCGGTGTGCGCTTCGCTTTGACGATCATGGAAGTTTTAGCCATAGCGTGCCTCCTTTAACTTTTTCTGAACGGCATGCCCATTTGGGCAAGCAGCTCGCGTGCTTCGACATCGGATTCTGCAGTCGTTACGATGACAATGTCCATGCCTCTGACACGGTTGATTTTGTCATAATTAATTTCCGGGAAAATAAGTTGTTCCTTGACACCGAGGGTGTAGTTGCCGCGTCCGTCAAATGCTTTGGGGCTCACACCTTGAAAGTCGCGCACACGTGGAAGGGCGATACTCATCAGTTTGTCGAGGAAATCATACATCCGTTCACCACGGAGGGTCACTTTGCAGCCAATGGCCATACCCTCTCTCAATTTGAAGCTGGCGACGGAACGTTTCGCTTTAGTGATGATGGGTTTTTGACCGGTCAGTAGGGTCAGCTCATTGACGGCGTCATCGAGTGCCTTGGGATTGGCCACGGCATCGCCAACACCCATGTTGACCACGACTTTTTCAACTTTGGGGGCCTCCATCACCGATGAATAAGTGAATTTTTCAACTAGTGACGGGCGAATTTCATTGTTATAGCGTTCTTGTAAACGGTTCATCCACTAATGCCTCCTTTCTCGGTTAGTCCAGAACCTCGCCGGATTTTTTCGCGACACGCACTTTACGGGTCACTTCTTTTTTGCGGACGGTTTCAGTAACGGTTTTATACCCCACTCTTGAGGGACCGTTTTTATCGGCGATCATCACGTTTGATACGTGGATGGGAGCTTCATATTCGAGTATGCCTCCGTCAGGATTGTTCTGGGTTGGTTTCGCATGTTTCTTGATAATGTTCACGCCTTCGACCAACACGCGGTCTGTCTTGGGATAAACACGCAAAACCTTGCCTTCTTTTCCTTTGTTTTCACCGGAGATCACGCGTACTTTGTCGCCTTTTTTGATTTTCATACGTTATCCTCCTACGCTTATAGTACTTCTGGAGCCAGCGACACGATTTTCATGAAACCGTGCTCACGAAGCTCTCTGGCTACTGGTCCGAAAATACGTGTTCCGCGGGGAGATTTGTCTTCGCGTACGATGACTGCGGCGTTGTCGTCAAATTTGATGTACGTGCCGTCTGGACGACGGATTTCTCGAACTGTCCGTACGATGACCGCCTGGACAATTTCACCTTTTTTGACAGCGCCTCCCGGCGTGGCTTGCTTGACCGTTGCGGTGATGATATCACCAACGGATGCGTATTTTCGACGGGTGCCGCCTAAGACTTTGATGGTCAAAATCTCTTTGGCACCGGAGTTGTCTGCAATTTTCAGTCTCGATTCTTGTTGAATCATCTAAAAGAACCTCCTTTAAGCTCGGGTGTTGCTTAAGCGAGCGTTTTGCTTTCTACGATTTCAAGCAAGCGGAATTTCTTTGTTTTCGATAACGGACGTGTTTCCATTATTTTGACAATGTCTCCAACTTGGGCTTGATTGTTTTCGTCATGTGCGGCGAATTTTTTGGAGCGTTTGACACTCTTACCGTACAATGGATGTTTTTTCGCATATTCGACCATGACGGAAATCGTCTTGTCCGCACCGGCGGATACGACGGTTCCGATCAGGATTTTCCTTTGATTGCGTTCCATCGAATTCTCCTCTCGTCTATTTCGCATTGCGCTCGGTCAATACGGTCTTCATCCGAGCAATGGTTTTACGGATATTTCTGATGCGTGCCGTATTTTCGAGATTGCCGGTGGCTTGTTGAAAACGCAGATCGAACAATTCTTTTTTAAGCGAGGCTATTTCGTTGTTGATTTTTTCGGTTTCCCATTCTCTGATTTCGTTCGCGGTCACTGGGAATCACCACTTTCTTTTTTGATCACTTTGGTTTTGACAGGCAGCTTGTGCGATGCGAGCCGAAGCGCTTCTTTGGCGATATCTTCTGGTACGCCAGCGACTTCAAACATCATGGTGCCCTCTTTAACCACGGCAACCCAGCTATCCGGAGCACCTTTACCGGAGCCCATGCGGACTTCGAGGGGTTTGGCGGTTTTTGCCATATGGGGGAAAATTCTGATCCAAAGTTTTCCTTGACGTTTCATGTAGCGGTTGATTGCAATCCGAGCGGATTCGATTTGACGATTTGTGATCCAGGCACCTTCAAGCGACTGTAAACCGAACTCACCGAAGTTGACCTGTGTTCCGCCTTTGGCTTTTCCTTCATATGAGACTCTGTGAGGGCGACGATATTTCGTTCTTTTGGGTGTCAACATTTACTGGCCCCCCCTTTTCTTTTCAGGTAGAATTTCACCTTTGTAGATCCAGACTTTAATGCCTAGTTTTCCATAGGTGGTCATCGCTTCCGCATGTGCATAGTCGATATCGGCACGCAAGGTGTGCAGCGGAACGTTGCCTTCGCTGTATCCTTCACTGCGGGCGATTTCAGCGCCGCCAAGACGACCTGATACCAGCGTTTTGCATCCTTTGGCACCTGCGCGCATCGCGCGTTGGATGGCCATTTTTTGCACACGTCTGAATGAGGCACGATTTTGGAGTTGCTGAGCGATTGAGTCGGCGACGAGTACGGCGTCCAACTCGGGTTTTTTGATTTCGACAACATTCAGAATGATGTCATTGGTGGTGATTTTTCTCAGTTTTGTGAGCACTTGGTTCTTGACTGAACCTTCACGTCCGATAACCATGCCTGGTTTTGCGGTGTGAACTGTCAAGATGACACGGTTTTTCAACCGTTCGATTTCGATTTTTGAGACCGCGGCATTGGCGTAAAACTTGTGCAATATTTCGCGGACTTTTATGTCTTCCAGCAAAAGATCGGCCACATCATTTTTATCGGCATACCAACGAGAATCCCAATCGCGAATAATTCCGACACGTAATCCGACCGGACTTACTTTTTGACCCATGTAGATTCCCTCCTTTACTCTTTCTCAGCCACGACGATGGTCGTGTGGCTGGTTCTCTTGTAAATTCTTGATGCGCTACCTTTCGCACGGGGCCGGATACGTTTCAAGGTCGGGCCCTCGCCGACGTAGACTTCTTTGACATAAAGGTTTTCGGTATCCATATTATAGTTGTGTTCGGCATTGGCCACCGCAGAACGCAACAGTTTCTCGACCATAGGTGAGGCAGCTTTGGGCGTCAGTCGCAAAATCGCCAACGCTTCGCCAACTTGCTTGCCACGAATGAGGTCGATGACCAATTTCACTTTGCGAGAAGAAATACGTACCATTTTTGCTTGAGATCTAGCTTCCATAATTTCCTCCTCTACTTCTTCTTGGCTTTCTTGTCTTTTTCGTGGCCGCGGTAAGTTCTGGTGGGAGCGAACTCGCCCAGTTTGTGTCCGACCATGTCTTCAGTGACGTAGACAGGAACGTGTTCCTTGCCGTTGTACACTGCAATGGTATGCCCGACAAATTGCGGGAAGATGGTTGAACGTCTCGACCATGTTTGAATCACGCGTTTCTTGTTTTCTTCATTCATTTTGTCCACTTTCACCAACAGGTGGTCGTCGCAGAATGGACCTTTTTTGATTGAACGTGCCATGTATGAGTTCCTCCTCTCCTATTTCTTACGTCTAACGATCAAACGCTCGCTAGCCTTTTTGTTTTTCCTCGTTTTAAGACCAAGCGCCGGGCGGCCCCATGGGGTGACAGGGCTTTTGCGGCCAATCGGCTGTCTACCCTCACCACCACCGTGTGGATGGTCAACCGGGTTCATGACCGAACCGCGGACAGTGGGCCGGATCCCTTTATGACGGGTGCGGCCGGCTTTGCCAACGTTGACAAGTTCGTGGTCTTCGTTGCCAACTTCACCGAGGGTGGCGCGACAGGTCGCAAGAATCTTGCGCACTTCGCCGGATGCCAATTTTACGAGAACGTACTTTTCTTCGCGGCCAAGGATTTGGGCACTGGTGCCGGCTGAACGGACAAGTTGTCCGCCTTTGTTTGGCGCGAGCTCGATGTTGTGGATCGTGCTACCGACAGGAATGTTCTTCAGGGGGAGTGCGTTGCCGACTTTGATGTCCGCGTCAGCGCCTGATTCGATTTCCATGCCGACTTTGAGCCCTTTGGGGGCGAGGATATAGCGTTTCTCACCGTCCGCATAGTGGACGAGGGCGATGTTGGCTGTCCGGTTCGGATCGTATTCGATGGTCGCGATGCGTCCAGGAATGCCGTCTTTGTTGCGTTTGAAATCGATGATCCGATACTTGCGTTTTGCACCGCCGCCTTGGTGGCGCACGGTAATTTTGCCTTGGTTGTTACGGCCGGATTTTTTGTTCAACTTGACGAGCAGCGATTTTTCCGGGGCGGTCTTGCTGAGCTCCGAATAATCGAGGCTTGTCATGTGCCGTTGCCCGTTGGTGATCGCTTTATACTTCTTTAAAGCCATTGCGGGTACCTCCTTCTGATTGGTTTACGCGGAGAAGATCTCGATTTTGTCTTCTTTGGCCAGGGTGACGATGGCTTTCGTCATCTCATTCTTATACCCTTCATAGCGACCAACGCGTTTCTTTTTGGGTGTCGTATTGATGATGTTGACCTTGAGAACTTTGACATCGAACAACTCTTCGATGGCTTGTTTGATTTGAATTTTGTTAGCCCGTTTGTCGACTGAAAAGGTGTACTGGTTCAGCTTTTCGACAAGTTGCATGCTTTTTTCGGTGATAATCGGACGTTTGATGATGTCAGCTGCGACCATTATCCGAGCACCTCCTCATATTTTTTGACCGCTTCTTGCGTCGTGAGAACGACGGCATGGTTGAGCAGGTCGTAGACACTGGCTTGTTCGACCGTGGTGACGCTGACGCCGGGGATGTTGCGGGCGGCGAGTGCGATGGTCTCATCCATTGCATCGAGCACAATCATGATTTTACCTTGCAGTGAAAGGCTTGCGAGTACTTCGACCATGGTTTTGGTCTTGGCGGCTTCGAGTGACAATGCATCGAGGACGACGAATTGCTCACCGAGCACTTTCGATGATAGGGCGGATTTCAGCGCGAGACGACGCACCTTGCGGTTGACTTTCATTCGGTAATCCCGGGGTGTGGGACCGAATACGACGCCCCCACCAACCCATTGGGGTGAGCGGATGGAACCTTGACGGGCACGGCCGGTGCCTTTTTGACGCCATGGTTTGCGACCGCCGCCGCGCACTTCACTACGGTTTTTTGTACTGTGGGTGCCTTGGCGCATCGCAGCGCGTTGCGCTTTAACAACTTCATATAAGACCTGTTGATTCGGTTCGATTCCGAAAATGGCCTCGTGAAGTGAAACATCGCCGATTTTTTCTCCAGTTTGATTGAACAACGTTACTGTTGGCATTTCAAGTCCTCCTTTCAAGTCCTATTCGACCGGCTCTTCCGAGCTTGTGTTTTGTGTCGTGACATATTGAGCCGGATCCAGCGGGGGAATCGCTTCGGCCTTGACGGCGCGTCGGACCATGACTAGACCACGTCTAGGGCCGGGGACATTCCCTTTGATGAGGAGCAGGTCACGTTCAAGATCGACTTTGACGATTTCAAGATTTTGGATGGTGACGGTTTCGTTGCCCATTTGTCCAGGTAAGTTTTTACCTTTGCGGACATGGTTTGGGTCGATGGGGCCCATCGAACCGGGGCCACGATGATAGCGGGAACCGTGGGTCATCGGACCGCGTGATTGGTTATGACGCTTGATGACACCTTGGAAACCTTTACCTTTCGATGTGCCGGTGACGTCGATGGGTTCACCTGCTTCGAATATATTGACTTTGATCTCCTGACCGACTTCGAAATTGCCCAGTTCCTGGCCGGCAATTTCCTTGACGTAGCGCTTAGGCTTTGTGTTTGACTTTGCGAAGTGACCGAGTTTCGGCTTGTTCGCAAGACTTACGCGTTGGTCTTTGTAACCCAACTGCACGGCTTCGTAGCCGTCTGTTTCAACTGTTTTCTTTTGGAGAACAACATTGGGTTCGCAGCGGACGATGGTGACGGGCACCAGTTTGCCGGCCTCGTCAAAGATCTGCGTCATCCCGATTTTTGTTCCTAAGATACCTTTGGCCATGAGTACACCTCCTGATTAGATTTGTTATTTTAAGATGATGTCGACGCCCGAGGGTAGATCCAGATGCATCAACGCGTCGATGGTTTGCGGGGTCGGGTTCAAAATATCGATTAAGCGTTTGTGCGTGCGGCGTTCAAACTGTTCGCGGGACGTCTTGTTGATGTGGACGCTTCGCAAAATGGTGAACACCTCTTTTTCCGTCGGCAGGGGAATGGGTCCGGAAATTTGTGATCCGGTCTTCTTCGCCGTATCGACGATTTTTTTTGCCGATTGATCCAACAATCTGTGATCATAGGATTTCAATCTGATTCTGATTTTTTGATTTGCCACTTGGGAAATCCTCCTTTCGCCTACGATAGATTATAGACTGGCTCCATGGGAATGACCTGATCCGTCAAGACAACGCCTTCCGGTGTGTCAGCAACCTCCCACTTCTCAGCTCGACTCTGGCGTGAGTCTATGATAGTCTATCAAAAAAAAAGGCCTGATGCAAGCCTTTTATGCATTTTTATTCCTGAATGTGTGAAACGTCGTTCTTAAGCGGTTCATATCGGCTCTAAAATGATGATGTGGTGACGATCGTACGTAATTTTCCCTTGCCGTCGGAGCTGATTTAGGGTGCGCGAGAGAGAAGGTCGCTGGACATGGAGGATGCCCGCAAGCGTTTCTTGGCCGTTGTGTGGAATGGTCGTTGTATTGAGACGGCGCTGCTCGCCTGCTAGCCAAAACAACAGACGTTCTTCAAGCGTATGGGTCCCAAGCAGTTTTTGCCGGTCGTTCAACTCTAGCGCTTTCTCGCTGACATGTCGCAAGTACTGATGACGAAATGATGCTGACTGCGCCATCATTGTCTCAATCCGCTCGCGCGGAACATGGAGGATGACAGATTCTTCCAGCGCTGTCAAATGGCCTGGGTAGTATGGCGTGCTGGAGAATATCAAAAAGTCACCGAACACCGCGCCGGCTCGGATGACGGCGTGGACGCGTTCTGACCCGTCATGACGATAATGACTCATCTTGACGGCACCTGAGAGTACGACCCCCAGTGTTGTGCACGGGTCATTTTCCATGAACAGGATCATCCCTTTCTGGTACACACACGGAAATCTGGCGCTGTCATGACGATCAAGCTCTGAAAGCAACACATCAAGCATCCGTACACCTCCGTAACCGAGATTACATTTTTGGGAACGATTCTATTGTATCATAAATATGACAAAACCAACAGGAGGTCCTCGCATGCGTAAAATCTTTATAGTGTTACTGAGCTTTTGGCTCTTTTTGAGCTTGATGGGGTGTTCTTTCAGGGGAACAAGAGAACGCGTCTTAATTTTGGTTCCCGATGGATTACCCGCCTTAGCCCAGACCCACCTTGAATACACCCGTCCGGTTATCGGCAACACACCCTATGACATCGAGCGCGTCAGTGGTCCGGCACCGCTGATAGCGGCCATGGCTTCCCGCTCACACGACATCATCATCGCACCACTCACAGTCGGTGCACGACTGATTGAAGGCGGGTCACCTTACCAGTGCGCAGCCATCATCACCTGGGGTAACTTGTTTTTAATCAGCGGAACATCCTTGACGCATCTTGAGGAGATCGAAGGCCGTGATTTGATTGGTTTTGGCGCAGGCGCACCCTCGGGCATCGTCCTAGACGTCTTGCTTCGCAATCACAGTGTCACACCGTCTTCTCTTACGTATGCCACCTCGTTTCAAGCCGCCCTCGTTGAACTGGTGCTTCGCCCCGATAAGGTGATTTTGACGGCCGAACCCGTCTTGAGTGCGGCGATGGAACACTTTGAATCTCTTTATGTGCTTGACTTGAACGCTTTGTGGCATGACGAAGCCGAATACCCCATCCCACAAGCCTGTGTCTTTGTGTCCACATCTGTTGAGACGGCCTTTGTGGAAAGTTATCTTGAGACTTTGGCTGATAGTGCCCTGTTGGCCTTGAACGACCCTGCGCGTGTCGCTCTACAAGCTGAAACACTCGGTTACCCTTTTTCCCGTTCAAGGATGATGGACGCTTTGCCACGGGGTGGCATCAACTTAGTGCGAGCACTTGAGGCGCGTGAAGCCATTGAAGCTTTCCTTCAAACCATCCTACGGGAAAGTGATGCGGTCATCGAGACCTTGCCCGATGATCATTTCTACTATGGAATCTCTGATTATGATACGCCTTAGACCGCTTGCGACAATCGGCTCACTATGTCTCGCGGTTTTGGCATGGCATATCTATGCGACATCATTCGGTCATGCGCTGGTGTTTCCGACACCGCTGAAAGTTTTTACCGCCTTGCTTAAACTGCTTTGGACGCTGGAAACGTATCGGATTATCGCCTATACATTGGGTCGCCTTATCCTAGCAGCCTTCATGGCCGCGCTATTTGGTTATCTACTTGGGTTGTTAGCGGGACGGTATGCGTGGGTCGAGGGGCTGTTTAGACCTTGGGTCACCGGGTTGCGTACTTTGCCTGTTGTCTCAATCATCGTCATCTTGCTCGTTTTATTGCCAGTCCGCAATCAGGTTGTCTATGTCATCACTTTCTTGATGCTCTTTCCCCTCATCTATGAAGCCGCTAGACAAAGCGTCCTGCAAATGCCCGTTGACTTGAAAGATGTTTTGGCACTCGAACCGAATACATGGTGGTTCAGGATGGTCCATATCGATATACCTCTCAGTTTGCCCACCGTAAAAACCACTGCTTTACAAAGTGTCGGGCTCGGTTTCAAAGTACTCATCACGGCCGAGTTTATCAGCCGGGCCACTCCGAGTGTCGGACACATTTTGTTTACTGGCACTGAAATGATCGACTATACACCGGTATTCGCCTGGACCCTTCTGATCATCATGATCGTCGCGGGTCTTGAAGTGCTGGTCCAACGTCTCAAAGCATCATAAAAGGTCGCTCGAAGCGACCTTTTCTTCATGATTTGATTAGGGTGCCGGTTTCAAACGCAAACGCCTCAACGGCCTTCTCTAGCGACGAGATGACCGCTGTTTTCCCCGCTTGGGCGACAAACTTGAGACAGGCTTCCACTTTGGGGGCCATACTGCCTTGACCAAAATGTCCCGCATCAAGATAGCGTTGCATGGTTTCAGCGTCGACTTGACGTAGCAGTTGTTCATCCGGGGTGTTGAAATGTAGGCAAACATGTTCGACCGCCGTCAGGATGACCAAGGTATCCGCATCAATCAGTTCGGCGATTTTAGCACTCGCGAAATCCTTGTCAATGACGGCCGCCACCCCCACATAGCGTTGATTTTGCTCGATAACCGGGATCCCGCCACCCCCGGCACAAATCACGATATGCCCAGCTTTCAAGGCAGAGTGGATGACGGCCTTTTCCACGACATCCACCGGTAGGGGGGAAGGTACGACGCGACGATAACCACGACCGCTATCTTCTTTCATCGTATACCCTTTTTCATCTTGTAACTTGAGACTGGTCTCGTGGTCATAAAAAGCGCCGATGGGTTTGCTTGGTTGATGGAAACGGGGATCGGCCGCATCGACGACCACTTGGGTCACCACCGTGGCGACCGCTCGACTCAATCCGATTGATCGTAAGCGATTATCAAGGGCATTTTGGAGATGATACCCGATATAACCTTGGCTCATAGCGCCACATTCGGGAAACGGCATCTCCGGGGTGGTCGATGAATCCGCAAAAGCCAAGTTGATCATACCGACTTGCGGGCCGTTCCCGTGCACGAGGACAACTTCGTGTCCAGACGCAATCAAGGCAGAAATTGGTATGACGACATGTTCAAGCAAGGTCTTTTGTTCTTCGGGCGTGTTACCTAGGGCATTGCCACCAAGCGATACAACAAATCTACTCATAATGGCCTCCAAGCGTGGCCAACATCACGGCTTTGATAGTGTGCATGCGGTTTTCCGCTTCCGGAAAAACCCGACTGCGCGCTGATTCGATCACTTCGTTCGTCACTTCCATCTCCCCTTGGGCTACACGGGGATACTCTTCACCAAACTCCTGTGCAATCTGCGTCCCGACTTCCGTATCCATGCCGTGAAACGCGGGTAAGCAGTGAAGGAAAATTGCCCGCTCAGCGGTGTGTTCCATCAGCGCGCTGTCCACCTGATAGTCGTGAAGTTGCTTAATGCGTGCGTGCCATACATCTTTGGGCTCACCCATGGAAACCCAGACATCTGTGTAAACCACATCCGCACCCGTGACACCTGCAACGGGATTTTCGGTGAAGCGAAGGCTGCCTCCGCTTTCAGCGGCCAACTTCTCGCACACGTCAATCAGTGATTTTTCCGGCCATAACTCCCGGGGTGCAACGGCAGTGAAATTGAGCCCGAGCTTGGCACAGCCAATCATCAAACTGTTCCCCATGTTGTTGCGTGCATCACCGACATAGCTGAACTTGATGCCTTTCAACGAACCAAACTCTTCCTGTACCGTCAAGAAGTCCGCGAGCACCTGTGTCGGATGATACATGTCGGTCAAGCCGTTCCAAACCGGAACACCGGCATATTCGGCCAACTGCTCGACATCGGTATGCAAGTAGCCGCGAAACTCGATGCCGTCATACATGCGGCCCAGCACGCGGGCCGTATCTTTAATTGACTCTTTTTTTCCCATTTGTGACCCACTTGGACCAAGATACGTCGCGCCCATACCTAAATCAAATGCACCGACTTCAAACGCGCATCGAGTTCGTGTCGAATCCTTTTGAAACAAGAGGACGACATTCTTGCCAGGCAGGTGCTTGTGGGAAATACCAGTTTCCTTCTGTTTCTTCAGTGTTGCCGACAATGCAATAAGATACTCAATTTCTTCAGGTTTGTAGTCTAGCAGCGTGATGAAATGTCTACCTTGTAAGTTCATGATGATTCCTCCTATAGGTCTTCTCGATGGATGGGCATGCTCATACAGCGGGGACCGCCCCGTCCCCTAGATAGTTCACTTGAGGGAATTTCGATGACTTCAACACCTTTGGCCCGTAATATGCCATTGGTGATGTAATTGCGCGAGTAGACAATGACACAGCCGGGATGGACGGCGAGTGTGTTCGCACCATCATTCCACTGTTCACGCTCACTGTGGACAATATCTTCGCCACCACAATACACAAACTCAATATCCCGACCGAGTGTTTCTCTTAACAATGTCTCAAGATCGGTGACAACTTTCCTGATACTCAAGCCGGACTCACCCCGTTTCACTTCAAAGAGGGTCAAGGTCTTCATAATGCCTGGATGGATGGCGAACAAGTGATGATCAATCTGCGTCAGGACCGTGTCAAGATGCATGAATGCACGGGTTTTGGGGATATTGAGCGCCAGAACTGTCTCGAAGCGTTCGTTCGCCGCAAAGACGGTTTCGGCCACGCGCTCAATGGCGCGGGGATCCGTGCGTTTGGAGATGCCGATAGCCAAGGTTTTCTCATTGAGCACAAGGATATCGCCCCCTTCAAGACTGTAGCGGTCATCACGACTGAAGTAAATGCGATCCTCGGGCTTCTTGAACCGGGGATGGTAGCGAAGAATCAAGTCGCTGAACAACGTCTCGCGCTGACGGGTGCTCGTTGACATCCGATTAATGGTGACACCTTGGCCGATGCTTGCGAATGGATCTCTTTGAAAGAGGATGTTTGGCATCGGGTCGGTGTAAAATGGATACTCATCAATCAAGCCGTCCATGATTGATGGGGCTTTTTTGACGTGAATATCATACGTGCGAATGCCTTGGATCATCATCTCGACCATTGTCCGCAACGGATAGGCTTGCAACTTGTCAAAAAGCGCAGCACGGATTGAAGTCGCCGCAACCTTGGCTTCGGTTATGAACCGGTTGATGAAGGATTCGCGCTGATCAGGGTGTGCTTGCAACGTCTCAACGACAAGGTCAACCAAATAGACAACCTCAACGCCTTTGGACCGCAGGGCATTCGCAAAGGCATCGTGCTCCTGTCGAGCAATCTCCAAGAAAGGAATATCATCGAAGAGTAGTTTCTCCAAAATGCTGGGGGTGAGGTTCTCTAGTTCTCTGCCTGGACGGTGCAACAACACTGTTTTGAGCCGGCCGATTTCTGAGTATACTTGGTTCATGGCTTTGCCTCCTCTAT
>RECF01000050.1 GCA_007694145.1 Acholeplasmatales bacterium | reverse complement strand
TGATTCGATTGTCCGCAATACAGTCAACGAAGCGGATGTGTTTTTGCATCACAAGTTGGGTCATCGACTGAAAGTACATGTTAAGACATTGCCTGTTTTAGAAGAAGGTCAGGTAGTGGGCGCACTTGAAATATTTTCTCCACATGATGAAAAAAACCTCCTTCAACAAGCGCTCAAACATTACCAGAAAAAAGCGATGACCGACACATTGACCGCACTGAACAATCGCGCTGTTCTTGAGGACACGGTACCAGGCATGATTGCAGACTCACCGGATGATGTCGTGTTCGGTATCGTGTTCGCTGATATCGACAACTTCAAGCAGTTCAACGATACTTACGGGCATGATCTCGGTGATAAGGTTTTAGTCACGTTAAGCAAAACGTTAAGCAACACCGTGAAGCCCACGGATGTTCTTATTCGCTATGGTGGCGAAGAGTTCTTAATCATTACCTATGATGTAACGGCACAAAGTTTGGTTGAGCAGGCCGAACAAATCAGACGCGTTGTGGCCGCCTCAAGTCTACGCGATGTCGATGAACAGCATCGTTTTACGGTGTCTTTGGGTGCAACGCTCATAAATCGGCACGAACCCATCACCACGGCGATTGAGCGTGCCGACAAAGCGATGTATGAAAGCAAGCGTAACGGTAAAAACCGTGTGACGGTTGCATCGTGCGCCCCCAACTAGAAAAAGACATTACCCAGCAAATCAGGCAACACATCATGGGTTTTGTGGACATACATCCGCGAAGCCTTCGACCAATCAGTGCTTTTTCATAAGGGGCTGCTTGTGATGATATTTAGCTAAGTACATCATGAACGCACAGTACTATGATGAACTTGTCTTCACGTCCACACACCCTTATAAAAGATGTATCGCTCTGAGTCATGCATGATGACGCAGTGCGATACATCTTTTTCGTTGCGAATCGTGTTCCATTAGTGTCTGTGTGCTTTATCTAGAGTCCGCGTCAGCTTTCGCTGAGCGTTTGGCCCTTTCAATCATTGAAGCGTGTTAAACAGGTCTAGCCGCATCCTAGATGAGGCGCGAGCCCTAGCCCCTATACCATACGTCTATGTGGATGGTGTTTTCCTGCTTAGTTAGCAATGATTTGTCGATGATGTGACCGTTTCGACCGAACTTACGAACCTGTGATGTGTTGTCGAGAGGTTGTCCGGTGATGATGATGTGAGGCTCACCGTGATGATACGTGATTGTAAGTGGCTGACCAAAGAAGTGATAGGTGAAATGCATGCCATCAAGTGTTGCAGGCAGCACAGGATCTATAACTAAGTCGCCTTGGTGCACGCGGACGCCTAAAATGTGACAGATGAGTTGGTGGATATAGATACCCGGTCCGCTTGAATAGAGTCGCCACCCCCCTTTGACTGACACCGCACCACGTCTGAGTTTGTCAAACTCGGTTTTGGCCTGATATCGATCTAAAAATGCCGCGTCGGAACTACTGAAGAAAACATTGCTTTGGCGATGGAGGGCGTTTGGCACGGTATTTTGCAACAAGATAGGGTTGACGACGAACAAACCATGCCAAGCATCATCTGCTTGGCCGATTTTCGCCATCGCTTCGATGTAACGGATATGGGCGTGTACATACTGTAACCCGATTTCACGGCCAAAATTCGCCGCAGTTTCACCACGGGTGAAATAGGTTTGCTTACCGCCGTTGTAGGTGATGGCTGCATCCATAAGACGCACACCATCAGGATGTTTGAGGTGGCGATCGATGAGCGCTTTGTAACGGATGGCTTCGCTGTCATCGACAAGATCGGCAAGGATCGCCCGTGTATAAGACAATAAACGATACTTCAAACCAGTTTTCAAGTCACGTGGATGCAAAAGGTATGTCAACGGTTGATTAAAAATTAAAAAGCCTGCGGGGACGCCATCGACAATCAGGTGTTGGCGATAGTCGGCTTTGATGTTGTCAGCGAGGCTCACAAGTTCCCTATGGAAATCAGGATGCGACGCCTTGATTTCGCTTGCAAACTGCTTGATGGATTCATACAGTAAGGCAACCGTCCATGAACTGACCATTTTCTCCGTCAGTTCGGCGTCTGCCGGCTGCAAGGTATCATCCCAGTCACCGCCCCCATAAGATGGCAGGTGGGTATCGCCGATGAACGTTGCCTTCACGGTTGCTATTTGCTTTTTGACATGGTCTAAGATAGGGTGGGGTGCCGTGAACCGACCGGTTGCTTGCGACATGTAAGGTATCGCTTCATCGAGAATGCTCACATCGTGTGTCGCTTGCAAGTAATACGCCAAAGTACGTAGTGGCCAGATGATGATGTCACCATGCGACTCGGTGGCTTGAACGGGATGGTAGCGGTCATACATCGCCCACTGGGGGAAATCTCCGGTCTCGATGAACTGCCGCTGGTACACCTTAAGGAGCGTCTGCCGAATCAAGGGAAACTTTTGGGCGGCCGTAAACAGTTCGACCGGACCTTGACAAACATCGCGTGTTCCCCAAGCCGCCCCGGTGTACTGTTCAAGGCCGTGGGGTGAGGCGTAGTGTGTCAACGCGTTGTGCGTATACCAAAAGACAATGTCATTCAAGGTGTCAAGTTCGACTTGCTTGGTTGGATGTTGCAGATGGAACCCTTGGCAAAACGACGCAAAATAGGTGGTTGCCACGTCATCGGCTTGCGCATAATCACACGCTCTCAGCGGCCTAAAGGCGGGCTCAAACGTAGCTGACACATCCAAGCGAAGCGTGGATACATCCGAAAACGCCAGGATGAGCAAACCGTGTTGGGCGGAAACACCAAACGCTTCTTGTGCATCAAGAACTTGCATCGGATGTTGCGTGGTAAAACGGTACTTCAAATCAGGATAGACCTCAAAAGCGGCCGCTTGGTGGGGTGTTGGAATGATGATACTTTGTGCGTCGATGTCGACAGGCAGTTCAGATAAGTCGTGCGTCATGCCCATCACCAGCTGGTGCGTCAAGATGACATCGTAGGTACGGCCATTTTCTGAGTGGATGGTCAAGGTTTGTTGGAAAGCATCCGTGTGGGCAAACCATGTTACAGTCAGCGTATCATCCTCAAGAAGATACACCCAACGCACACTGCTTACGCCCATGTCGAAATAACTAGGTAAGCCGAGTAGGCGGTATGTTCCCTTGATGCGCACATGGATGCGTTGCCCCGAGGATTTGAGAATATTCAACGGATTCCGCAAGACACCAAGCAGCTTGTTGAAACTCGTGTTGCCTAAGACAAGGTGGGAACTGAAGACGCCAAACATAAAATGGGTTGACGCCATGACACCAGCGTTAGGATGTTCTAAATCGCCATGGATCAACAGATGACCATGGGGTCTTTCGACAAGCAACTCTTTCTGTTTCAAGACGACATGGTGTCGATGCGCTGTAAAAAAAGAAAGCAGGCCGCATGCATCATGTTCTTCATGATGGCGATTTGGGTAGCGTGTGGCTAGGTGTTCAAGTGTAGCATCTTGGCCGTTTAACGGGTGCTCAAGCGATAAAAGGGCCCGTTTATCTGGTTTGGCTTCATACGGATACCAGCGGGTCTTAGAAGCTTTGATTGAGACGGGTTCTGGTTTGACGGTGATGGTGGGTTTATCGGCCATGTAGTAGCCGTAAAAGGTAATCCGTTCACTTTCTGTGCCGACTTTAATCAGGTCACTTTGAAGGGCGGGATACGCAAACTCGTATTGGTACACTTCAGAGACAAGTCGCTCTTGGCGCATCGCTTGCGGGATGCCTGTTTCCTTGTAGCTCAAACCGAAAAACTGGAACCCGTCGGTGGCAAAGGCGACATTGTTTTGCACACTGCCGATTTGTAAAAACCGTGGGGTTCCGAGGTTTTGTCTTGCACACAAGGTGTAGCCTTTATCGTTTTTGAAGGCTTTGTGGTCAATATATTGAGAGGTGTACGCCTCACTGTTTGCGATACTTGAGGCTTCCGAAAGACCGATGTCTTGCCCATACAGCACATCGACTTGAACAGGTGCGGCACTTTTGAGCATCACATCGAACGTCCACGCCATCATATCGACTGTCAACACGACTTGATAGTCGACATCCAAAAAGCGACCACGATAGATCACCGCGTCATCGAACACGTGACATGTACTCGGAGAGTGACTGCCGATCAAGGGCGTAAACGCCCGGCCTTCAGCGGTGTTGACGCGAAGGTATAGATTGCCAATGGAACCGTCAATCATATCCCCTTGCAACAGGTTGATTTGGGTGGTGCCGCACGTAATATTTTGGATGTCGCCGGTTTCTAACACGGAAAACACGAGGCCGCCGCGGGTCACTTTCTGGGTGTTCATGGTGTTTGTGATTATCATGATTTTTCCTCCAGGGTTATTGCCTCGGCTCAGTTGAGCAAATGGGTGGGGCGGCTAGGATGGAAAAAGGCCACCGCCAACCATGTTCTACCCTTTACGATATAACTAAAACGTCATTTCAAACGTTCGATTTACGGTTGGTTCAACAAGACTCGCGCATAAAGGTCGAACCCGTCGGGGGTTCGATGGGATCAGGCTGATCCCCCCGCACAAGCGCCATGAGTGATTCGGTGACCCGTCTTCCCCAACCGATATGGTCGATGCCGACGGTGGTGAGCCGTGGTGAGACATACCGTCCCATCGGGATGTTGTCAAACCCCGCAACCGCGATATCATCGGGGACGCGAAGGCCGGCTTCGCTCAAAGCTTGCATGAAGCCAATCGCCGACTCATCATTGGCACAATAGAAAAACCGGGGCTTGTTTTGTTGCCTAGCGATGAGCTGCCCGACCTTATAGCCACCTTCAATCGTGAAATCACCGTGATAGAAATGGTGTTGGTCGATCTGTTCGTCTTTGAGCGCTGCTTGAAACCCGTCGTAGCGGTGCGTGTTGTTAAAAGCATCGTCAGGACCGCTGAGATAGGCGAAATCGCGGTAGCCTTTTCGGACCATTTCCCGGATGAAACCATAAACGAGCCCTTCGTTGTCGATGATGTTGGAGTAAATGTTCTCACCTTCAAGTGCACGATCAAGCACAAACAGTGGCCGGCCTTGGGCGCAGTAATTCAAAAGAATCTCATCAGGGATTTGACTGTCAAAGACAATGGCCCCATCGACTTCTCTTTCTTGCAAGATACTGGTCGATGAACGTCCGCTACTGACGATGATGTTATAGTTGTGCGCCTGCAACTCCTGGCGGACGCCTTCGATGACATCACTAAATATCGGCCCGGAGAAACCATAGATAAACACACCGATTCGACCGGTTCGTTTTGACTTGAGGTTTTTAGCGGCACCGTGGGGATAATAGTTCAATGCTTTAGCGGCATCGAGAACGCGCTGTTTCGTTTTTGGGTGAACGGCAGGTTGGTTGTTGAGGGCATACGATGCGGTGGAAATCGATACACCGGCTTTTTTGGCTACGTCTTTGATGGTTGGCATGATTATTCTCCTTGTTGGGCTCGTTCAAAGCCGGCAGTTTTTTTCCATTTCAACATCCGCAATCCTTTTTGGATGATGGGATGACACATGTAGGCCTTCTGAACGTCTTTACTCAGCGCGGCGTTCACCATCAACATCTCCAGACCTTTGTTTATGGAGTAGTACTTGTCGCTGATCCAAGGGGTGAGGCCTTCAAAGTTGAACGCATCTTTGAAACCATAACGGCCCCAAAGGTCTGGGATGGCCTTCATCGCCTGGATTGATTGTAGGCTCAAAGCCGGGGTGAAAGGCAGAGAACCGACCGCCGCAGACGGTGCAATGGTACCATCGGTGTGCAGTTGATTATCCACTCGTGGCAGCGCGCCAAACACATGGTAACCACCTGGCGAATCCGATGCGGTAAGGCCCCAAAAGTCGGCTGAAAACGTCTTGTAGGTGTGTTGGTTGCGCATGCATACCGCGCGGTGGGCTCTTGAAGCGCTTTCGGCGTTTTTAAACCAGTTGATGCCCGCATCGTCCTGATACGCTTCTGCGTCGAGCCAAGCGAGTGGAAACTGATAAACGAAGAGCGCGTTGCCTGGACTATAGTAATAAGTGTGCCCCTGATAGTGCCCTTCTGTACGCTCAAATCCTTTGTACAAGTCATAGGCATAGGCGCTATATTGTTTGCTTCCACCGATGAAAAGATACATCATCAGCTGCTCGGCAAACATGTCCCAGCGGTGGATGAACCCGGCTTTTCCTTCGGCGTAATCGCCAAATTTGTCGGGATTATACGACATGTACAACGTTTTTCGACCGTGATACTCATGCATCAAGATGCTCCAATCCACCCGGTCAAAGAGTGCTTTCGACAAGCGGCTGATCTGGGGGTCTTTAAAGTAGGCATCGACAGCAAGCACGCCGTTGAGGGCAAGCGCCGTATCGATTGTGGAGTATTCGCACTGTTGATAGCGTTTGCCTGAAGGGATGTCGAAAAAATGCGCGAAAAAGCCATGGTAATGATCGCACGTGTTGAGGAGCGTTCGTAAGATACCCTTGACTTTGTGTGTCGCTTCAAGGCGACTGATGTAGTCGTACTCAACGCCGATGATGAAGGCGCTCAACGTAAAGCCTGTCGCAGCGATACTCGCTACGTCTTGCCACGCACTGTGGTCGGCGGTCAATCCATAAGCCGGGCGTGTCTCGTCAAACTGGGTATGATCCATCAAATACGCATAGGCAGTTCGTTGGATGTCTGCCAATAGGTCCTGGTCCATCTCGCACCTCGTCGTCGCGTGTGTCATGATTGTCTGAATGGGCTTGCCGCATTCAAAGAATGCCTCTTTCTAGCATTAAGGATATCACTCAATCTCGGTGAAATCAAGATGGTTCAGTCCGTCTTGTACATAGGGAACTTCCATGAAGATTTTCCAAATCATGTTGGATAAATAGTTCTCAATCATCAAAATGGAGATGCCTTTGTCGATGCCGATGATGTCAGGGGCAAACCAGCCCTGCGTTGAATGGGTTAAATTGTAAGCGCCCTTGAATCCATACGTACTCCAAAAACGTTCGTAACTAAAGTAGTTTTCAGCTGCGGCGATGGCGGCTTCAGGTCGGAAGACGATTGAGCCGAGTGCGCCATAAGCGGGTACTGTCCCATCGACAACATGTGCATTGCCGGCGGAGGGCGCGCTACCATAAGGTCCGATGTAGCCAAATGGCCCATCACTTGCCGACATACCCCAAGAATGCGCGTGAATGCCTTTGTAGACATCCGTTTGCGTTTTCGCAAAAGCGATGGCCGCATCGACTGCGTTGACGCTGTTTTCAAACCAGCTGTGGCCATTTTGATCGACATAACCGGCAAAATCTATCCAAGCATGCGAGTACTGATAGGTGAACAAACTACCCGTCCATGTTTGGTAGAAACTGCCGTAGTCATCGGTTGCCTCACCTTTGACGCTAAGCAGTTTCATCAGTTGATAGGCACCTTTGCCCACCGCGTAATCTGGACTCCCGGCGGCGAGGACATAGACGAGCAACTGTTCGGCGTACATATCCCAATAGCCTGAAAATCCACTTTCAGGACGATAAGACATGTAAAACATATTGGTTCCGTGATCGAAGTACCAGTTCCACTCGATGCTTTCATATAAAGTATCCGCGAGCGCCTGCACGCGACCGCCAAAGTAACGGCCAGCCGTTAGCGCCCCGGCAATCAATAACGCACTGTCGATGATGGATACTTCAGATTCCCAGACACGTATGCCTGTCTGCATGTCGACAAAGTGATACCAAAAGCCGTGTGTACGCTGCATCGATTGCAGTGTCTTAAGCGTATAGTATGCCCGTTCTTCACCGTCCTCACGGCTGATCCAGTCGTTTTCAATGCCGATTGGAATCGCCGTTAGGCCAAAACCAACCGAAGCGATACTTGATACATTGCCGGCAGTTTCTGTAAATGTATTGTAACGATCGGGAATCAAGCCATAACCGTTTGAGTCACGATCGCTATTGGCAGTTTCCCAAAAGAAATGGAAGCCTCGTTCAAGTTCATCAAGAAGTACTTGGCTGACATTCTCGCGTACCTCGGTACGATATGCAGTATGATTCTCAGGCGGCAGTGCGTCGACTGCGGTACGGTCACAGCCATACACCCCACCCACAACAAGTAAAGCAAGTAACAACATCCATAGTTTTCGTATTGGCTTCATATTATTCACCGGTTACACCGGTTCGTTCAACTCCTTCTACAAACCAACGTTGAATTGAGAAGTACACAATCAACATCGGCAATATGATAAGTAAGGTTGCGGCCAGTCGGACACCTTCATTAATCAGTGTCAGTTCTTCACTGGCATAGATGGCGGTATATTCTGAAACGAAGTTCGCCAGCCGTAGTTGCAAGTTTGGATAGCCTGCGCCTAAAAAGAGCGAGGCGATGTACGTTTCATTCCAGTACCAGACCAAACTGAACAAAAAGCTGGTGATGAACGCCGGCACCGCAAGCGGGACGGCAATGCGGAAAAAGATGTAGTACGGCCCAGCCCCGTCGATTTCGGCGGCCTCGTTGATGCTGACGGGAATCATCCGGAAAAACTGATAGAAAATCAAGATGAAAATCGCCGAGTTCACCCCTTGCCCGACCAAAACAGGTAAGATAATGGCCAACGGACTTTCGAGTAACCCGAACTCGAAAAACATCACATAACGTGGAATCATATACACTTGTGCGGGAATCACAAATGTCATGAGCACGAGGACGAACCAGGCTTTTTTGAACTTGAAGTCGTATTTGGCAAACCCGTAACCAATCACAGAAGTCACCGCCGTCTGAATGAGCGCCGGCAAGAGGGTGATCAGCAGGCCACTTCCTAATGAGGGGAAGTAGTTCAAGACACCAAATGCCCGTCGGTAGTTGCCAAAATACCACTGCGTCGGAATCCAGTTGACGACCGGATTGATGATGTCGGCTTGGCTTTTCAAGCTGTTTGAAACCATGTAAATCATCGGATACAAATAAAAGAAACTAATGCTTACAAGCAAGACGTAAATCGCAACCTTCGCGAGGGGCGAACGGCTGAGTTCTGAACCAAACAAGGCTTTTTTGATCGCTGCGCGTCGACGTTTGGTGAACACGCGTTTCATCGGCATCGCCATCAGCGCTCACCCCGCCAACGCTTCGGCCGAAAAGCCAGCGCCGTCAAGGCCACGATGCCCATGACGACCGCGAAATACACCCAGGCCATCGCCGAGGCCACGCCATATCCGGTGTTGATGTTGAACATGTTCGACTTGATGCTCACGATCACCGCGTTTTCTGAGAATGTCGCCAACAAGACAATGGTGTAGATAATGTTGACGAAGATCAAACTCGACAGAGACGGCAAGGTGATTTTCCAAAACGATTCCCACGCCCCCGCCCCATCGATACGGGCTGCCTCATAAATTTGCCGGTCGATCTTTTGTAAACCGGAAAGAAAGATGAGAATTTGCACGCCGGAGAACCAGAAAATGATGATGATTTCTGAGAAAATGGCGACGATAGGACCGGCAAGATTGGGATTCAACGTATCTTGAATGATCCGGATGTAGCTGTAGCTTTCCATGAAACTTGCCCCACCAGCGCCTTGCGACACCAGCTCGTTGATGACGGGCCCACTTGAAATCACCACGGGAAGAAAGAAGATCGACCGGAAGATGCCTCGTCCTTTGATAGGTTGATTGAGCAAGACGGCAATCATCACGGAAAAGACAATGATGATCGGGACTTGAAAGACCAGTTCCCTCAAGAAAGAAACCAACGCTTCCACAAAAGCAAACCCTTCCTCTCGTTGGAAGATGACCCGAAAGTTTTCCAACCACACGAAGTTGAGTTCGATACCCGTCCCCAAAATGCGCACATTGCTCATACTGTAGATCATCGAGGTGAGAAAAGGATAAAGCATGAACACACCAAAGCCGATAATCCAAATGCCGATGAAAGAATACCCAATCAAGTTTTCACGCAGTTTGCGTGTCATCTTATAGCGCATCATGAGCCTACACCCGCTTCTACTTCGCCGTGTTCATCGATTACCCGGTAGTTTTTAGCACCGACGCGATACGCACCCATCAGCTGTTCCTCACTTGTGTAGTTCACAAGCAAGGTGATGCCATTGTCATAACCGATTTCGACCAAACCTGCGGCCAACACGTCACGATGGATGATTTCCGCACCCATCACATGCTTGAGCGCCCCATTGACAAAATCGTAATAGGCGATGATGGCTGGCTGTAAATCCGTAAAACGGGATGAGTAGATCGATTCAAGGGCAGTCTCCTGTAAGTTTTTCGAAGACGCTTCTGTCACAACAAACGAAGGATAGACCCCGAAGTCAATCAGTCTGAGCAGTTCGTCCCGGGCATACGGATAAAAATTGGCATACGGACCAAACAAATCAACACGGCCTTTAAGCACGATGGCCAAAAAGGGTACGGTATCATCTAAGGTGACATATTGACTCGAATACATCGGGAAGTCAAAATAGTCCGTCAGATAAGGAAAAAGGTAGCTGTTTACATCATAGAGCGCAATCGCATAGTCTGTCGAAGTAAGCATGGCCTCATACATCGCAATCTGGTCGTGCAAATCACGGTCATTGCCAAAATCAGCATACAACAAGCTACCCATCGACATGATGGCCAAACCATCTATGGCATACTGATCGAGTTTGCTTAGACTGTTGGCGTACAAGTGGCTCACCTTGTCGTAATCGAGCAAGTATTTGACATCCGTTGGCGAATGGTACTGATACAGCTGGTCATTGATTTTCTTCGCCAAATCGAAGTACCGATTGAAACCACTTGATCGGTTGCTGCCTTTCATGTATTCGGTTACGAAGTAGAGCGTATTGGCACTGGCTTGTAACGCCTCTACATCAGCGGCATTGCCAAGTCGGGAGGCAATCTTTTCGTAGAGAGGTGCCGACCAGGTGACGCCCCCCGCGGTGAAACCGTTGAAACTCGCGACCACGTTGGTAAGACCATGGTTGCCAAGATCATCGATCATGTGGCGAAACTGCTCAAATGTTGTCATTACGATGGTTCGGGTGAATAAAAGACCTTCTACTTTTTCGATACCGATCGTGTCCAGGCGCAACGGGATGATTGTTTCGTTTGAAGCGGACTTCGGCAACGCTGCATCTTGTGACAAGTACGCCCGGTATTGCACCGCCATGCCGACATAATTGGCATTTTCATTCTCAAGCAGGGTATACAAAATCGCGATATCTACATCGTTTGCGGACCGCTGCAACAACGAGATGCTGTTGCCTGCTTTGTCAATCGGTTGACGGTAGGTTCGGCGGAAGACAAACTCAGAAAACACCGTTGTGTAACCCCGTGTTCTTGAAGGATAGTAGATATTGATGAGCCCATACTCGGCACCGCGGATAATGTTTGCGAACACGGCGTTTTGATCGACACCGTGGACAAAGCCAAATACCGGTGCGTACACTCTCGTTCCACCACTTCTAAAGCGGGTCATGTCAGGCTGGATGTTGTAGCCAAGGTCACGGTCATAAATCTCTTTTTGATAATTGGAGCCGATGGACGCATCCCGTGGTTTATAGCGCACCAAGGCGCCAATGCCATCGGGGACGAACACGTAGCCTGGTACCTCATCTTCATAGACCGCACCAAAATACGGGTACACTTTGATGGAAGCAATAAGAAAGTTCCCGCTTTCATCGATCTGTTCTTGCGGAATTTCAACGAGGATGCCAGCGTCACTGAACGTCACGTTGAGTGTGACGCGAATGCCGGTTCGGCCAAACCGGATGGTCGATGAAAAGCCATTTTCAATCACCACGGTCTCGATTTCAGTCCCGGCAGTAAAGAGGTTTTCTTCGGTGATGGCAAAAGTTGTTGATGCGGTATTGTACGATTCAAGAATCAACGCACTCCGTGTGCGCTGCTTGAATGTGTTAGGCAGATCGGGATCGTCGTAGTCAATGGTTGTCGACCAAAGATAGCCATTCTTGTTTTCAAGTTGAAAGGCCAGCGATTCCAAATCGAGATGCACCGTCCCCAGTACTGTTTCAATCTCCGTGTACTCAGTGCGAATCCCTTGTGTGTTGACGGCGTCACGTGTATCGATGGGACTGGTGTATTTATTCGAGTTGATAAAGGGGTTGATAACATGAAAAGAGGGGAGCGGGGTATCGTAGGAAGGTGAACCGGACACACCGTAAAACACCATCCCCACCAAGACGATGACAGTCAGCACGCATCCAAGCCATAAGCGTTTGAACAAGGTTAGTTTAGACACGGTAGACCACCTCCCGAATGATCGATGCGATAAACTCAAGCAACTGGCCGATGAATGAATAGACAAGGAGCCCGATTAGAATGAGGATGAACATGCCAAACACGATGATGAGAAGCGTTTTGAAAGTTTCCCAAAACTTGTAGTTGTGGACGCTTTTGATTGAAAAGACCAATAAAAACAGCGTCCAACCGACGACAATCAGATTGTAGAAATCATATATGAACTGCTCATTGTAGGTCAAGACGTTTGAGACAAGCGTCATCGGTGGTGTCAAGAGGATGAACGGAATCAAGACATAACAGGACGCGATAAAGATATCTTTGAAACGCCCTTCACCATCGAGTAACGTGCTGACTAAATAGTTGACAAGCACATACAGCAAGAAAAGACCCGTGACAAGCGACACCTGCAAGATGACCCCGCTCAAATCAGCGTTTCTAAACAAGAAGCCCGTGGCATACATGTTGATGAGGTACACCATGATAAACATCATAAAGAACAGTGTAGCGGAAAGATAACTGGTTTTATGCAGACGTTTGATGCCGAAGATCATGTCGTCTGGTCTTTTGAAAACATGCAAACCATACGTCAGCTCAGCGACCAACTTCTTCTCACCGAGTTTTGCTTTAAAGGCGAGAAACTTGTCGCGCCACCTAGAACGCTTAAACCCCCATAATGCTGTTTTGACACCGATGAAGGAAAAGGCCACCACCCCGCTGAATAGGACTAAGTAATCTTGGATGGCTTCATTGCGTATTTCCCAAAACGTCTGTGAGTAACCGTGGTAATCATTGGCATCGTGAAACGCTTCCAGGGCTTCACGATAGTTGCCTTCTTTAGCTAAGGCCGAACCTAGTGCCGAACTCGCCAGCGCAAAAGAGGAGTTTTGCCGAAGAATTTCCTCAAAAAGCGGTTTGGATTCAAGATACCGGCCATCGTTATAAAGCGTTACCGCTTCGTGGACCAAATCGACAAAGACCGTACGTTGATACAGGTGAACAGCATGATACCCTCGGTCGAGGATGTACAACGTTCCGTCTTCATCGCTCACAATGGCGCTTGGACTTGAGGTCAGGCCCAGTGTTTGTGTCATCGTAGCGTCACGGGTGTTAAAGTGAAAGAGGAGTTGTCCTTGCGCATCAAACTCATAAACACCGCCCGCTTCGGTGATCAGATAGATGTAGTCTTCATGGTTCATCCAAATATCGGCGAGTGTTGCAGTCGGATAAAAGGTTGACGGGGACAGCGTGTTGATGCCTGAAATATTCAACCGTTTGAACGATTCACGGACATTGGCGTTGGTTGTGAGGATGGCGCCTTTTGAGCCGAGGGCGACGTTGGTCGGTGAGGCAGGTAGGCTGCGGGCAAAGTCAGGATTTTGCACAAAGAAGTTAAACAGAATTCGCCGCAAGCTCAAATCGACGGGATTGATGCCAAGGTAGCCCATGAACTCGCCGGCATAGTTGATTTGAATGATGCCGCTTGTCGAACCTTCCCCCACAATATAGAGGTTGTAGCTGTTGTCGACGACGACTTTCGTCGGTACAAAGTCATTGTGTTGACCGTAAATGGGTGAGGTCGGTTTTGTGATGGTTTGAACGATTTCGCTTGTATCACGGTCGATCATGAAGACCGCGCGGGCCGTTCGATCGGCCACGAACAAGTAGTTATCTTTGACAAAAATGCCTGTCGGTGCTTGAAAGACATCGAGGGCATAGTCGGTTTGATAAACCCCGGTTCGATCGGTGACGACAATGCGTCTGTTTCCGGTATCGGCGATATAGAGCAAACCGTCTTTGTAGTGGATGTCACGGGGTGCTTGAAGGTTGAGGTCACGACCGAAGACACCGACAGGGATGTATGCGGTTTGAGTGGGAATCAGATTGTTCGATGCACCCAGCGTATAGGTTTGATAAGGAATGCCGTAGTTAGTCAGCGTTGAGGACGCTTGAACACGGAGGACAAAGGGACTGAACAGCAAGAACGCCATAAGGACATAAAACCCTTTTCTAGCCGTCAACATTATTTGATCCCCGAGTGGGCCATGGTGTTCATGACCTTGTTTTGTAAGAAGATGAAGATAATCAAGTTAGGTAGGAACATGATCAATGAAGCGACCGCTGTCATGCCTTGCCCAGCAACGATGTTTGACGGTGCAGCGAGTGTGGACATGTAAAAGGCAAAGGTTCTCAGTGAATCCGTGTTGATGTAGATCGCCGAAATCGCAGCATCATTCCAGACGGTTTGGAAGGTCAAAATGGCGACGGTGGCAATCGCTGGTTTAATCAACGGCAAGACGATTTTCCGGTAAACCAAAAAGCTGCTTGCCCCATCGATTTTTGCGGCTTCAATCAGTTCATCAGGTATTTGATCGATAAACTGTTTAACAAGAAAGAGGCCAACGGGAATGGCGACCATCGGTAAGATATGGACCCAAAAGTTGTCGATCAAGCCAAGTTGTTCAGTTACGATGTAGCGGGGAATCACCACCGCCGCCCCAACAAACATCATCGCGATGGTGTTGACTTTGGTGAGTGTCTTTTTGAAATGAAACTTCAGTTTCGACAGCGCAAAGCCGGTAATGGTGCTCAAAAAGATGGATAAGAACACGACAGCAAGCGTGATGATGATGCTGTTGAACAGATAGCGTGACACCGGAATGCCTGTCGTTGAGGCCATGTCAAACAGTTCGGTCACATTGGCCATGGTCGGTCGTCTGACAAAGAAACGGGGTGGATACTCAAGCAGTTCGTCAAACGGTTTGAAGGCGTGGTTGAAAATATAGATGAGCGGCAACGAGGTGAACAAGGCGATCGGCATGACCATGAACAAAAACGGCAATTGGTCAAGCTTGAACTTAGGCGGATTGATTTTGACAGCGCGATAGCTGCTTCGTCTTCTTTTTTTCTTACGCAATGTCATCGCCATCACCCATCACTCTCCCCAAATAGTTTCCAAGAAAGCTTGCTGAAGAACAAGATGATAATGAGCAACACGACTGACAATGCTGCCGCATAGCCCATGTCATAACGGATGAAACCATAGTCCTCAATATGGTTGACAATGAGCGACCCGGCGTAGTTAGGGGTCGGGTTTGATCCTGAAAGTTGCACACCAATCGCCCCGGCACTGAACGTGCTGACAATCGCCATCACCGCCCCAAAAAGCATCTGCGGCTTCATAGAGGGAATGGTGATGTAAAAGATTTCCTGAAAACGGGTGCTCATACCGTCGATGGCCGCTGCTTCATAAAGCGACTTATCGACATTCATGATGCCCGCAAGCATCGCAAGAAACCCTACCCCCATGCTACTCCAAAGCGCCACAACCACCATGATAGTGAACAGGTAGGTCGGTGACTCAAGAAAAGGAATCGGCTCGATGATCATGCCAATTTCAAGCAGAAAGTAGTTCAAGTAACCCGAGGCATCACCCGCGAAAAACACGCGCCAGATCACCGTCATCGTCACGCCGGCGGTCAAAGAGGGTGAGTAAAGGACAATGGCTAAAACCGTCCGCAGGCGATGGGTGAGTTGTGACAGCGCCCAGGCCATGACAAAAGACAACATGTACCCACCCGGCCCGACAATCAAAGCGAACTTGATCGTGTTAGGTAGCACATAGCGCATGAACTCTTCATCGCTTGTAAGTAGGAAAATATAGTTGTTCAAGGCCGCGAACTTCGGGAAGTTCACCATGTCAAACGTCGTCAATGACAAGGTCATAGCCAGCACGATGGGAATGACAATAAACGCTGTAAACAGCAGGATATACGGAAGCGCGAAGATGTAGGCAGCCGGATCATCTTCCTTGAAGCGGTTGATGTGCGTGCGCAAGACATTTTTAAAGCGCTTGCGGCGCACGCGGGTTGTTTGCGCATCAGGCATCGGGATACCACCTCTTGACTATTTCTGCCGTTGTCGGTTCAAACGTGCGAATCACATTGCCCCGATTATCCAAAAAGCCAAACTCCAGCATCTTTCGCGCAAGTTCACGGTTCATCTTGATCAAAGCATCACTCATCGTACTGCGCAAGTTGGCATCGGCATGCACCACACTGTTCCACGTATTGCTCAACTCCCGTTCGATGATATAGCTACCAGGTACTTTGGGAACTTCTTTGACGTGCGTCCATTGTTCTAAGATGACGGCTTTGTGATCTTCATCCCAGGAGAACTGTTCGAAAGCCTCTTTGTTCGCACTGTTCCAAAGATACCGGCTGCCAAGGGTGTTGACCATGGTTTCGGCAAAGTGAACCTGTATCTCAGTTGACATCCACCATGACATGAACTGCCAGGCTTCGTCTAACTTGTCACTTTTTTCAAAGATGATGCCCGCTTGTTGTGCACCAGGCATGGAGCGGTCGATGATTGTCTCAAGCTCACCCGTATCAGGGTTCACCTGCTCACGGGGCATCCCAGGGACGACCGCGATGTCCCATAAACCGCTGATTTCAGAGGCGGCATTGGTGAGCTGTAAATATAGTCCAAAATCACCGATGCCGATAGGAATGGTCGCGTACCGGAAACTGTTGAAGAAACTCGGCACTTGGAATGGGAGGCTATATTCCCGGTAAAGATCGGTCATGAACTGCATCGCCCTGACTGTGTTTTCATCATCGATGGCCGCCGTCATGCCATCATCGGAATAAATCTTTCCGCCAAACTGGAAGATGAACGGCGCGGTCGAGTCGAAGGATTTGGCTGCGCTTGCTGAAGAAAGCGGAATGAAGAAACTCATGCCGAACCTGTTCAACACCGGTAACATTCCCAAAACATCGTCCCATGTATCGGGAACGTCAAGCCCGAGTTCATCCAAAATATCCCGCCGGTAAAAAAGCAGGTAGAAGTTTTGTGTTTCGGGCAAACCGTACAGCTTCTCGTCAAAGACCATCGGCACCAGTTGTTCAGGGTGATAGACTTGGATGGTTTGTTCAAAGTCTTTGGCTTGGCTCATGTCATAGAGCATGCCACGCATGCCGTACTCATTGGGAATCCAGGCGGACACACCCAAGGCGATGTCGGGTTGCTGGTCGGCTGAGTTGGCAAGCAACAACTTCCCATCATCTGCTAGAAGCGACACCTTGACACGAATACCCGTTTGGGTCGTGAACTGATCATCCACCATTTTTTGCATCATGTCGACATATTGTCGTGAGCGGTTCACCCAAATCTCAAGTTCATCCGCATCGGCTGTTTCTTGATAGGAAGGGTCAAAAAACGAATAGAAAAATCGGGTGAAAAACACGCGCACTTTTTGCAAGAAACTGGCATTCGCATCCGGCAAAACCTGTTCTTCGGTATGGACATAAAACGCATCGATGATCATCGGCTGATGCAACACTGCGTCAATCTGATTGGCGAGCAACTGCACGGCACTTGAAGAGCCCATCGACAACAACGTCAGTCTTCGAGGCAGTTCGTCGATGTCGGCTGCGATTTTTTCAAGCCGCGCACCGGCGGCTTTGATGTCTTGCAAGATGTGCGCATCGCGCTCAAACCCATAGACAGACCGCAAGTAATCGGCGATCGCGTCGATTTCTGACTGCCATCGGTCCAACGTTTCAGGCAAATCGGGGAAAAATTCAATCATCGGCCAGTCGATGCCGCGATCGGTGACGTTGCGGGTGATTTTCGTGACATCAAGACCGAGTCTCGACATCTCTGCAGTCAACACCTGTAGTCGTTCTACCACGGCCGTGAACATCGACGGATCAACCGCTAAGGTAATCTCATCACCCGGCGCTAAGTAGATGAGGAACGGCTCTTGCGAAAAGCTTTGCAAAGGTGCATTTTGCCAGTTTCGTTCATACGGGAACACCAGGTGCTTGGCTTCTTTGAACGGGATTTCCCCATTCACATAAAGCGTCCTGTAAGCGGTGGTGTTTTGTCTGGTTTGCTTTACCTTAAAGGTCACGTGGTAATAGCCGGGTGTTGGAACATCCACCACCCAAGTCACGGCATCGCCCGGTGCATCAAAAGAATCGGTGCCCAGCACATTGAGACGGAGCTTAGACATCGAAAACGGTAGAACACGCGCATCGGTACTGACACCGCGTGTAATCGTCGATGAGTTCTTGAACAAGGTATTTTCAGCCTCTAGGCGCACCAAATGCGGTGAGGCGGTATCGTCATATGCATGGCGATAGTCTGCATAAGATGTCAGCACGGGCTTAGCTTGCACCGTGATGGCCCGCACCGAAAGCGCACCGGTCAACTTTTCGAGTTCAAGGGTGTTTTCACCGGCTTCAAGGTAAAAGGTGAGGCCTTCAGGGTAAAGGCGCCGGGCATCACGCAATGGAACAACTTGCCAGCGGTCAAAAGGTAACTGAAGCAAGCTGACGTCATTTCCATAACGGTCTTGAGACGGTATGTCCTCCGCATCTTGCCACAACGTGTCAAGCGTCATATGAGACGCTTCATGAAACGGGGCATCCGCTTCATCATTCAGTGTCATCGCAAGACTGATGGGAATGTGTGATGTCGTATGGGATACGTATTCGATGACCACGCTGTAAAGGCCGCGCGTCTGCACGTCGACAGTCACACGGATGCTGACGGGGTTCTCCCAATGGTAATATGATGCATCCTCTGATAACGTCTCGTCTGTTGCAAGCGAAAATGCCGCAGCGGGTATAACATAGGCTGCGTCGCTAGGGGTAAGAGCATCTTGATGGTGCATCAAGTATTCGGAGTAGCGATTGCTTAAAGCGACCGGTGTGATGTCGGCGGGTTTAGGACGGGCTGTCGTCGTTGCTGAAAACGTACCGCTCACCACTAAAAATACGATGATTATGCACGCTGAAAGCAGCCCGATCAAGAACCCTTTTTTCATCCAGATGGCCGTCATCGAACATGCCTCCTTTCCACTTGAAAAGCGTCTTCTGTCCGAGACGCTTTTTATGAAGTTATGGGTTGGTTATTTACCGATCAAGGCGTTGTCAAACTCAGCTTTGGCATTGTGGTAAATCATGTTGATCCGGGTGTTCAGTTGCGCACGAACGTCCGCTAGTAGTACCTCACCGGACTGTAGTTTCACAATGATGTCGCCCATCTTGTTTTCCGCATCATACGTCCCTTGATAACGGGCATCGATATAGCCGGGCAAGTATTTAGGGGGTTCGACAATGAACGTACCGGTTTCAATGATGGTCCGCAGACTCGTAAACGAAGGATACAGCTCAAAATAAGCATCCAATAATGCGGCATCGTTTTGAATGGGGGCGAAGTTGACCTGAGATATACCTGGAACAGACTGGCTTAGTTCAACCCGTTTCAAATAGCCGTCTCGGCCAAAGCCCATCCATTTCGCCAACAAATAAGCTTCCTCAGGGTGCTCGGTATTGGAGGCGATGGTAAAGAAGTCGGCTACGATGGGGATTCGTTTAACACCATTTACAACCGGTGTACCGATGAACTCTAGGTCCCATGTGTAAATGCCGGCATTGATATAGGCCTGAATCCAACCAAAGTCCCACGAATAGTAAAACTTCGATAAAATGACCCCATTGTTAAAGAAGTCACCTTCTGGAAAAATGTCCGCTAAGACGATGTTCGAATCTTCTTGAGCCGCTTCTGCATACAAAGCCTCAAGCACAAAGGATGGATCATTTCGTAGCGACAAGTATTTCTCCAAAGTTTGGGTGAAGGCGTCCGAATCCAAGTTGAAGCCGTCTTCAGACAAGGTGAACCAGCCGTACTCGGGATTGAGCTGAGCTGGATACCAATGCAGGATGTGTTCGATGCCTTCAAAACCGACCACACCGGTATTGTTGGTGCTGGCATGGTTCGCCGCAGCCTTCGTCAACGCAAGCAGTTCTTCAAAGGTGGTGTCTAGCGTAGGATAATCTTGGCCTTGACTGTCGTACAACGTTTTGTTTACGACATACCCTGCATAGTGAACCGCATTGGGTAAGGCCATCACTTTACCTGAGTACGTAGCGGCCGAACGGATGTCTTCGCTCACATTCGCGTATTCTGGATCGGCGCTGGCAAGGGTGGTCACATTGTAAGCCCAGTCATTGATGACATAATAGGGAATGTTGTCGGCTTGAAACACGTCAGGCAGACTTTGTGTTGAAGCCCGGGCTGCGAGAAACTCGCTCCATCCGAGATCATCGATCGTTCCCGGTATTTTTGGACGTTCGATGATTCTGACTTCGATATGTTCGTATTCTTCCATAAAGGCCTCAATCATGAGACGCTCCATGTTCGGCTCAGTGGAATCGGGCGAGCCCAAGTCCCACGAGGCATAGGTGATGACCGTTCTGCCGTCGTCTTCTTCCTTGTCGCGGCACGCTGCCATAAGACCTGCACTCATGACGAGCAACGCAAAGAGTAACAATTTTTTCATTAAAAATCTCCTCCATAGGGTCGGATGTGTTCATGAAACGCGCCATAAGAATCGCTGCAGACGGTGTCGGGCATGAGAAAAAAACAAAACTTTCCGAGCGTACGCGCTGCAACAAGCCCCAGGCAATCAAATCAATGAATTAAGGGCGGGCCGGGGTAAAGACGGTGAACCCGGCCCGCTTAAGTCATCGTAACGGATATGTCAATGTGTCAGCTTCGTGTCAATCGCCTTCGACGTAACTGATCAAGGCCGAGTGAATTTCAAATGTGCCACTCAAGCTGCCTTCAATCGGATCGACGAAAATATAGATGAAAAGGGGTGTATCTTCAAGGGTGAAGGTCAATGTCTGGGCTTCACCGGTAAACGTGATGACTTGTTCATACGCCCAGTGGTCGTTGGGTTTGATAATCAGTTGGATTCCGGCTTCGCCTTTAACGACCATGGTCAAGGTGTTGAATTCGGAGAGGTCACCGATGAACGTGTTTTTAATAAACGCCCATTCTTGACCGGCTGTTTTTTCATAAGAGACGACCGTGACGCCTGCGTCATCTGTAAAGGTATAGATCCCGCCGTCTTGATCTTCCCAGCCCCATGTGAAGTCCATGACCGGTTCGATTACTTCTGGTTCAACATAACTGGCCACCGCTGAGATAATTTCAAACGTACCCGTTAAGCTGCCAACCATCGGGTCGACAAACATCAATACGTTCAAAGGCGTGTGCGCCATGGTGAAAACCAATGTTTGGGCTTCGCCTGTGAAATCAACGACTTGTTCATAGATGCCCATGTCGTTGGGCTTGATGATCAGTTGTTTACCCACTTCACCCTTCACCACCATGGTGAGGGTGTTGTAACCGGTGAGGTTCTCTAAAAAGTCATAACGGATGAAGGCCCATGCTTGGCCCGCTGCTTTTTCATAGGTGATGACATTGACACCATCTACATCCGTAAACGTATAGATGCCACCGTCTTGGTCTTGCCAACCATGGGTGAAGTCGACATCAACGGGAACGTAGCTGATTGAGGCTGCGTGAATCTCAAATGTGCCACTCAAGCTGCCTTCCAACGGATCGACGAAAATGTAGATGAAACGCGGTGTATCTTCAAGCGTGAATGTCAGCGTTTGGGCTTCACCGGTAAACGTGACGACTTGCTCGTACTCCCAGTGGTCGTTGGGTTTGATAATCAGTTGGACTCCGGCTTCACCTTTGACAGTCATCGTCAAGGTGTTGTACTCAGAAAGGTCGCCAATAAACATGTTTTTGATGAACGCCCATTCTTGCCCAGCGGTCTTCTCGTAGGAGACGACCGTGACGCCGTCTTCATCGGTAAAGGTATAGATGCCGCCGTCCTGATCTTCCCAGCCCCACGTGAAGTCTGTGACGGGTTCAACCACGTCAGGCTCGACATAGCTGATCAAGGCGCTGTGAATCTCAAATGCGCCACTCAGGCTACCCGCCATCGGGTCGACAAAGATGTAGACGAAACTGGGTGTCACATCGAGTGTAAAGGTAACGGTTTGTGGGTCACCGGTAAAGGTGATAAGTTTTTCATAGAGGCCTAGGTCATTGGGTTTAATGAGCAGTTGCGTGCCCATTTCACCTTTGACGATCATAGTCAACGTGTTGTATGCGGATAGATCGCCGATAAACATGTTTTTGATGAAGGCCCATTCTTGACCCGCGGTCTTCTCATAGGAGACGACCGTGACGCCGTCGTCATCCGTAAAGGTATAGATGCCGCCGTCTTGATCTTCCCAGCCCCACGTGAAGTCCGTGACGGGTTCGACGACGTCTGGTTCAACATAGCTGAGCACGGCCGAGATCATCTCAAACGCGCCACTCAAGCTACCGGCCATCGGATCGACAAAGACCAGGACATTTTGAGGGGTGTGTGTCAAGGTGAATGTCACCGTTTGCGGTTCACCGGTAAAGGTGATGACTTTTTCATAGATGCCCATGTCGTTAGGCTTGATAAGCAGTTGTTTGCCCGCTTCGCCTTGTACGACCATGGTGATGGTGTTGAAACGCGTGAGGTCGCCTTCAAAGTCATGACGGATGAAGGCCCACTCTTGACCCGCGGCTTTTTCATAGGAGACCACATTGACACCGTCGACATCGGTAAACGTGTAGATGCCGCCGTCATGGTCGGTAAAGTCGTGGGTGAAGTCAATATCTCCCGGTACATACGTTACTTTGGCAGAAAGAATTTCAAAGGTACCACTGAGACTGCCTTCCATCGGATCGACGAAAATGAGCACGCGCTGCGGTGGGGTTGACAGGGTGAATATCACCGTTTGCACCTCACCAGTAAAGGTGATGACTTGCTCATACGCCCCATCGTCATTGGGTTTGATGATCAGTTGCTTGCCGGCTTCGCCTTTAAGCACCATTTCGATGGTGTTGTGGTGTGCGAGGTTTTCGCTAAAGATATTTTGAATGAAGGCCCATTCTTGACCTGCTGTTTTTTCATAGGAAACGACGGTGACGCCATCGACATCGGTAAACGTATAAATGCCGCCGTCGTTGTCAACCCAGCCCGATTCGAAATGATAGTCAATGCTCGGATCTTGGGGGCCTGGGGCAACGTAGGTCAGTTCGGCCCGGATGATTTCAAAACTGCCTGTGACATCTTCAATGCCGGGTTCGGCAAAGATGAGTATGGTCGCAAACGCTTCGGCTGTGACGGTGATAGTCAAGGGGGCATCGTCTTCGAAGGTGACCCATTGCTCGAGGGCACCGTCATCGTTTGGCTTGATGAGAAGTTGTTTGCCCGGTGTGCCTCTAAGAACCATCGTCAAGGTGTTCAAGCCTTCGCTTTCTTCAGGGTCGATGGGGTTGTGCATGAAGACCCAACCTTGTCCTAAAGCTTTGGTGTAATCGACGTGGAGCACGCCATCAATTAAAGTAAAGTCATACGTGTCGAGGTCGTTTTCGACCCAACCCTCAAGCAAACTGAACTCAGAAACCATGAAGGTCGTGCTGTGCAGAATGATGGTACCTGAACCGGTACCGCCTGGGGCCGCAAACAGCAACACTTTGTCAAGCGTCTCGCGGGCTGTCATGGATAGTCCGGTCAAATCGATGACTATGGTTTGTCTAGTGCCATCGAATGTTACGGGTTTTTCCACATTGCCATGCGGGCCTTCGATTTTGAGCAAGACCGATTTGTTGCTTTGTCCGGTCACATCGAACTCAATCTTGTCGAAACGGCTCATATCGCCCTCAAGATGGGCAATGGCGAATGACCAATGGTATGCCGGGGCCATCTTCTCATAGACAAAGACGATATCGTCTTCGACTACGGCGATGTCATAAACACCGTCGGTATTGTCATACCAATGCACGATAGGGAAGGTGTTCTCCGTGCCTGGATCGACGTTTTTGATGATTTCCGGCGCTTCATACGCATATTCATCGATCATGAAGGCTTCATGGATGGTGAATGCACCCGTGCCGGTTTGTCCCGCAAGTCCGAAGATCAGAATCGAGGGGATGGCATTCTTTTGGGCATCGCTCATGCTCGAAAGGTTGACGACCACTTCTTGCATCGAGCCATCAAGAACAACGCGGGTTTCAAAGTCATTGGCCGCCTTTACAATAATGGGCTGACCAGGGGTGCCCGTGACAATGACGACCACGTAGTTAAACTGCGTGAAGTCGCCTTGAACACGCGACTGAAGGGCCGCCCATTCCTCACCGGCAGATTTGGTGAAGGTGACTTCATGCATCCCGTTGACTTCTGTGACGGCATAAACTTCTTCCGCAAAGTTCTCCCATTTTGCATTGAAGTTGAACACATCGGCAACGCCATCGTATTCATTGACATTGGTTGGGATGTTGTCAAAGCCGGTTTGGATGATGAATCCGTCGGCAACGGTTTTGTAAAACGCCATTTCACTGACTTTGATGATTCCGACCGAGTCAGTCTTTTCAGGCGCCGCAATGATGACAATCTCGGTGACTGCCGCAAGAAACGCGGTGTCGGCGAGAAGGTTCCACTGATAGCTACCTTGAATGCCGGTGACATTCAAGCCGACTTCTTTGGTGACATCAGGGTCATCGGTCTTGAGAATGACACGCATCGTGCCCGTCCCCTCAACCGTAATGACCAGTTTCTTGAACTCAGAAAGATCTTCGTCTATCGGAGCACTTGTCAGGGTAGCGTCAGGGTAGACGCCCTTGTCATAAGAAAACTCAAGCATTGAAGCGGTATTCGTAACGAGGGTGTACACATCGGTGTCGTCTGCGACCCAGTCACCCAGTACGTTGTATTCCGTAATCTCAGGGGTGGTTTGTTTGGGTGTACATGCCGCAAGGATGAGTACGCCAAATACGAGGTACAGTAACGATAAAACACTCTTTCTAATTCGCATGTTATGCCTCCTATATATTTTTTGAAGCCGTAAATCCCTAGTTATCGAAACGTTTCGAATTTACTCAAAAAACAAAGGCCAGACGCAGTTGAATAATTCTCTGGAAACCCTGGCAAGAGCCTGTAAGGGGGATTCCGATCCTTGTCAATGCCGCTGACCATACTTCTTCAATAAATATTTGCAGGGACGTGTTTCTCAGCACGTTTATCGAAACGTTTCAATTAATTATAATGTAATCGTTTTCTTTTTTCAACCTTTTTAGCCTATTTTCTAATTTTCAGTTCCCTTTTTCATTCTGTGAAGCGCTTTCTCGATGGGCAATGGTGGACTTAATCAACGCTGCTATTCGCCTAAATAGCGTCGTGTGATCGGTCAAATTTGCCCAGTATCACGTATAGGGTTCAGAAGATACCGCTTTGTCACAGCTGTCTATCAACCGCCTAACCGTTTCTCCCTATCAAGCGTCCAGTCCACCTGATACGATGCACATGTAGCTACGCATGTTGTACACACATTCATAAGAAAAGAGACAAGGATCCGTGTGAATTAGGGATCTTGTCTCTTGTTTGTTGCGCTTTAGGAAGGCTCCCTGACACGCCAGAACACATCAAGGGAAGGTAATGCGGCGCCTTGATAACTGAACAGGGCTTGGTTGGCCCAGGTAGCCGGTGTCCCGCCCCCTGCCCAGCCGGCGCCAGCGACCGGTAGCCACGCGGGTTCCCAGTAAAATACGCCGATACCGAGTTGCTCCGGGGTGTTGGCGGTGATGTTGATGACATCACGGAGCTTGTTTGCCTGACCTTGAGGTGTCAAAGAATAGCCACCTGAAGGACTGGTCAGAATATGGGCTGTGTTCGCATACGGCTGACTGGTAAACCCGTAACTCGTTTCCGAAACGACAATCGGTTTGCCATAGCGCGTTGCCAAGTCGTTCATGTTGCTTTGAAAGTTGCTCATGCTGCCATGATAAAAGTTGTAGTAAGAAAGGCCGATGATATCATAGTCAACCCCGTTGTTTTGCAAGCGGTTGAAAAAGGTTCTCGAGGCACTGTTGTTTGCACCCCGATCAATATGAATCATCGTCAAGACTTCAGGATTGGCCAGTCGGGCGGCGTCAAGTCCGGCATTGAGATAGGTGATGAAATTTGGGTTGCTGACACTACCACTGATTGAGGCAGGCAGATTGAAGCGCGAGGGTTCGGCAATATTACCATAATCATGGACGCCTTGCGTGAGAAGTCCGGGTGTGATTTCATTGCCGATTTGAACCATGTCAACGATGGCGCCACCCTCTGCCATCCTACGCATCGTCTGGTAAGTAAAATCATGTAGCGCAGTGGCGATCTCATCAGCTGTTGTCATCGCAGCCCAATCTTTCGGAATGATTTGCTTGCCTGGGTCGGCCCAAAAATCACTATAATGGAAGACGAGCAAAATCTTCATGCCGTGGGCTTTTGCCATGCTCCCAATCCGAATAGCTGTCTCTATATCGTTGTTGCCACCGCCATAAGGGACACCTTCAGGACTGACGGGATCATTCCATATCCGGATTCGAACATAGTTGATTCCCGCATCAGTCATCAACTTGAAAGCGCTAGTCTGCACACCGTCACGACCATAGAACTTCCCGCCCCGTCGCAAGACTTCATCGATGGAGGAGATGTCCGCACCCATGATGAAATCAGGCCGGCTCTCACCCTGAAGTGCCGTAACCGGTGTAACGGAAATATCGTCAAACCACGCGTGTTCAAAGTGTGACAACGGCAACGTGTCACCGGTGACGGAAACGTGAAACTGATGACTGATCTCACCGTGTCTGATGGTGACGGTGCTTTGATCGCCCCCTCTTAGACCAAAGACGTGTCCGTCATGAATCAAGATGGCTTCGGGATTATCAATGTCATAGGTGAGCGTATCATCGAGTTCAATGTTGGTGACAACATCGATGCGGCGTGACTGATCAACGCCAAGCTGCATGTCATAGACAAAAAGAAACGCATTGTTTGGTGGTAGGTCATCATCAGCGGCACAACCGAACACGATGCCAACCACCAACATCATCAAGAGAATTAGACGTACTTTTCTAATCATTCTTCAGAGGTACCGGGTTCAACATGAAAGGTATCGAGTTGAATCCAACCCGACGTATCAGCACGGACAACTTCGATTTTGACCAGTACCGGTGCATTACCGTCATGGGTGAAATCGACCGTATACGGTGCGTACGAACCTGTAATGGCAAACACATTACTGCTTTCACCGAAGGTCACCCGTAACTGGTCGATATTGCCACCTGCCGCATGGAGTGTCAACGTATAATGACCCGCATCAAGATCCGTGATTACTTTTGCAAGAACCGCTTGCAGTGTGGATTGATCACGGAACACATCATAGCTTTGCGTGCCGCTGTGTGGCCAATCGCCATTTGTCCAGGCACTGCCACCATCGACATACCACGCCAAATCAGCAATAGCCCAACTGCCGACTGTAAAGTTCCCTTGGCTGTTGAATGTTTCAAGGTCAACGGTTGGATACGAGTACGTGCTGGTGACACTAAACGTATCAAGACTGATCCAGCCATTTGTATCGGGCCGGCTCACCTTGACTTGAACAAAGACAAACGCTGAACCATCATGATCAAACGATACAGTATAGGGAGCATAATCACCTGTTATAGTTAGAACTTGCACCGTTTCACCAAACGTGACTTCAACTTCAGAGAGACCCCCTCCTGCCGCATGGATTGTCAGGGTGTATGTCCCTCCAGGCAAGCCGGTGATGCCTTTGGCGATGCGTGCCGTTAAGGATGCTTGGTCTTTGAACATGTCATAACGTTGCGTACCACTGTGCACCCAGTCAGCATCTGTCCAAGTATTGCCACCTTGCACCCACCAATCGAGATCGACCAAAGACCAGCTACCCACTGTGAAGTTTCCTTGTTCGTTGAACGTTTCTAAGCTAACTAATGGAACATCGGGTAGCGGTTCTTCTGTCAATGCATCCAGTGCCACGCGTACGTGCACCAGTTTTTCGTAGTTTGTGACCAGTGTCTTCTGTAGTTCGGTCAATGCTTGATAGGCCGCTTCAGCAGCTAAAACAGCCGCCTCATCTTCAAGAGCGACCGCTGACGGCTCTGGCAGGGCTTCTATCAGAGTCATGACAGATTCAGCCGCTGTCGCATCGCCTTCATCAGGGTCATAGGTATCAATATTGTAAGACCATAACGCAAAATCATCGAGATTGATCCAGTTGTCGCTACCACTGGTGAAATTGATATAGATACCGACTTCTACTTCACCGGATAAGATGAATCCTTCGAGATCGGCACGGGTCAGTTCACCCGTCCAACCGGTGGGTTCGAGGTCGATGGTGTAATAGGTTTCACCTTGTTTTACATACGCATAGGCTTCATCGACATTGAACGAATCACCCATGACCCCACCATCCCAATAGATGACAAGATTGTAGGTCTCTTCCGGTACGGTAACGACTTGATAAATACGGAATGTTGCAACACCATTGGCCCATATTGCGAGACGTCCACCACTGATGTTGGCTTGTTTACTTGATGCCGGACCCGTGATGTCGACAGTCCAGGCACTCAAGTTTGGAAAGTGTCCTCCAGTGATGAAGTTGATGTAACCTTCTTCACCTGAAGTTGGCGCAAGAATCAAATCGTCAAGTGTTCCCGCACGGAAACTGATGTCATCGACATAACCCCAAACTTCTGCGGGTCCTTCAAAATGAATTTCTACAGTAATGGGTTCGGTGATGGAAGCATCGATTGTGACTTCGATGCCATAATTGACATAGCCAAAGTGATCAGGAACGGGTCGATAATCGTAACCGCTGAAAGTTTCCTCCTGAAGGACGGTGGCCCCTGCGAGTACCCGCATCGTCACAGAAGACGTCGTTCCCTGATACCACAGTGAGAACAAATACGTACCGGATGGCACCTGACTCAAAGTCTGTGAAATGGTGAGATCAAGCGCCTCACCCAAATCGTTGCCTGTGTGATCATACCATAGATTAAGTGCCGCCTCGCCACTATGGGGATTGTTGGCGACGACTTGCGTGCCATACGTGTAGTCGATTGGATTGGAAACCATCGTCCACTCGTTCGTGCCAAACTCAAACCCGCCATTTAAAACGTATTCACCAGGGATGGCTTGAATGTCTTCAACTGTTACAGAGAACGTGGTTGTGGCCGTGAACGTCTGACTCGCTCCCGGCATGTTGTTGACTGTTGCCCGAACAGTCGCGGTGCCTGCAAGGAGTGCCGCCACCGTATTTCCGGTGATGCTGATTACGCCTTCTGGCGTGGCTTCAATGATTTCAAACGTGACCACGCCGAACGTGCCAGCTGGCGCAATCGTGTAGTCGACGGCTTCACTTTCGCCGCGCGTCAATATCATGTCAAGAATGTTTAATGTCGCTTCAAAAGCTGGGTCTTCCTCTTGCTTGCCACAGGCGAGCACGGTGAAGAGCCCGATCATCAATAAAACTGCCAATGTGATTTTTTTCATTGCAATCCTCCTATTTTTTATCCTTTAATGGCGCCGGCTGCGACGCCTTGAATAATAAACCGTTGTAAAATGACATACATGATGACGATGGGAATGGCCACCACGACCGAACCCGCTGCGAAAATGGTGAAATTGTTGAACAAATCGGCATGCTCCATAATCAACCCGTAAAGTCCAACCGCCACTGTTTTTTGTTCCGGTGTCCGCAAAATCATGCTTGCAAGGATAAAGTCCATCCATGGGGCCATGAAAGCGAGCAAGGCCGTATAGACTACGATGGGCTTTGATAGTGGCAAAATGATGCGGATAAAGATGGTCAACTGATCCGCGCCATCAATCATGGCGGACTCGTTGAGATCTTTTGGCACGGTCTCGAAGTAACCTTTAGAAACGTAAAATCCCAAAGCCGAACTGGCACTGTAAACAACAAGCAGTGCCCATGGTGAGTTGACCAACCCAAGCATGTTCAAGATGAGATAGACGGCAATCATCGCCATAAAACCTGGAAACATGCCTAGAACTAAGGCAATGTTTAAGATAAACCGACGACCGGCAAATCTGAACCGAGACAAAGCATAGGCGGTGGAAAGTATGAGAATCGTTGAAATGAGCATGTTCAGTACGGCGATGATTAGTGTATTCATGAACCAGCGGGGAAACATGATGTAAAACGCTTGATTCCCTTGCGGATTGAACAGGTTCTTGTAGTTGTCAAGCGTGAAAACTTGGGGAATGAATGTCGGTGAAGCCACCCCGGGGGTGCCTCTGAATGATGTGAGAATGACCCAGACGATTGGAATCAGCCAGACAACACTCAAGATGCAAAGTGCGACATACGATGCGACCAGTTCTATGCGTCCTACTTTCACGAGAACTCACCTTCTTTGCTGTAAGCGGCCGTTTTGCGGTAAATAGAGATGGAAATACTCGCAGAAAGCACGAAGATGATGATGCCGATGGCAGCGCTTAGGTTGTACATCCTGTGCGTTCTAGTCAACTGGTAAAGCCAAGTAATCAAAATGTCCGTACCCCCAGCATTTTCCAACCCTACACCATACGGTCTACCCTGTGTCAACAAGTAAATGACATTGAAATTGTTCATGTTGCCGATAAACTGCATTAGTAGCAACGGTGTTGTGATGTAAAACATATAGGGCATGGTGATTTTCAGGAACGCTTGAACCTTAGAGGCCCCTTCAATGCGCGCTGCTTCGTAAAGATCTTCAGGAATGTTCATCAGAATGCCCGATGTGAGCAACATCAAATAAGGAATGCCCACCCACATATTCACGATGATAATCAATGTCCTAGCGCGAAGCTGATTGCCCCAAAAGTTGATGTTTTCATTGATGAGTCCCACATTGAGCAAAAACTGGTTCACCGGACCTTCATAGGCAAACATTTGGTTCATGATGAGCAACGATACAAACTGTGGTGTCGCCATCGTAATAATGAAAATGGTTCGCCATACTTTCTTGCCTCTCACACCTTTCTTGTTGATGAGCAGGGATAGCATAATGCCCCCGAAGTAATTGGTAAAGGTCGCAAGTACTGCCCAAATCAACGTCCATCTTACCACGGCAACCAACGTGTAGAGATTATCCTCAATCATGATCAAGCGACGGAAAATCTCAAATCCTTGCCAGCGAAACTCAAGACTCGCCCCGGTATAACTGGTGAAAGCGATGCTGATCATGAAGATGAGTGGGATGATGGTGAAACCCATGACGCCAATCACAGGAAGACTCAACAAAGTCAGTGGCAACCGTTCGTCTCTTAAAGCACGAAGATCGTCGCGCAATGCCGTGTTTCCCAATTGACCTGTCGAGATTTGACGGGTCACATTTACGATGTTGTAAACATAGACCGACATATACAAGCATACTGCGAAGAGTGCCATAAAGCCGTAGACAAGATTGAACGTTGAGGGTCTGAAATCCGTATCGAGGGCAACGAAATCCAAGATATCGAGCACACCGACCGACAAGATATAGGACAACAGCGTCCCTTGTATCAAAACCAATAACACGGCTTTGTGCCATTGCCTGGTTTTTGCTTGGTAAAGACCCATGATGATATACGGACTGAGTAACCAAAACAACGTCTTGTTCACTTTTCCCGCGCGCAGTGTGGCCAGATAGCGTGCAACGCCTTGTCGCGATACAACCCATAATTTCAAAATACCGCGTCGCAAGAGGCTATGGCGATAAGGATCCCCTTTCTTGACAGTGCGTGTTTCGATGATTGTGTCGCGGATGTGCCGCGTATGCAGGTAAAGGTAGAAAACCATCAACCCCGTCAACCATACGCGCATATTGAAAGCAGCATGCTCGATGGCCCCGCTATAAACCGGAACGGCATACAGACTTGCAATCCAAAAGACCAAGCCCATGAACAAGGCTTTCACAATGGCCAAGTCCCATTTTTTACTCAATAAATCGCCGCCACCATAAACAAGGCATGACAAACAAAGGCTCGCTCGTTGTCGCAAACCCGCGTCTTCAAAAGCGGTCCGCACGAAGCGATACGCGCTAAAATGTCCGAATAATTTCTTAAGGACGAACCTTGTCAATGAATGGAGCGTCTGCATGGTTTTCACTCCTCACTACATGTTGCGCGTCATATTGTTCAAGTATTCAATCAACTGCGCCTGCGTCAATGTGCCTTGTTCCCATAATGCTTTCATGTTGTTGGCGTAGGCCAGCCAAAAGGCACTGAAGCGTTCAATTTTCGGCATCAGAATAGACGTCTCAAGACTCGCAAGGAAGACCCTTCCTTCTGCTAGTGTCGCCTCAGGGATGGTCATACGTAAAGAATCAAGGTTACGCCAATGGTTAACAACGATGGTGTTTTGATCCATCTTCTCAAGCAAGGATGTTTGGGTTGGCAGCAAAGAGCGGTCTCTGAAGCGGAGTGCCTGTGCCCAGTCGCTGACAAGGAAGTTCGCCAGCTCTTGCGCAAGGGCTGGATGTTTTGAGTAACGGCTAACGCCATACAGTTTGTAGCCGGAAAAAGGACGCATTTGTTGACCATTCACCTGCGGCAAAACCGTCATGGCAACATCGGCACCGAAAGCCTCTTTTGCTGTAGCCCAAAAATACGGTGCGACGATAATCGCATCAACGGTTTGCGATAAAAACTGGTTCAGTCCTTCGATATCGGTTGTACCGCTGATTTTTCCAGGGATGCGAAGATTGGTGTTGCCGGAGAAATGCGTGTGCATGTACAAGATGTTTTCGATGGCTTGTGGTGTCGCGAAATTCAGAAAGTTTGGCCCTGTTGTTGTCTCACCATCGACACCATAAAGCATCGCATCATTGAGTAGACCAAACGAGTAGTATCCTTCATAAATATCCCAGACAAGCCGCGCGTTCGCGGCATCAGTGCCGATAATCGTTTCAATATTTTCAGCTTGCAAGGCACTCATTTTACTGGGACGGTAAATCAGAATCTGTGACTCAGAAGTGATGGGGAATCCGTACATCACATCGTTAAGACTGGCCGCATGCGCCGCTTCTTCCGTATGCTCTGCGCGTATGGTTGCCGCAAACATGTTCGGTGCGAGGTGATTGCCGCCCACTGCAACACCCAGTGTATCGTGGACAAAGGCCACAATATCAGGACCCCGACCAGCAGGACCATCTAGTACAAGATCTTCAATTGCAGACTGCTCACTATGCGGAACAATATCAAACCGTAGCCGCGGGGCATTGGGGTAGGTCAAGGCGTAATATCTGGCAAATTCATCTGTGATGGTCATGATCATTTCAATGTTTTTCGTGTCTTCCCAAATGGTGAGCGTGAGCGTTTCGGTGCTGGCGCCGTTTTCACTGCGGTCACGGCGCCAGAAACAACCTGTCAACGATAACGTCAACGCGATAAGTACGCTTATAATCATGAACTTCTTCATTGTTTCACTCCTTTATGGTCAATCGCAAGGTTTGTCGCACATCGTTGTTCGTGATGGTCACAGAAGCTTCGCCAGGCACCCCGACAGTTCTGACCCAGAAGGCATATACGCCACCAAACAGGTTGACGACCGTGTTGCCCAGCACCTCTAATGGACCCTCGACTTGAATGTTGAATGCATCAAAAGCGTAAGGTAGTCGTTGACCGTGTTCATTGACAGCCACAATGGACAACCGCATGACATCATAGGTCTCGCCCAGTTGTAGTGTAGTATCATCCGCTTCAAAGCGTATTTGTTTCTCAAAGTCACCGCCGATTTTTTTGACAATGACTTCTCGACCGTCCTGAATGCCTGAAAACGTATAAGCCACTCGTTCTGAACCCCAGTTGGCCACATATTTGCCATACATGGTCCAGGCAAAATCGATATCCTGTGGTGATTGAATATACTGCATGTATGACTCAGGCAAGTTTTCTCTTCCATAGATGGCCAAACCTTTGTATAGTGCCTTGATTCGGTTGGCATGACCATTGCTCAGTCCTTCTTCTTTTTCGAGCAACTCACCCATCCAGTCCATGATGATGGGTGGATGCGGCAGGTGCGGATAGATGTCTTTAGCAGGATACAGCCGTCCAATGTGCAACGCATTACGATAGACATCCACAGCGTCGACATTGGTGAAAATCAAGGCTTCCTTGATAAAACCCTTTGGGTGGTCGCCAATGTTGAAGTGACTTGATATTTTAAGATAGGGGTGTTGCACACGTTGTGACGCGTAGCTCGCAGCGGCGAGTTTCTCGTGTCGGAACATATCAAGCACGCCGTGGTGGCATACGCGGTCACCACTGCCAAAATCACCATGTGTATGATAGTCATAGGCACACCAGCCGATGATGCCCGCTAAACGTGTATCGCCATAGGCGTGATGGATGACGTTCAAGTGCCGTTTGGCGTGTTCTATGCGATTGGCCTCGGGGTCATAACTCTTTGTTGGATACATGTGACCAGCATATTCTGTGACGATGTAAGGCAGTTCGGTATGCACTGTCACATCTTCTATTTTGCGCAAAGGTAGGTTATCGCCTTCGTGGATGAAATCATTCAAGGCCAACACGTCTTCTTGCACGTCACCATGGGTGATGAACCGGACGCCGGCAGTTTGTCTTGTTGGATCGAGACGACGGGCGAGCGCATTGGTTTTCGCATAAAACTCGGTGTCATCGCCTGATTCATTGATGCGAACGCCCCAAAGTATGCAAGCCGGACGGTTGCGGTCACGTAAAATCATTTCTTCGATATTTTTCAGGGCCACTTCTTTCCAGTGGGCATCACCGATATGTTGCCACCCTGGTAGTTCCTGAAACAGCAGCAAACCCAGAGCATCACACGCTTCGGCAAAGTGCCTGCTTGGTGGATAATGAGAGCTCCTGACAACATTGAGTCCTAGCCTCTCCTTTAGGATGCGGGCGTCCTCTTGTTGGGCCCGCCTAGGCATGGCGTAGCCGACAAACGGAAAGCTTTGATGGCGATTCAAACCAATCAACTGCACTCTGCCACCGTTTAGGTAGAAACCGTCTTTCTTAAATAATGCTTCGCGGAAGCCAGTTTTTACTGTAATGCGGTCCACGGGGTGTTCATCGACAAGTAAGGTCATCTCGACATCATACCGCTTCGGACAGTCGATAGACCAAAGAATCAGCGCATCGACAGCCAAGGTGCCTTGAACCGTCTTTTTTGTGACAGCATAAATTTGTTCTGCGATACACTTTTCTCCGTCAAACAGTGCAAGTTTGAGCCGACTAAAACGCGCCTCTGATAAGGTGACATCAAAACACACTTCCGGTGATTCAAGTAAGTTTGACCCGTAGACAAAGACATCTGCAATCGCATATTCGGGACGAATCTCAAGCCATACTTCACGGGGAATGCCGCCGTAAGTCAAGTAATCGATGACATGCCCAAAAGGCGGCATGTTCAAGGATTCTCTCGCATCGACGACAACGGTCAAAAGATGTGCCCTTCCCGCATTCAGATAATCGGTGATGTCGAGTTCAAATGGGGTGTAGCCCCCTTCATGATGTCCGACAAAGTGTTCATCAAGATACACTTTCGCATCATGGGCAACCCCTTCGAAGCCTAAGACAACACGATGACTTGTCAAAGGCTCTTCAATTGAAAGGGATTTTTGGTAAGTACTGACAAACTGATAAGCCAGTTCATTGGCATAAGTAATCGGAAGTTGGACGTTGGCATGGGGTAAATCGACAGTTTTTGCGGCGGGTAGGGGCATACCAATATAGTGTGTCTGAAAGTCTTCGCGATACTTCCAGCCATCATTGCAAGCTATACGCGAACGCATCGTCAATCGATCCGAATAAGCTCAAAGTCGTCCAAATGTCCCCATGTGCTTGCGCTAAACAGCCCATAGACACCGATGCGGATTCGACCGTTTGTCACGACAATATCCGTAATGGTGAACTTCCGGTATCCAGCACTCCATCCGGAAACATTCATCGTCTGTTCAAGCCGTTCTCCCCCAAACTGTTCCGCAAAGAGTTTAAGTTCAGTAATGCGGGTGTTCGTTTCACCCATGACGTACACAGATAATTCATAGGTACCGTTTTCAAGTTCAATGTCTTGGTACAAGTTGAAATCGAAAGCGGCAGTGTGGTAATAATTGAAATTGTTTTGACCGGTGCGGAAGTCTTTGTTGGTTTGGACTTTGCCAACATCTTCGCTGATCGTACTTTCCATCACCCAAGGCAGTTTGACAGGTTCATCATTCGCGCCTGTCTTACCTTCTTCGAATCCAGCATTCATCACGAAGTTTTCCACCGAGCGTACCGTTGCGGTGACTGCCCATACATGGCTACCATAAGTAACCGTTCCGGTCACCGTGTGCTCACCGACTGTCGTTTCGGCTATGTCTTTTTCGGTATCATCCCAGACAACAGGGATGTATCGGTACGCGTCGACATCCGTCAGTGCAATGACTTCACTTGGCATGCGGCTTTCTCCTGTGACGGGTGAGGCAATGTTCAAGTTGACGTCGATGGTGTTACTACGTAAGCCGACAATCCGGACTTCAACAGGCTCAGATGCGCGCACAGCATTGAAGACAGCAAGCGAGGGCAACGCGCGACCACTGAAAGTGAAAAAGGCCTGGTTGCTCCACGTTGCATTCGTGCCGACTTCCGCCCAACCGGCGCCTTGCACGGGTAACCAGGCTGGCTCCCAATACACGATGCCAAGCCCGCGGTTATTCGGGACATTTGCGACGACTTCGATTACATCTCTTACGCTGGATGCTTGGCCTTGGATGGTCGCAAGGTAGCCCCCGTTGGCTTCTTGATTATCCCCAAAGATATGCGAGGCATGCGCATGATTGCGTCGGGTGAAGGCATAAGATGTTTCAGCGACGAACACCGGTTTGTTGAACTTCTCAGCAACCCGGTTCAAGTTGTCTTGTAAATCGGCAAGTGGCCCGTGATAAAACGAATAATAGGAGGCACCGATTATATCGTAATGAACATTTCGATCGCGCATTTCACTGAAAAACGTATCGAAAAGCTCAAAGCGCCCCCCATCGGCGAGGTGGATAATTGTTTTGACGTGTTGATCGGCTTCTTTTGCACCCTGGATGCCGGCCTTAAGCAAATCGGCAACCCGGTCATACGAGGTGGGATCGTTCCAAAGCAATCTGCCATCAGGCCACAACAAGCCGTTGTTAATCTCGTTCCCGATTTGAATCATCTGCGGGGTGACCCCACGATTTTTAAAGTACATCATCGCCTCATACGTGAACGTTTCTACCGCTTCGACAAGCTCTTCAAACGTCAATATTTCCCACGCGTAAGGCTTAGTTTGTTTTTCTGGGTCGGCCCATTCGTCACTGTAATGCAAGTTAAGGATAATCCGCATATTGACCGCACGTGCGCGTTGCGCTATCCAAAAGGCCGTTTGGATATCCATGTCACCGGCCCCTTTAATACCAATGGGGCTAAACGGGTCATTCCAAACGCGTACGCGCATGTAGTTGACGCCTTGGCTGGCCAGTATTTGGAAGATGTCTTGTTCGACACCGTCTTCGTTGTAGTAAATACCACCTTTGTCCAGAACTTTTTTAATCATCGATGCGTCGACACCCATCATAAAATCTTCTCGCTTGTTATCTTGTAGGGCGGGTACCGGCTCGATTTTAAAAGTTTCAGGATCAAACGTAGCATCATACAAGGTGAAATCCTCAGTGTTTCGACCGGCACCGAAAGTCGGTTCCCAGTCATAGATTTCAAAGGGTGGTGCAGAAACGTCTTGCTGTTCTCTCCCGGTGAGGATAAGCACAACCACGGTGACTGCAACCATCAGCAACACCCCTGTAACGATGGGAATAAGTAGTGATTTTTTCATAAAATTGGCCTCCTAGTGAACGTCTATTGAATCGTTTAGAGCTCGTTTTGATTCTTGTAAGTGGTCGGTGACATGCGTTTGACACGCTTAAACTCGGCGGAAAAGTGGAGCGGATTGGCATAACCAACTCGTTTTGCCACATCTTTAATACTCAAGACACCATTTGACAACAACTGGCACGCTTTGTGCATCCGATAATCTGTAAGATACTGCTTCGGGGACATGCCCAGTGTCTCTTTGAAGATGTTGGCTAGATAATTTGGACTCAAGGAGAGTGAGTTGGCGATATCGGTCACTTTAATCTTGAACTGGAAGTTGTTTTCGACAAACTGTTTCGCCATCCGAATGTGGGTTTCTTTGGCACTAAGAACAACATCTTCTTTGTGTTTGGCAATCATCATCTTGTATAAAATGTTCATAAAAATCGCCAAGCACTCAATACTTAGGAACTGCGAATGGTTGTATCGGTCCGCAAGATCGTTGAAAAGCGGTTTCAGGTTCAGTTCTTTGGTATCGTGATAGATGGGGTGATCATCACTGATACCAATTCGTTTCAAGTACTGGTCGCTTTTCGTTCCGGAAAAGCCAATCCATGTATAAATCCAAGGATTGTTGTCGGAAGGATAATACAGGGCGGTTTCACCAGGTGGGATGTAGAACATGTCGCCTTTTTTCAACTGATAGGTTTTATTGTTGAAGATGAATGTGCCACTCCCATAAAGCACATAGTGGAACAAATGATACGTTTTGACATCAAGGGTAATGACTTTACCTGGCTGGCATTTCTCTCGTCCGCATTCGTGCAAGGAGAGTTCTGTGTAGTTGGCAAGCAACAAATTATCCATTTGACTCATGCAATCACCGTCACCTTCATTATACAAGATAGTTTTTTGGATTCACCCTTATATTATCGCATTGATATTAGATTTTTGCATGCTATTTTTTTAAGAAAATTGAGGCGTCCTTTTTTACCCAATATTTTTACATGACAACTCTTTCACAAAAAGTACTTATATACTTTAACAAAAAGAAGTAATCGGTTTCATTACGGGATTCATTTACAAGATTTATCGTAGATATTCATATACTTCAAGACATCGCCCACAACAAGAAATCGCTTACATGTCATGAGATTTTCTTATGTCCCCACTGGTCTTAACAACAAAAAAGGTCCTTCCGTAAAGAAGGGACCTCTTGTGTGTGTGATGCAATCTACGCTAAGAAATAGCGTATGAAAACAGGCTACTCCTCACGGGTCCAACTTGCATACAACTTCAATGTGTGCGCCGGCATCGTGAGCGTGGCCAAAGGGCTGTTCAAGTCAGCGGCTGTATGCCAACCGGCAAAGGTGGCGTTTTCTTTAGTCCAGTCAGGGAGCGTAAGCATGCTATCGTATGGTACCATCGTTGATTCTAGCGCATACCAGGCATGAAACGTCACGGCGGTAAAAGCTGAAGGGGTCTCTGCATCACCTGTGCCCAATACGCCATTTTGATTGTATCCCGCAACAACCCAGCGATTCGCACTTGTCAAAAATCGCGTCGTGATAAATTTTGTGCTGAAGTCGAGGATGGTTTCGCCTTCCCATAAACCCAGTGCTTCGGTGATGTCTAGCGGGGTTGTTTGCGGGTTCGCGCCTTCAGGACCTTGAAGATTGCGGCCGTTGCTGCCAAATGTGAAGACACGTTGATTTGAGGTCAAGACAACGGTATGAAAATCATCGGCCTCAACCCGCTGAATTGCGTCATCTTCGTCCAGTTCAAACAGCGCTGAGATCTCGACAAAGGCCTCAAAATTACTTGTTGTTCCCAGTCCCAGTTGGCCATGTGTGTTTCTGCCGCTTGCAAACAGCCGGCCATAGCTGGTCAAGATAAAGGTTGTGTCGCCTGACAAGCTGATATTTTCGATCGTCTCATCCCCTGTAAGGTTCAATATGTCGGTTATCTCTTGTGGGGCGATGACCGCTTGCTTATGCCCAACACCGAGTTGTCCGTAATGGTTTCGTCCCCACGCAAACAACCGGCCTTGTTCAGTCACGATAAAGGTGTTGTTTGTTGCGACATACACTGCTTCGAGCTGATCCGCTTCGGCAAGATTAAGCAAATGCGTCAGTTCAAACGGTAAAGGGACATGGGTGGTTGTATTGTTTCCTATACGGCCATCACTGTTGAAACCCCATCCGAAAAGTCGACCTTGTCTTGACAAAGCATAACCATGGGCCGCTCCGGCGTAAATGGCAATCAACGTGTCCGCTTCTTCAATGGGGAATGACGCGGTATTATCAACCGGTGTGCGCTCTGATGTGGCATTGCCAGTTCCCAGTCTAAAATTGCTGTTGTAACCAAAGACCAACACGCGGCCCGTACTCGTCAAAAAGTAATTGTGGTCCGCCTGCACTTTCATGTCGACCACGCGCTCTCCGGGTTCAAGATTCAGGTGTGCGGAGATATCGATGGGCGCTGTACGTCTTGTTGTCGTACCATCACCTAGAGCGCCATAAGAGTTATTGCCCCAAGC